>CAZAMA010000085.1:0-13310 GCA_964485645.1 uncultured Acidimicrobiaceae bacterium | reverse complement strand
TGTTGGTGGTCTCTACCTCTGAGCTGTCGAGCAAGCGGGTGATCTGCTCGATGGCTTCCTCATTCCCTATGAGCCAACTGTTCCGCAATATCGTGGTACACCGAGCGAGACCATCCCATAACCTTCGGCTGGACCATCCCGATATCTCAACTCCAGGGTGACTCCCAACGCCGGCCTAGAGACACGCAACTCAATCGATGGTGCCGGCTGGTACCACCCACTGGCACTGCTGGCCTGTCACCTTCGCGATCAGGTCGAAGTCCGAGTCGTAGTGGAGTAACACGAGACGATCCTGCTCAGCCGCAGCGGCGATGAGCAGGTCAGGTACCTTTCGGCCCCTTTGGCTTCGTGAGGCCAACAGCCGTTGCACTTGCCGAGCGCGCTGAACATGTTCGGCGGTCGTCTCGACCAGCTTGAACACTGAGAGGTCGGCCATGTCCTGGTCCCATTCCCGAGCGTTGCGGCTGCCGTAGCCAACTTCGAGGTCGGTGATCCCAGCTCGGCCGATCTGGCCGGTGTGGGTGAGCGGGTCAACAACGGCGCGCACGGCCGGCTCGCCGAGGCGACTGATCACGCTGGTATCGACCAGGTGGGTTACTGCCACGCTTCCTCGCGAGGGGGCAGGTTGCGGCGACCGAGGCGGTCGAGGGCCTCGCGGACCTTGGCGTCTCTGCCCGCGCCGGCCCGCTTCAGGGCCTCATTGACCGTTTCTTTCATGCTTGCGGTGCCCAGCTCGGCCCGGGCTGCCGTTAGAGCGTTCTCGTCGATGTCCACTAGATGCTTAGACATGCCAACAGTATATACCGGTGCCACTTCATATATCCAGAGGGGGCGCCTTGGCGCGGCGGTGAGCTCAGATGTATCCCCAACGATCTGCTCGAGCCGTCCCAGAAGTCCGCCGTCGACGCGTCCCATATCGCCGGCGACCCAACCACGGCCAGTCGGCTCTGTTCCGTAAGGTTACGCGGTGGCTGATGCGCACTTCGAGATCCCTCGCCTCGCCGATGTCTACGACCCCCTGGACCCCGACCGATCGGATCTGGAGGCCTACAGCGCCATAGTCGACGAATTCGGCGCGACGAGCGTGCTCGACATCGGCTGTGGCACCGGAACCTTCGCCTGCATGCAGGCGAGCAGAGGCATGGACGTGACCGCCCTGGACCCCGCAGGCGCCTCGCTGGAGGTCGCTCGCAACAAGCGCGGTGCCGACCGCGTCGCGTGGGTGCATGGCGATTTGGGTGCGCGACCAGCCCTTCGGGTCGACCTTGCGACCATGACGGGCAATGTCGCCCAGGCCTTCGTCACCGACGACGAGTGGTCAATCACCCTCGGGGCTTGCCACCGAGCGCTGCGACCAGGTGGCCACCTGGTCTTTGAGAGCCGCGTACCCGAGGACCAGGCGTGGCTTCGCTGGACCCGGGAAGCGACCTGCACGCAGGTCGTGCTCGTCGGTGTCGGACCGGTCGAGCACTGGGTGGAGGTGACCGATGTGCGCCAGGACCTCGTCTCGTTCCGCTCGACCTACATCTTCGAGGCTGACGGTGCCATATACACCTCGGACTCGACGCTTCGGTTCCGAAGCCGGACTCAGATCGAGGACTCACTGGGGGAGGCGGGTTTCGCGGTGATAGACGTCAGGGAGGCTCCAGATCGACCCGGCCGCGAGCTCGTGTTCATCTCGCGACGCCCCGACTGAGAAGAGTCGACCATCCCCGGTCAACGCGGGAACGACACGCGGGTGGGCGCCCGAACGCCGGGACGAGGACCACGGCCTGAGACGGACCTGCGCGAAGCGGCGCTAGCGGCACGCGCTTCGGCGCCGTTATCCGTCACCTTTGACGCGTGCGGTCATCGGTCCGGGCCGAAGATGGACCCCAAGAACGCGATGGCGCGACCGTAGCCGTCGATCCGGTTCTGTAGCCGGGCAAGGCCGTGGCCTTCGTCGTCGTAGACGACGAGCTCGCAGAAAATCCCTCGGCCCTCGAGCGCAGCCAGTAGCTGTTCTGCCTCGTGCAGGGGCACCCGCGGGTCGTTACGGCCGTGGATGACGAACAGCGGCGCCCGCATCGATTGAACGTGGGTGAGCGGGGACGCGGCGTCGAGGAACGCCCGGTCGTGGACAAGTGACCCGTACTCGCGCTCCCGGTGCGCACGCCGGTAGTCGGAGGTGCGCTCGAGGAAGGTGACAAGATTGGAGATGCCGACGATATCCACGCCGGCGGCCCAGCAGTCGGGTTGGAACGCCAGGCCCGCCAGCACCATGTAGCCGCCGTAGGACCCTCCCCAGAGGGCCGCGCGCTCGGGGTCGAACCCCGCGCCGGCGAGCCACAAGTACACCGCCTCGAGGTCCCGGACCGAGTCGAGACGCTTGGTCGTATCGTCGAGCGAGGCGTAGCGCTTGCCGTAGCCGGTGGAACCCCGGACGTTGGGCACCACCACGCCGTAGCCCTCTGTCACGAGCGCCTGGACGATCGGGTTGAAGGACTGCACCGCCTGGGACTCCGGACCGCCGTGAACCACCACGACGACGGGCGGGGAGCCGGGCGTCTGCGGCCGGTAGACCGAGAGCGGCACGCTTTCTGTGTCGAAGGAGCGGACGGTCTCGGACACCGGAGCGACGAGGGCGGCAGGGTCGATCGCAGATGGGTTCTCCGTCAGCTGGCGGGTGGTCGCGGTGCGCCGATCGTTCACCCACACGTCGCCGGGGCGCCGGGGCGTCGAGAGCGAGTAGTAGATCCTCGAGCCGTCTCCGGGCAGGCGCGGCGGGGCGATCGCGTGTGAGGCAACCACCCCGGGCTCGACCGTCGGAACCTCGCCGGTGAGGTAGCCCGAGTCCGGGTCGAAAAGGCGCATTCGGTGCGCGCCGTCGCAGTTCTCGATCACAAGGACGACGCTGCCGTCGTCACTCGATACGGCTTCTACGTCCCATTCCTCGCCGACGCCGTCGACCGGAGTGGTCGTGGCCGTCGAGAGGTCGTGGCGGAGGAGCCCGGTCCGGTCGCGTCCGACGTCCGAGGACACGAGGAAAGTCGACTCGTCGACCCACGCCGGCGCTCCGACCCGCGCCGCCTCATCGGGGTGCGGGATGGGCACGTGCCCCTCGCCGGTTTCCACATCGACGATGACCAGGTCAATATCGAGGGGGCGCGGCCCGGGCCGTCCGATCGCCAAATACCTCCCGTCGGGCGAGTAGCCAGACGACGGCTGGCACCACCCTCCCTCGGCAAGCAGCGTTCGATGCTCGGCCGTCGCCCGGCTGTAGACCCAGAGGTCGAAGTCCACTCCGTTGCGCCTGTTCGAGAGGTAGGCGATCTGGTCGCCGGTCGGCGACACTCCGGCCAGGTGGTGCCCATGCTCGGGCGAGCAGGTGATCGCCGAGAGCGCCGAAAGCGTGGAAGCCGGCAGTCCGTCCGCATCCAGGTCGACGAGGTAGAGTTGGTGACGCTCATTGCCGCCCGAGTCCACCGCGATCACCGCAAGGCGCGAGCCGGTGAGGAACCGTGCCTCACTCACCGGGTCATCCAGCGCGGTGCGTTGGAGGAGTCCGGTACCTGGGACCAGTTCGTAGAGCTGCATGGACCCGGCGCGGTCGCTCCTTAGGAGAATGTGACCTTCGGCGTCCGCATCCGCGAGCAGGGTAGACGTGCTCTCGAGGAGCGTGCGCAAGAGGGCGGTCATGACGCCATCTTCGCGTGCCGTGCTTGTGTGTGCCGAACACACATCCGGCGAGGTCATACGGCCAGTCGGTACTCGTGGATGACCCCGCGGACGCGACGGAGGGCGCCCATCATCTCGTCGGGGAGCGTCCCCTGTCCAACAGATGCGCATTGCCAGTGCCCCGCCCCGATCACCGGGAGTGAGTCACCTCGACCGCGGCAGAGGTGCCGAGCAGGCCCTCACGAACGCCGAAGAGGCGCTCGGTCTCTACGTGGAGGCTCTGCGCGAAGATGGCCGAACCCTGGACATGGGGGGTCGTGCGACGCACGCTCGCACTTCCTGCTTGAGCGGGCGCCCTGCTTTAGCGGGCGCTTCCCGGTCGCCTCCGGCGAACAGCTGATCTCTCTCTAGGCAAGCTCGGTTGGGTCGCGGCTCGCCAACGGGGAAGCCATGTGCTTTTGCGCCACGCGGGCCGTCCGAGCGTCCTAGGACGGCTGGTGGAGCGTGAGGTCGGCGCACGCCTGGCAGAGCCTGGCAGGAACGACCCCGATCCGCATCAACATCGCGAAGCTCTTGCAACCTAGGCAGAGCCCGAAGGCCGCCTCGAGGAAGGCCGCGGCCACAAGGAGGCTGACTACGACATAGGCGGCGCTCGAGCCGAACCCGTACCAGAGGATTAGCGCCGTCGAGGAGAATGCGACGCCAATTCCCTGCGCGAAGCGCTTGGGCGGGCCGGGAACCAAGCGGGGCCGCCCGGGCAGGGAGGGAGCCACGACTCGGGTGGCCAGCTGTCCGAGCGGGCTCAGCTTCGGGCCGGTGAGGAGTCGAGCCCAAAACCCATATGCCAGTGGCACGAGCAGGATGGCCTGGCGGGAGACGACAGCGGCCAGCCCAAGGAGCACCACTCCTAGGGCGACTGTGCGTGCGGCTCGCTCGTCGACCGGGTCGGGGAAACTGAACATGAGAATAGATTACTAGTTTGGTCGGGTTTCCGATCACGCGAGGCTTCCAGGCCCGCTGGCAGCTGGCTCGAGTTCCGCCTGGCGCAGGACCGCCCCTAACCGAGCCCGCCCACGCATCTCGAGATGTTCACAGAGCCGTTACGCCGAAGACGACAAGGCGGGCTCGTGCTGTCATCTTCGACGGCTAGAACTCTCGAGTGACCTCAAGGCCCGACTCCTCCCTTCAGATTCCCGCCAGGCGATCTCGGCCGTCGGCTGCAGCTCCGATGCGGATTGCCCTCGTCGCCCACGACAACAAGAAGACGGACCTCGTCGAGTGGGCCGTTTGCAACAAGGAGCTGCTCGCGCACCACGAGCTCATTGCCACGAGCACAACCGGTGCGGCGATCGAGGCAGAGCTCGGGCTCCCGGTCGAGCGCCTCATGAGCGGTCCCCTCGGCGGCGACCTGCAGCTCGGAGCCAAGGTCGCCGAAGGCAAGATCGACCTGCTGCTGTTCTTCTGGGATCCGCTGGAGCCACAGCCCCACGATCCCGACGTGAAGGCGCTGCTTCGCATCTCCGTCGTGTGGAACATTCCGGTGGCATCCAACCGCGCAACCGCGGACTTTCTCATCACGTCGCCCCTGTTCGATTCGGAGTACCACCGAGCGGTCCCCTCGTATGCCGCCGTGCGCCCGTTGGTCGTGCCGATGGCGGGGTAGTTGCACGGCAAATCCGGGATAGCTGCACGGCAAATCCGCCGCCCAGCCCCCACAGCCCACCGCTCAACCCCCGACGGTCTCGCCCCTCAGCAAGGCGAGCCGATCGCGCCGGACCTTACCGAGAGCCGTCCTTGGGATCGCGTCCACGATGACGACCTCGCGCGGAGCCGCGTACGAGGCGATCTCGGCCGCGACGAGCTCTCGCAGCTCGGCCAGGAGCCGCCCGGGCGCGCCGCGAGCCGGAGCGCGATCCCCGTCAGCGGGGTCACCCAGCGCGCGCCCTGCGGCCGCCCGCCGCCCGCGCTCGGGGTCACCCAGCGCGCGCCCTGCGGCCGCCCGCCGCCCGCGCTCGGGGTCACCCAGCGCGCGATCCCCGTCAGCGAGCACCACATAGGCCACGACGCGTTCGCCCCACTCTGGGTCCGCGACCCCCGCGACGGCGACCTCGCTCAGAGCCGGGTGGCCCGCCATCGCCGCCTCGACGGCAGCCGGCCATATGTTCTCACCCCCACTGATGATCATGTCGCCGAGCCGCCCGTGCACCACGAGCCGCCCGTCCTGCAGGAGAGTGCCGGCGTCTCCGGTCGCGAACCACCCCTCGGCGTCCTTCGGGTCGCGCCCGTCCCGGTAGCAACGAAACAGCATCGGGCCGCGCACCTGGACCTCGCCGCCCACGAGGCGCACCGCGGCCCCCTCGATCGCATATCCGTCGTAGGCGAGCCCACTGCCCGTCTCGGTCATCCCGTAGGTCGCGACGACGTTGGGGGGCAGCACCGCCGGTGGCGCCTGGCCCCCGAGGACGACCCAGCGGAACCCGGCGATGACATCGGGCTCCAGCCGCCGCAGCGCAGTGGGCACGAGGGACGTGAGCGTGGCGCCACCGCTGAGCGCCCTCGCCGCCCCCTCCTCAGAGAAACCCGCGACCACTTCGCACCTCACGTCTCCCAACAGGGACCTCGTCACGACGGAGAGGCCGCCGATGTGGGACAACGGCAGGCAGGCCCACCAGCCATCGCGGTCCGCGTCGACCCCGAGGCGGAGGCTCGTCGCGTGGGCGGAGGCCGCAACGGCGTCATGGGTGAGCACGACGCCTTTCGGCTCACCGGTCGTGCCGCTCGTGGCCATCACGAGGGCATCGCCCTCCTCGACGGGCTGAGATCCGCCGAGCTCGGCCGCCGTGTGGTCCGGGCCGATCAACCGGGCGGGTCGCAGGGACTCGAGCAGCCGCGCGCGCGCGGGCGGCGCGAGCCGTAGGTCGATCGGGAGCACGGCATCGCCCTCGTCCCAGGCTCGCTGCAGCTCGTCCACGAAATCCGGTCCGCCCGGCAGGGCGATAGCGATGAGCCGGCGCATCCGACCAGGCTGCCCGAAGCCGGCACCGCCCGCCAGTAGGCACCGCCCGCCAGTAGGCACCGCCCGCCAGTAGGTGCGGCAAGCCAGAGAGGGCCGCAAGCCAGAGAGGGCCGCAAGCCAGAGGGGGCCGCAAGCCAGGAGGTGTCACCGACGACGTGCTGGCGGTAGCCTGGCCGCCATGCCGGCCGACTGGAAAGAAACAGGCGACTACCAGGACATCTCCTACGCGACGGCCGAGGCGGTCGCGAAGATCACGATCTGTCGGCCAGAGGTGCGCAACGCTTTTCGCCCCCAGACGCTCTTCGAGCTCTCCCGTGCCTTCGAGGCCGCCCGGGACGATCCCGAGGTTGGCGTGATAATCCTCACGGGCAAAGGGCCTCATGCCTTCTGCTCGGGAGGTGACCAGAGAATCCGTGGCGACGACGGCTACCTCGGTGACGACGAGGTCGCGAGACGAGGCATCGGCCGGCTCAACGTGCTCGACCTGCAGATCCAGATCCGCCGCCTCCCAAAGCCCGTCGTCGCGATGGTGGCCGGCTATGCAATCGGCGGTGGTCACGTGCTCCACCTCGTCTGCGACCTCACGATCGCTGCGGACAACGCCCGTTTCGGCCAGAGCGGCCCGAGGGTCGGCAGCTTCGACGGTGGCTTTGGCGCCGGGCTGCTGGCGCGCACGATCGGGATCAAGCGCGCGAAGGAGATCTGGTTCCTCTGCCGTCAGTACGACGCGAAGCAGGCTCTGTCCTGGGGTCTCGTGAACGCCGTGGTGCCGCTCGACCAGCTGGAGGACGAGACCCTGGTGTGGTGCCGCACGATGAACGAGCTCTCGCCGATAGCCCTGCGCATGCTGAAGGCGGGTTTCAATGCAGCCGACGACGGGCTCGCGGGCATCCAGCAACTGGCGGGCGACGCGACAATGCTCTTCTACATGACCGAGGAGGGCCAGGAAGGACGCAACGCCTATGTCGAGAAGAGGGCCCCGGACTTCTCCCGGTTCCCTCGCCGGCCCTGAGAGGCTCTCCTGCAGGGACCATCCGATCAGACGATGAGCACCAGGGCCGCGTTCGTGGCCGGTGCGCGGCCGCGGACCCTTCCGATCGCCGTCGTGCCCGTCCTCGTGGGCACGGCCGTCGCCGGCGCGCAGGGCCACGTCATCTGGTGGCGCTCGGTGGCGGCCCTTATCGTGTCGCTCGCCCTGCAGGTCGGCGTGAACTACGCGAACGACTACTCCGACGGCGTCAGGGGCACGGATGCAGACCGCGTCGGCCCGGTCCGTCTTGTCGCCGGTGGCCTCGCGGCACCGGGAGCGGTGCGCCTGGCGGCCTGGCTGAGCTTCGGTGTCGCCGGCCTGGCCGGACTAGCCCTGGCCATCGCCACGTCGCCATGGCTCCTCCTGGTCGGAGCGGTGTCGGTGGCGGCTGCCTGGTTCTACACCGGCGGTCCGCGACCCTATGGGTACGCCGGCTTCGGCGAGGCGTTCGTGTTCGTGTTCTTCGGCCTTGTCGCGGTCGTCGGCAGCGCGTACGTGAGCCTGGAGCGAGTCACCGGCCTTGCGGTTCTCGCAGCCGTGCCGGTTGGCCTGCTCTCGGTCGCGGTGCTCGTCGTCAACAACCTGCGCGACATACCGACCGACGCGTTGTCGGGCAAGCGGACGCTGGCGGTAAGGATCGGCGACCTTCGCACGCGCTGGATGTACGTGGCATGCCTCGTCGGATCCTTCGTCGTCGTCGCGATCCTTGGCACGAAACGCCCGCTCGCGCTCATCGCGCTCGCCGCCGCGGTCCTGGCCCTCAGCCCCGCGCGGTCGGTCCTAAAGGGTGCGAGCGGCCGACATCTCGTGCCGGTGCTCGTCATGACCGGCCGGCTCCTGCTTGCTTTCGGCGTCCTTCTTGCCGCCGGGATCGCCTGGTGAGTGTCTCAGGCCTCCGCCACGGGGACCGGGGGAGGCGGCCACACCTCACCGGCGACGAAAGAGCGCACGAGGTTGGCAAATGCCTGCGGCTGCTCGAAGGGCACGGCGTGACCGGCACCGGGGACGAGGAGGAAGAGGGCGTTGTGCCCGATCGCCCCGGCCAGACGCTCGCCGAGCGCCACGAACTTCGGGTCCCTCTCACCTGCGACCACGAGCACGGCCATGTTGAGGCCGCGCGCCTGCGCCCAGATCGGCAGCTGGGTTCCAAGGCCGAGGTGGCGGAGAGCACCGGCCAGGTCCGCCGCGTGGTTGACGAGGCGGGCCGGCCGATCGGCCTGCTTCTCGCTCAGGTGAGAGAAGAGCGGTCCCGCCAGCCACTCCTCGACGAAACCCGCCAACCCCGCGTCACCACCCTCCGCGATCCGGAGCGCGAGCGCCTCGTCGGCCAACCGGCGCTGGGCTCGCTCCTCGGCATCCTCCAAGCCGGCGGTTGTGCCGACGAGAACGAGCCGTTCCGCGAGGATCGGGCGGCGCAGGGCGAGGTGCAGGCAGATGCGCCCGCCGAGGGAGTACCCGACATAAGTCCCTTTGCCACAGCTCTCCGCCAGCTGGTCGGCAGCCCGCGCGATGTCCCCAGATGCCCGCGGGGAGCTGCCGTGGCCCGGAAGGTCGGGCACGATGACTTCGTGGTCCTGCGCGAGGTCCTCGGCGATGGCCGCCCAGGACTGGGAGGACTGCGTGAAGCCATGCACGAGAATGACCCGCTTTCCCTTACCGGAGCGGTTGCGGTGGAGCGGGGCGGCACGCGGTTGGAGAGGCACAGATGTCGAACGTAGCTGCCGACACGGCTGCGGTGTTCTGCGCCACCCTCGTCGACGAGTGGAGCCGCAACGGCGTGACCCACGCGGTGGTCTGCCCCGGGTCGAGATCGACCCCGCTTGCTCTTGCTCTCGTGCGCCACGGCGGTCTCCAGGTGAGCGTCCGGTTGGACGAGAGAGGGGCGGGTTTCTTCGGGATCGGGCTGGCGTTGGCGACTCGTCGCCCCACCGTCGTGCTCACGACGAGCGGCACGGCGGCAGCCGAGCTGCACCCCGCGGTGGTCGAGGCGCACCACGCGCGGGTGCCTCTCATAGTCTGCACCGCGGATCGCCCGCCGGAGCTCCACGCTGTCGGAGCGCCGCAGACGATTGACCAGACCCACCTCTTCGGCCGAGCCGTCCGTTTCTTCGCCGAGCCCGGTGTACCTGACGAGGTCGCCCGTGACAGCTGGAGATCTCTCGCCAGCCGTGCGGTCGCCGAGGCGCGCGACGGGCCGCTCGGGCCGGGCCCGGTCCACTTGAACCTGGCGTTTCGCGAGCCGCTCCTCGGGCGGCCAGGTGAGCTTCCCGCCGCGCGCGCCCCGCAAGGGCCGTGGCACCGGATCGTTCCTGCGGGCGCCCCAGCCGGCTTGGGCGGTCTCCTGGGCGTAAGTGGCCGTGCCGGCGCGAGCGAGCTTGCGGGGGCCGGCGAGCTTGCCGCCGCGAGCGGGCTCGCCGCCGAGCTTGCAGAGGACCTTCGGCCGGGATCGCGAGGCGTGATCGTCGCGGGCGGCGGGGCGGAAGAGGTGGCCGGTGACGTCGCGGCGCTTGCCTCTGAGCTCGGCTGGCCGGTGCTCGCGGACCCGCGCTCTGGGTGCCGGAGCGCGGATCGCAGCGTCATCGGCGCCGCCGATGCCCTCTTGCGGGTCACGGCCTTCGCGGACGAGATGGTGCCCGAGGTCGTGCTCAGGGTCGGCGACCCCTGGGCGTCCAAAGTGCTGGGCAGCTGGATCTCTGATGCCGTCGGCAAGGGTGCGCGTCACATCGCGCTCGACCCTTGCTGGACCTGGCGAGATCCCGGAAGGGACGTCTCGGTGCTCGCCCGCGCCGCCCTGCCGCCGGCCTCTCGCCACCCATCCGCATCTCGCCGCCCATCCGCCTCTCGCCACCCATCCGCATCTCGCCGCCCATCCGCCTCTCGCCACCCATCGGGCAGTGGGGGCAGCGCTCGCGAGCTGGGACCGTGGATCAACCGGTGGGCCGAGGCCGAGGAGGCTGCCCAGAGGGCGATCGACGGGGTCCTCTCCGGTCACGCCGAAACCACCGAGCCAGGCGTGGCCCGGGCTCTGTACGAGTACGTGCCGCGAGACGGATGCATCGTGGCCTCGTCCTCGATGCCTGTTCGGGATCTCGAGTGGTTCGGGCGGCCGCGGCCGCGGCCGCCTCGCGTGCTCGCGAACCGTGGCGCCAACGGCATCGACGGCGTCGTGTCGACAGTGCTCGGAGTGGCCGCCGCGAGGTCGGAGCAGACGGTCTTCGGGCTCGTCGGGGATCTGGCGGTTCTGCACGACGCCTCCGCGCTCGTTCGCACCGCTGCAGGCGGACCCTCGATGGAGGCGGTGGTAGTCGTGCTCGACAACGGCGGCGGCGGCATCTTCAACTTCCTCCCCCAAGCAAGTGAGCTCGGCGAGGCCGAGTTCGAGCTGCTCTTCGGCACGCCCCAGCTCCCTCGGGTCGCCGACCTCGTGCGCGCCTGCGGTTACGAGGTCACCGAGCCTGCGACGTCCCGCGACCTCGTGGGCGCCCTGGACGCGAGCTCGGTGGCCGCAAGAGCGAGCGCTCTGCCGGTCTTCGTGGTCGTGCACGGGGACCGCAAGGCCAACGTCGCCCTTCACGGTGAGATCGAGTCGGCCGTGAGAGCGGCGCTCGGAGGCTAGGCGGCTGCGAGCAGCCTGCCTCGAGGGCAACCGCCGGTCGGCTGACGGTGGAGAGGGCCGCTAGGATCAGGGCAGTTGGTGGTTTGCCTGCTATCTGAGAGCTAGATCGAGAAGGACATCCGACATGGCCAAGCAGAACGCCCGTCTGACCCAACCGATGGTGCGCGAGGCCGGCAAGCTCCGCCCCGCTTCCTGGGACGAAGCGCTCGACGTCGCGGCTGCGGGCTTTGCGCGGACGCTTTCTGCCGGTACCGCCTTCGGGATGTTCAGCTGCTCAAAGTCCACCAACGAGATGAACTATCTTGCCCAGAAGTTCTCCCGGGTGGTGATGGGCAGCAACAACGTCGACAGCTGCAACCGCACCTGACACGCTCCCAGCGTCGCCGGTCTGGCGGCAGTCTTTGGTGCGGGCGGGGGCACGTGCTCCTACAGAGAGGTCGAGGAGACCGACCTCGTCATCTTGTGGGGCTCCAATGCGCGCGAGGCACACCCGATCTTCTTCCACCACCTGCTGAAGGGGGTTCGCCGGGGAGCCAAGCTGTATGTGGTCGACCCGAGGCGGACCACGTCGGCGCAGTGGGCCGACACCTGGCTCGGCATTGACGTGGGCAGCGACATCGCCCTTGCGAACGCGATCGGGCGCGAGATCATCCACGCCGGCCTCGCGAATCAAGAGTTCATCGGCCGGGCCACCGCGGGGTTTGCGGAGTACGCCGCTTCGGTCGAGCCCTACACCCTGGCCGAGGCCGAGCGCTTGACCAGGGTGCCAGCCGACGTCATCAAGAAGCTAGCCCATGACTACGCGCTTGCCGGCAGGGCGCAAATCTGCTGGACGCTCGGCATCACCGAGCACCACACCGCCACCGACAACGTCCTCGCCCTGTGCAACCTCGCGCTGCTCACGGGCCATGTCGGCCGGTACGGCTCCGGCCTCGTGCCGCTGCGCGGCCAGAACAACGTCCAAGGTGGCGGGGACATGGGGGCTATCCCCAACAAGCTGCCGGGTTTCCAGGACGTCGAGAGCGACGAGGGTGCCTGGGCCCGCTTCGAGAAGTGCTGGGGAGTGAAGATCCCCTCGCCGGCGGGATGGCACCTTTCGGAGATGTTCGACGCCATGGAGCTGGGTGCGATATCGAGCCTCTATGTGATCGGGGAGAACCCCGCTCGCTCCGAGGCCGACTCGGTGCGGACACTGCACCTGCTCGAGGGCCTCGAGCACCTCGTTGTCCAGGACATCTTCCTCACACGGACGGCGGAGCTCGCTACGGTCGTCCTGCCGGCCAGCGTCGGCGCGCTCGAGGCCGAGGGAACTGCCACCTCGAGCGAGCGCAGGGTGCAGCGGGTACGCAAGGCGCTCGAGCCGCCGGCAGGAGCCCGCGACGACCTCGAGATCATCTCGGCCCTCGCGAAGCGGCTCGGACACGACTGGGGCAATCCGACTGCAGAGATGCTCTGGGACGAGCTGCGGAGCCTCTCGCCCATGCATGGCGGGATGAGCTACCGGCGGCTGGAAGAGCTCGGCGGCATCCAGTGGCCCTGCTACGACGAGGACGACCCCGGTCAGCAGTTTCTCCACGGCCGGCTCTGGGAGGAGCCGCGTTCCGGGCCACCAGCCTTGTTCTTCGCCGTGGAGTTCGAGGCTCCTCTCGACGAGCTCGATGAGCAGTTCCCGATCAGGCTCACGACCGGTCGCCGGCTCGACTCTTTCAACACCGGAGTGCAGACTGGCCGGTACCGGTCGCCGCTTCGCCGCCCCGAGACTCTCGAGCTCTCGCCCGAGGACTTCGAGAGGCTCGGTCTCGACGAGGGTGAGATCGTCCGCGTCTGCTCGCGTCGCGGCTGTGTGGAGGCGCCTGTCGCCCCGGAGGCCACGCTCAGACCGGGGCTCGCGTTTATGACGCTTCACTTCCCGGACGAGGTCGACACCAACGTCCTGACGCTCGACACCTGGGACACGAAATCCGGGACGGCCGAGTTCAAGGCGACCGCGA
>CAZAMA010000084.1:0-13896 GCA_964485645.1 uncultured Acidimicrobiaceae bacterium | reverse complement strand
GGTCAGGTCACGTCCTTAGGACCCTCGAGCGGGCAAGGACTGAGCCCTTGCTGTCGAGGGCTTCGACGGCCACATAGGCGGGACGCTCCCGCAGCGTGATAGCTGTCTCGAAGCCCGTACGCGGGACCCTGCCAACTGAGGAGAGAGCGTCGCGGCCATGGCCTGCGAGAAGGCGCCAGCTGTCCACCTCGGTGGCTCCGTTCCAGCTCACATAGACGTCGACTCGGGCTGCGGAGGCCCGCAGCGCGACTGCCGGCGGTTCGAGGGGAGCTCCCACCCAGGGCTGCTTGAAGGCACGGTAGGACTCGAGCCGGCGGCCCTGCAGGCGGCCGTCGAGCAGCAGCTCGGCCGAGGGGCCGTACTCGCTGAAGTAGGTGGAGGTTCCCCAGCCCATAAAGACGTGGCCATCGCTCAGGTCTTGCACGCTTCCGAGCGCCGGGCTGTCGACGGGTGGATGATGGAGGTACTCGCGCACCAGCACGGCAGTTCTCCGAGTCTCGTCGAGCGCGAGCACCAGGCCCCGCGACGGCGGGTTCACCCACGGAGAGCCGGCGTTGTCGAAGATGGTGAGCGTCCCGTTCTCATAGGGGCAGACGTCGTGCTGGTAGGCGAAGCGCGCATCTGGCGCCAGGGCGAAGTCGCTCGCCTTGCCCCCAAGGCGCCACAGGATCTTGCCGCTGTGGCGTTCGATCTTGTAGACGCACCAGGTGTTGCGGCTGGAGATCACGAGATTGCTGTCAACCGGGTCGACATTGATTGAGTTGAGGTGGAAGTAGTCCCAGGGCACCTGAGGGTCCTTCGGTGCATGTGCGTAGGAGTCCTCGAAACCCACATGGGTGTCGCTACGCCAGGAGAAGACGAGCTCGCCCGTCGCGATGTCGACTTCTTGCACCTCGCCGAAGAAGTAAGCGCCCGCAGATGAGCCCCCATAGGCCGACAGGTCGGCCGATGCCGTGCCAAAGGCGGTGAAAAGTGCCGTGCCCTTGTCTGTTAGGACGAACTCGTGCAGATCACCCTTGAGACCGTTCTTGGCTTGCACCGTCGCGATGGTCCTGTAGTGCGAGTCCGCTAGCACATAGTGCCCTTCGCCGTGGCCGGCGACGACGGCTCCCTCCCACCAGCAAAGAACCGGCTCTCCCCGGTAGGACTGGACACGGAGATTGAAGAGGCGCAGGGTAGGTGTCCCCCCGTTGGAGACCGGCTTGTACCATATGAGCTCCCCGGTCTCGTCGAAGATCATGCCGCCCTGCTGAGAGCTGCCGCCGTGGCAGTCGGTGAGAATGAGCCCTGGAGAGGTCCCTTTACGGTGCACCTCTGTCACGACGCGGGGCGGGTGAAAATCGGGGCGCGACCTGTAGCTTTGGACGTCATGGGTCGCCTTGGGGTCGGCCGCAGCCGCCTCTGCCCGCGCAGCCGAGCTCACCTGCGAGCAGGCTCCGAGGGACACCGCAACACCTGCGACTGCAATCTTTGTCGCCGAGCTCAGCAAGCTTCGCCGGCTCAGCTCACCCTGCGAAGTCATTATGCGATAGCTGCCATCTTCACTGGCTTCGAACGGCCGATCTCGCTACCTTTGTGATCGAGTGCGACGACGGCGAAGTAGGGGCCGTCGGAAAGCACCGTGATCGCCGTCTCGAAGCCGGTCCTCCAAGCCGTCGCGACGCGGGTGAGACCGGTAGCTGACTTGCCCGCCAGAACCTCCCAGCTGTCGACGTGGGTGGCGCCGTTCCAGCTGACATAGAGGGTGTGGCCTCCCGTCGTCACACTTCGCAGCGCGAGAGCAGGCGCCTCAGTCGAAGCTGCGACGAAGTCGTAGACAAAGGCACGGTAGGACTGGTCGTCGTCGGGCAGGCGGCCGTCGAGGACCATCGAGCCGTCGTGGAGGAACTGGGAGAAGTAGGGCTGGTTCCCCCAGCCCACGAAGACCTGGCCGTTGTCGAGGAGCTGCACGCTTCCCTGGTTGCCTGCAAGCACCGGCGCAGGGTGTGTGTAGGCGTGCTGCAGGGTTGCTGTCATCGTGGTCTCGTCAAGATGGACGAAGATGGCCCGCGACTGGGGCTCTTCGGGCGGCGATGCCCCGTCGTCAAAGATGCTCAGCAGGCCGCCGGGGTGAGGCCGCACGTGGTGCTGCCAGTAGAACGGCGCGCCGGGACCCATCTTGAAGCTGGAGTGCTTGCCGTGGAGCCTCCAGAGGATCTCGCCCGTGACCCGCGACACTTTGTAGATGGCCCAGGTGTTACGGGACGAGATGATCAGATTGCCGTCTTGGGCGAGCGCGATCGAATTCATGTGGAAGTAGTCGAGAGGAGTGCCCTTCGGCGTCTCTGCGAGGGTGCTGTAGGTGTCCTCGATCGGCACATGGTCGAGGCTGTCCCAGGAGAAGACGAGCTTGCCGGTAGCTATGTCGATCTCCTGTGCCTGGCAGGTGAGGACCTCGCCGCGCTTGGGCCCCCCGACCGGGCGCAGGTCGGCGTTAACCGTGCCATAGGCCGTGATGAGCGCGGTGCCGCTCGGCGTCAGGTTGAGCTCGTGCAGGTCGGCCTTGAGCCCGTTGCCGGCTTGCACGCTCGCGATCGTGCGATACGAGGAGTCGGCGAGGTAGCAGGTCCCTTGCCCGTGGCCGTCGACCACGCCTCCCTGCCACCACGTGAGCACCGGCTTTCCCTGGTAGGACTGGAGCTGGAAGTCGAACGGAGCGTTGTCGGCTCCGGACAGAGGCTTGAACCACACAAGGCGCCCATCGGTGTCGAAGATCATGAGCCCCTGCTGGCCAGGACCTGTTCCTTTGTAGCCCTTCGGCGACAGGAAGATGTGGCGAGGGCTCCCCGCTGCCTCGGCGCCATAGTGCGGCGCCCTCGTCAGCGTGACTCTCGGCGGATGCAGATCGGGTCTCGTGACGAACTCGTACTCCTCCCGAGAGGAGAAGGCATCTACGCTTGGCTTGGCTGCAGCTGGCTTGCCCGGCGAGCTCGGCGGCTTTGCCGACGAGGCGCCATGGGGCCACTCATATCCCCCGAAAGCCGCGCCGCCAAGAGCCGCGAGCCCACCCCCGGCGAGAAGTGAAGACGTAAGAAAGCCGCGCCTGGTCACGTTTCCCGCCCCGGCTGGTTCCTCGAGATGGGTATCCTCAGTGCTCTCGTCAGTCACATGCACTCCTCTTTCCTTCTATGCGGTGAGCAGCCACCGGGGGCGCCGCGGCGAGCTGCGCCGCACACGTGCGAGCTGGGCGCGACTGCCACTCGGGTCCCATTGAGGCGCAGGGACACCCAGTTCCGTAATGGCCTTTCGCTCCAACCTCCTGGTCACAGCGCGTGCTCATTACAACTAAATTGCCATAATGTAATAGTAATGCCCAGCGGCAGGATCTGTCAACGGCCCTCCCGGCTACGTCTTTTGTGGTCGCAGCATTCCTGGAGCGGCCTTGGCAACCACCGCAGGCGGGACTGCCGCTCTGAAGGCCCGGGAGAAGGCGCCGCGCTTGATCGCGAGCTCGAGACATGCCGGCGAGGCAGCGCAGAGCCACGCACCTCGTCCTTTTCCATTGCGCCCGGGAGTGATCTCATGTCCTGAGAACACGAACCGCACCAGCTCGTCCTGGTGCGCCCGCCTGCGGCACCCGATGCAGGTGCGCTCGGGAGCCGAGATCGGCGCCGCCGTACCTAGACCTTGCCGTCGCCGGGCTCGACGACTGCGTCCGGCGACACGTCGGGGTACTCGACTTCGTCTTCAGCGGAGAGCTCGAGCTCCTCGGCTGCCGCCTCCAGCACTTCGTCCTCCTCGACCATCTCGACGATCGCGTCGGCCTCGGCGAGAGCGCCTGCCAGTCCGGAGTCCGCCTCCAGCTCCTCGGCCTCACCGGCAGCCCACTGCTTGGCAGATAGCGACTCTCCGCCCTCGGCACTGCGCCACACCATCTCGCCCGACTCGTCCTCGATCCACTCTCCCTCGGCCCAGTCGGCTTGGTCATAGGCGGCCTGCTCGGCCGCCAGCTCGGACTCGCTTCTAATGTCGATGTGCCAGCCGGTAAGTCGCGCGGCCAGGCGAGCGTTCTGCCCCTCCTTGCCGATGGCAAGCGAGAGCTGGTAGTCGTGCACGACCACGGTGGCGCGCCCGTGCTCCTCGTCGAGGAGCACCTCCTTCACCTTCGCCGGCTGCAGAGCACGGGCGACGAACTCCGCGGGGTCGTCGGAGAAGGGCACGATGTCGACCTTCTCCCCTCTCAGCTCCGTCGTGACCATTCGCACGCGCGCCCCGCGTGCACCAACGCAGGCTCCTACCGGGTCGACGTTCGCGTCATTGGACCACACGGCAATCTTCGTGCGGTGGCCCGGCTCGCGGGCGCAGGCCTTGAGCTCGACAATCCCATTGGAGATCTCCGGCACCTCGAGCTCGAACAACCGCTTTATGAGACCTGGGTGACTGCGCGAGACGACGATCTGAGGGCCCTTGGTGGTCTTACGCACCTCGACGATGTAAGCCTTGAGGCGGGCCCCGTGGTCGTAGCGCTCGTAGGGAACCTGCTCGGCCTGGGGCAGGAGAGCCTCGACCTTGCCGAGATCCAAGAGAGTGAACCGGGTGTCGGTCTGCTGGATGATCCCGGTGACGATGTCACCTTCGCGGCCCGCGTACTCCTCGTACTTCTTGTCCCGCTCAGCCTCGCGGACGCGCTGCATGAGCACCTGCTTCGCGGCCTGCGCAGCTATGCGGCCGAAGTCTTTCGGCGTGTCGTCCCACTCTCGTATGACATTGCCCTCGTCGTCGAGCTCCTGTCCATAGACACGGATCTCGCCCACGTCCGGGTCGATCGTGACAACAGCCTCCTCGGCTGCGCTCGGCAACCGCTTGTAGGCGGCCACCAGGGCGTTGGCAAGGGCATCGAAGAGCGTCTCGACCGAGATGCCCTTGTCTCTCGCCATCTGTTGCAGAGCCTCGAGAAGGTCGAAATTCGTCGCACTCATTGCGTCTCCGTCACGTGTCGGTCTTCGTCGGTGGTCATCTGGCCCAGCCTGCGGCACCGTCGCCCGAGCCGTGGTCTCGCCCTGGCGCCTGGGCGATGGCATCTGAGACGGGCCTCCTGGCACGCTCCGAAGCGCGGCTTCGCTCGGCAGCTGATGGCCGAGACGCTCGGTGGTCGATGCGCTCGTGGTCGGGAGCACCAGCCAGGGCCGCCCGCCAGTCGAAGATCGTGTGAGCCCGTTCGAGATCCTCGTAAAGGAAGCGCTGCGCGGCGCTGACCGCCGGAACGGCGACGACGATCCCGAGCTCGTCGGCGGACACGAGCTCGCCCTCGACGCGGCGCTCCGCCCCCTCGACGGCACCGGGTCGGAGACGTAGGGCCACGGCGCTTCCTACATAACGGGCGAAGTGATCGGGCCGCCGCAGCCTTCGCTCGACTCCTGGGCTGGATACCTCGAGCTCGTACCGACCGCCTGGAACGGCATCGGCAGCGTCAAGAGCGTGGGATATCGCACCCGCAGCTTGGCCGATAGCCGCGAGGTCGAGGCCCGAGCTCCGATCGATTGTAATCTTCAGGTGGCCGGGGTGAGACTCCACGTCGACAAGCTCGATCCCAAGGTGCAAGAGCACCGGCGCGACGACACGTTCCACAGTTTCCACGATGCTCATCTGCCATGCTCCTTTCCTCGATCCTGACTCCGACCAGGCTCTTGACAAAACAAAAACGTGGGCAACCGCCCACGTCCCTCCACAGCGATCCCACTCGAACGGCTCGGGCGATCATAGTCCCGCGTGCGCCTTCGCGTGCCCAGGCGTCTTTATTGACACCGCCGCGCTCTTACAGTCGCGAGTCGCCGAGCTGGTCTCGAAGCGCGACCCGGGCAAGCTCGAGCTGCTTGCGCACGGTACCTTCGGCGATCCCGAGGGAGCGGGCCGCTTCCTTGGTGGTGAACCCGCTCAGCATGCACATGACGGCGCACGCCCGGCGCCGGGCGGGCATCGACGCGAGCACCGACTCGACGGCCGTCCTCGTGGCAACCTGGCCCGCGACGTCTGCCGGGTCGTCTGGCTCCCGCTCGAGCACGAGGTCGCTTCGCATCGTCCGCCTCCCCAGCCGGAAGGCGACGCGGTACACATAGCCTGCCGGATTGGTCCCGAGCCGGACGCGCCGCCAGTGGCCGAGTGCCCGAGCAAATGCCTCCTGCGCGGCGTCTTCCGCCGAGGCGCGATCCATCCCGCCAAGCTCCAAGGAGCGTACGACGCGGCCGTAATGTGCCTCGTAGACCGCGATGAAGTCGCTCGCCACACCGGCGGCCGTGTCAGGTGCAATGCCGACAGTCTGGCTCAGCGCTTGGCCGATCCCGCGACTTAGGGTTTGCTGCTGGATGTGACTGGCGGATGCGGCCCCGTGGCGTCATGCGGCCGGACGAGGTACTCACATGTCGCCGTAACCGGCGCTGTTGCAAGCGACCCCGCGGAGGCAACTCCGGCCCGCTCGAGCGTCGCGGCCGAGCCGGACGTCGCGGTGAAGGTGACGGTCCCGGCTCTGGCCAGCTGGACCGTCGCCGGGAGGATCGAGGCCAGCACGACCCAATGATCCGCCGGTACCATCGAGTAAGTCAGGCCGCCTCCGAACCTGGCCGCGACCGACGCCACCGCCGCGTTCGTCCGTGCGATGGCCAACGCGATGGTCTCCCCACCCGGCAGGCTGGTCGCGGCGGAAGCCACCACGGCTAATGGCCGCCTTGTCCTCCCGCCGGCTGGCACGTAGAGCGTCTCAGACGCGGCTCGGTCGGACACCGTCACCATGAGCTCACTGCTCGTCGGGCACTGGCTCTGGACCGCGACGGCGCTCTTGGCGCGCGGCGACAGCGGAAATGAGTACTGCTCGAGCGACACAGCCAGCTCGACTCGGTGCAGCTGACGCTTGAACAGGACGACTGGCTGGCGACCGGCATAGACGACCTCGCAATGAGACGCGCAACCATGGGCAAGCGCAGCCAGGTATCCACCGCCGGCATCGGTGACCGAGGCGACCGGCTCGCTCACTACGCCAGAGAGCGATAGCGGAGCCGGCGACAGCGAGCCCGCGAAGCCGAACTCGCCCGGCGCCGGGACGGTGACGTGGTTGCCGGCAGTCCGGGCGATCGGAGCTGCGTCGAACGCGCCGCTGCTCACGCCGGCGTGAAGCCCAAAGCTCAAGGCGACGTCCCACTTCAGCCCAGGCGGCGGCGGCGGGGCCGCAGGAGCGGGAACCTTGGCGGCCGCTGATGTCGGGCCGGCGTCCCTTGGCGCGGCGACAGCCGGCGAAGCAGATCGCTTCTGCGGGCTGTGCCTCAGCCCGAGATCTACCGTGGCCCCGGCCAGGATTACAACCACTGCCGCGGCGGCCACCGCCCGGTGGCTGCGCGAGCTTCGGCGCCTGTGGCGGGCGACGATCGCGGCCAGAACCTCCGCAGTCGGCTCCGGCCCCGCCTCGCTGTCGAGCAGGTGCCTCAGCTCGCCTTCGCCGCTCACCGCCGGCTACCGAGCCATCTCGTCTGCTCGACACACCGAAGGCACGTCAGCTCCCGAGCCCATAGACGACACTCACCTGATCGCTGATCGCCTGCGTCCCTGCTTGCAGGGGTACTGCTGATGCCGCTCTGGCGAGGCTGAGCGGACTCGCGAAATAGATCGGCTGGGAGCTCGCCTGATCGGTGATCTTCACGACTGGTCCAAGGCTGACACCGGCAGCCGCGGCCAACTGGGAGGCAGCCGCACGAGCGTTACGCATCGCCTCTTCGCGGGCGGTCGCGAGCAGCGAGGAGGTGTTCGAGATCGAGAACGAGATGCCGTTGAGGTTGACATCGTTGCCGACGGCCCGTGCTGCGGCGTCGAGTGCCGCGCCCGCCTTTGCTATATCACCCATCGTGACGGCGAGGTCGTCATCGGCCGAAAAACTAGTGATGACACCGTGCTTGCCCGTGTTCGCGTAGATATCCAGCTGCGAGGTCTGCATGTCGGCTTTGGTAACCCCGTGCGCCCTCAACGATGCCTCAAGCTTGTTCACTCTAGAGTCGTTGATGCGGAGAGCCACAGCTGCGCTCCGGGCGGTGGTGTGCACGCCTATCTCGAAGCTGACCGTGTTGGGGACGCCCTGCACAGTCGCGGAGCCGGTCACCGTGACCTGAGCTCCGGGAGCGGCCGGGACGGAAGACTTCGCCGTCAGCTGCACTGCTGGACTCCCCTCGTGCGCACCCTGGCTCGAGCGCCCCACAGCGAAGCCGGTAGCCGCCAAGCCAATCACGAGCCCGAGAGCACCAGCGCCCTTGACCCTCTCCCAAGTCGGACGGCTGGCTGACCGACTATCGCTTCCGATCCGTGGCGGGGGCAGCGGGGCCCCCGACACCGACTGCGACATCTCAAAGGTGTCCATCTCGTCCATATCCATCTCCATACCCTCCATCGGGGGTGCCGTCGACGCTGCAAAGCACCCTGTCGGTGCCTCTCACATCTACAAAGCCACGAAGCGCTGTGAACGCGTAGGTGGAAAACTCTTTTCTGCTCCGGTATGTTCGCCGGTAGATCGCACGTGGAGCTTGATGCCGTGTTTCCTGCCGCCGCTGCCGACCCGTGCCCCCCCTCGCGGTTTCTGCCACAATGGCCGGCGTGACCGCGAACGGCGCGCCACAACCTGAGGCTGGACACGGGCCAACCACCTTCCGGCCGCTGTCACCTACCACCGGTGGCCACCTGGAGGAACCTGGTTGGAGCAGGGCGTTGCTCGGCCTCCGCTTAGCTGTCGCGCCCGAGAGCCCAGCGCCGATCGCCTGGCTGCTCGGAGCGGACGGGACCGCGGCGTTCCTCGAGGCGGACGGTGATCCTCCCGCTCCGTTCGAACGGCACAGCTCCAACCAGGGATGGTGGGTAAAGCGCGATCCCCGCGTGCTCGAGTCCGTCGCGCAGGCCACGTTTCAGCACGCAAGCTCCTCCTCGGGCTTGCTCACCTTGTGGCAGGACGCGCAGACGAGGTGTCTCCTGGACGCGATAGCGGCCCGAACCGTCGCGCTCGATGGCCCGCCGGTGGCCGTCGGCTACACGATCTCTGACATCGTGGTCGAGCTCGCCTCGCGCCGGTGGTGCGATCCCGACGACGTGTGGCTCGTCGGCTTCGGCCGGCAGATCGAAGGACTCAGCGCCGTCCGCTACCTTACGACACTTGACGCTGCGCTCACCGTCCTCCAAGAAGCGCACAGCTTCGAGAAGAGCCGGTCCCGGATACTCGTGATCGCGCCGATGCCGGTCGACGACGGCCGTCGGGGCACCCTCCGACGCCTGCTCAGGCTCGTCGAGCAGACGCCTCTGTCCGGCGCGATCTGCTGTGACACCTCGGCTGGCGCGCACTGCACCTGGCGGGTGGCCGCGCACCGTCAGACGCTTTGTCTGGAGGTCGGCGGACGTGCGGGGCTCTCGGCCATAGTCTCCCCACACCGCTGGGCGGAGCGCGGAGAGGTCAGACGGCCAGCCCCTTACGGCTCGCCCCGCCGGGCTGCTTTCAGCTCACTTTCCGGCGCCGGACGAGCGACTCCGGCAGGGGACAAACGGCCCTCTCGAGGCTCGTCGGAGCCGGTATCGGACGGGCGCCTGAGGGGCGTCGAAGTCCTTCTCCTGGGCCCCGTCCAGATCGCGGGTGGCGCCGAGAGCCTGGAGGGTCGACCGATCTTGAAGGAGCTCGTGGCCTATCTGTCTCTCCACCCCGAAGGCGCCACCGGCGACGCGTGCGCGGCCGTCCTGTGGCCCGACCGCCGCGTGCCGTCACAGACGCTTTCCAACCGCCTGCACGAGGCGCGCCGGGCTCTTGGAAGGGACGAGGAAGGTTCTGCCCGTCTCACCCGTTGTGCCGGTCGGCACATCCTCTCTTGCGACGTCAGCACCGACTGGTCCCGCTTTGTCGAGACCACTGGCAAAAGATCGGGACCCGCTGACTGGCGCCGCGCCCTCATGCTCGTCCGTGGCCGCCCCTTCGGAACCCTTACGAAAGGTGACTGGGCCACCGTTGAGGGGTTCTCCTCGTTGATCGAGGAACGCGTCGTCGAGGTTGCGTCCCAGCTCGCCGCTCACCTCCTGCAAGACGGCGATCATGACGGCGCCGCCTGGGCGGTCCGCCGGGGGCTTGTCGTCGCGCCCTGGGACGAGCGGCTGTACCGTCTGCTGATGGTCGCCTGTGACGCCGCGGGCAACCGCGGGGGCGTCGAAGCAGCTCTCCGCTCCCTCGCGACGGCTCTCGAGTGGACAGGGAGGCCTGTCGACGGCGTGCACCCCGAGACAGCGGCGCTCTACCGCCGACTCACTGGCGCGCCGGGCTTTTGAACCTCCGGATGGACGCGCAGGGATACCCGGCTGCTCTGCCCGAGCGCGTTAGCCTGCCGCCAAGCCCGCCTGGACCTGCCTGGACTCGGGCAAAGGAGGCGTCGTGGGGATACTCGAGAACAAGCGAATAGTCGTGACGGGCGTGCTCACCGACGACTCGCTCGCGTTCCCGATAGCCCGGTTGGCGATCGAGGAGGGAGCTCAGGTCGTGCTGACGGGAGCCGGCCGTGGGCTCCCTCTCACGCGGCGCTCGGCTCGACGTCTGCCCGGCGAGCCCGACGTGCTGGAGTTGGACGTCACGGTGCCCGAGCAGGCGGGCGCTGTCGCCTCGGAGCTGAGGAGCCGATGGGGCTCGATCGACGGGCTGGTGCATGCAATCGGCTACGCGCCCGCACCATGTTTGGGCGGGGACATCCTTCTCGCTGACTGGGCGGACGTCTCGACGGCGATCGAGATCTCGACTTTCTCGCTCAAGCTGCTGGCAGCTGCCTTCGCGCCGTTGCTCGAGGAGGCTCCAGACGGCGGGTCGATCGTCGGGCTCGACTTCGACAGCACCGTGGCTTGGCCTGCCTATGACTGGATGGGCGTCGCGAAGGCCGCCCTCGAGTCGCTCACCCGCTACCTCGCCCGCGACCTCGGCCCGCGCAATATCCGTGTGAACCTCGTCGCAGCCGGTCCGGTCAGGACGATGGCCGCCAAATCGATACCGGGTTTCGCGCGCTTCGAAGAGGTCTGGGACGGGAGGGCGCCGCTCGGGTGGGACGTGCACGACCCCGAGCCCGTGGCCAAGACCGCCGTGGCGCTGCTGTCCGGCTTCCTGCCCAAGACGACCGGCGAGATGATCCATGTCGACGGCGGCTTCCACGCCATGGGGGCCTGAGGGCGCCCCGGGCCACCTTGCAGCTCCAGGCGCGCGGACTCACCTCCTGGCGTGGCACCTTGGACGAGAGGCTCAGGCCTCGCGGTGGATCTCGACGAGGAGCGCGCGCACGGCCTTGTCGATCCCCTCGCTCGTCGCCGTCGCAAGGCGCAGGTACCGAGCCCCCATCCGCTCGGCAATCGCCTCGGCAAGACCGAGGGGCGTCGCGCCCGACTCGACGTCGACGACGAGAGCGCTTATCCCCGCACTGGCAACCCGATCTGCCGCGGTCATGGCAGCCGCGAGCGGATCCACCCCGCCGGGCGCAGACGTCGCGCGTCCGTCCGAGATCACGACGAGCACCGGCGAGAAACCTCTCGTGCTCGGTGCCAGGCAGACCTGGAGAGCACGGCTGATCGCCTCTGCGAGCGGGGTCGGCCCCCCGATCGGCACGGTCGCGAGCCTGGATCTGGCAACCTCGATGCTCGCCGTCGGCCTGAGGAGCAGTTGTGCCCCGGCGCCGCTGAAGCTCACGACCGCGACCCGGTCCCGACGCTGGTAAGCGTCAGTGAGCAGCCGCAGCACGGCACCGCGGGCCGCGCCGGCCCTCTCTTCGGCCCCTGTCGAGCCTGATGCGTCGACGCAGAGAACCACGAGGTGGCACAGACGCCTCTCCTCGACCAGCTCCTGCAGGTCGGACACCTCGACGAGCCCACCACCGCCGTTGCTCGCGTCTCGGCTGCGCTCGCCCGCGGCCGGATGGGAGCCCCTGCGGGCCGACACGACGGGCTCCATGGAGACGAGGGCCATGCGGGCAGCGCTTTGCCCCGCTGGCCCGGAGAAGGCTGGCGGAATCCCGCGGCTCGGAGGGTGGTCCGTCGCGGGGTGACGCGCTCGCGTCAACCGACCCGTCTGGTCGCGCACCGCTAGCTCGAGCGCGGCGTCGACCTCGGAACGCGAGATTCCGGGCGACTCCCCCGGAGCACTCCGGCGCCGGTGACCGAGCGCGAAGCCCGCGACCCTGGCGACGTCGTCCACCGACGTCTCGCACCGACCCTCGAGACCAGCAAGGGCGGCCGCCGCCCGGCACAACGACAGGTCGCCTCGCAGGCCGCGAGCGCGCAAGCCGACCGCGAGGCGGACGGCAACATCGACGATCGGATCCGGGACGCGCGCCGGCCGGCATGCTGCAAGGCGCGAGGCGAGAGCTTTCGTCTCGGCCCCGAAGGAGGCAGCAAACGCGTGCGGATCGGCATCGTAGGCAAGCCTGCGTCGCACCGCCTCCCCCCTGGCGAGCGCGTCGGATGGCGACGTCACCTCCACCGCGAGGCCAAAGCGGTCCAAAAGATGTGGCCTCAACTCGCCGCCTGCTCGATCCATCGATCCGACGAGGAAGAGAGCCGTCGAGTGCTGATCCCCGTCCCCATCCTGCTCAGCCTGGCTGGCCCCCCCGACCGCGGAGTCGAAAAGTGCCTCGACGAGGTGGTCCGCCAGCAGGTTGACCCCATCTAGGCAAAGCACGCCCCCTTCTAGAGCCGAGAGCAGCCCCGGGGAGAGATACCTCTCGCCGTCTTGCAGCACTGCCGATAGCTCTGCGGTTCGAACGAGGCGATCGGCGCCACCTCGAGCTGAACGATCCCCCAGCGGCGGCAGCGGACCCCCCGTGACCACTTCGGCCAACCCGCGGGCCAGTGTCGTCTTGGCAGACCCGCTCTCACCCCAAAGCAGCACGCCACCGAGGCGTGGCTCGAGCGCCCCGATCATGAGGGCGAGCTTCACGTCGTCCTGCCCCACGACCGCCACGAAGGGAAACCCCACCGCTCCCGCCGTATTGCTCACCGGTCCTCCTCCCACCCCTTCCCTCGAGCACAACCTGGCGCAGTGCCGGAAAAGCACCCTCTGAAGCGTCTCACATCCCGCGCCCGCCTGCCGCGGCGGGCCCCTTGGTGATCCCGGAGGCGCCCTGTCGGAGCGCGCTGGAGACGGCGTCACAAAGGGGCATACCGTTTCGCCGCGGCAATGAGCTTCACGATCGCGTCTACGTCGAGGTGAGCTTCGAGGAGGTCGGCCATCCGGTCGATCTGGGCCTCGCGGGCCAGGGAGAATCGAGCCCGGCTCGGCTGCCAGAGCTTGCCGCGGCGCCCCGCGACCCTGGCAAGAAAGGCTTGACGGAACCCGTCAGATTCGAAGAGACCATGCAGGCTCGTACCGGCAAGGCGGCCCCCGTCGGCAACGACGCCCTCGGCGCCAGCGCCGAAGGTGTCGACGAGCTCGGCGAACGGCTCGGCGCCGGTGCGGGGACGCGGCCTACCCTGGCGGATCTCGTACCCGGTGATCTCCTCGCCCAAGGCTCGGCCGCGCCTTTGGCGCGTGAGCTTGCCAACCTCGAACGCGGTGCTGACAGGCAGGATCCCAAGGGCGTCGACTCGGCTCAGCCTCGACTCGACCCCATCGACGATCTCCTCGCCGAGCATCTGGTAGCCGGCGCACACCCCCAAGATCGTCGGACCCGCCCGATTGGCTGCAAGCCTCGCCAGCGCGGCCGCCAGACCCGACGCGCGCAGCCATGCAAGGTCGTCAACTGTGGTCTTGGATCCGGGCAGGACGATCAGATCCGGATCGCCGAGATCGAAGCTCGACCTCACGAGGCGGAGCGTCACGAAGGGCTCGATCGAGAGAGCGTCGAGATCGGTGAAATTCGAGATGTGCGGTAGGGCGATCACCGCGAT
>CAZAMA010000083.1:11737-14002 GCA_964485645.1 uncultured Acidimicrobiaceae bacterium | reverse complement strand
GACGAAGGAGGAAGGCGGTCGCCACAAGCCGTTCTTCACGAACTACCGGCCGCAGTTCTACTTCCGCACGACCGACGTCACCGGCACCATCGCTCTGCCCGAGGGTACCGAGATGGTCATGCCGGGGGACAACACCCCGATGGTCGTCGAGCTGGGCAAGCCGATCGCCATGGACGAGGGCTTGCGTTTTGCCATCCGGGAAGGCGGCCGTACTGTCGGCGCCGGCCGGGTCACGAAGATCCTCAAGTAGCCGGCGGGGGCGACGACGACATGGCAGAAGGCACCCGCCAGCGGATTCGGATCCGTCTCAAGGCATACGACCACGAGATCATCGATCAGTCGACCAAGAAGATCGTCGAGACGGTCCTGAGGACGCAGGCCAAGGTCAGAGGCCCGGTGCCGCTGCCCACGGAGAAGCACCGCTACACGGTGATCCGCTCCCCGCACAAGTACAAGGACAGCAGGGAGCACTTCGAGATGCGGATCCACAAGCGTCTCGTCGACATCGTCGAGCACACGCCGAAGACGGTCGACTCACTCCAGAGGTTGGATCTGCCCGCTGGCGTCGACATCGAGATAAAGATCACCTCGTAGGGGCGGGCGACGCGAGGCAAGGCCTCGTGCCGCCCGATTCACCCTGTCCGCGGGGCTGCTATAGTCGTTTTCTGGAAGTTGGGCTTTGTGCCCGTGGTTCTGACGTCCGGGAGCGCCCCGCAACGGGGGACCTCTCGGCAGCTGAAAGAGCGCTCCGCCCCGGTGACTCCGGGCGGAGCGTCTGCACGATATGGGGCGGCCTCCGTCCGGGACGTGCGCGAAGGAGCCGGTCTCAAAGCCGGTGCCGGCGCGTGCCTTTCCCGGGGTACGACAGGGTCGCCATGAGACATCTACAAGGGACGGCACACGAGATGGCCACGAAGGCGATCGTCGGCGAGAAGGTCGGTATGACGCAGATCTGGGACGAGGCGCAGCGCGTCGTGCCCGTGACCGTCGTCAAGATCGCGCCTGTCCGTGTCGTCGCGGTGAAGACGCCGGAAGCCGCCGGCTACTCCGCGCTCCAGGTCACCTACGGCCAGAGGCGGGCCAGCTTGATCAACAAGCCCGAGAGCGGCGTCTTCTCTCACGCCGGCGTCGAGCCCGGCAAGCGGCTAGTCGAGCTGCGACTAGAGGACACGAGTGGGTACGAAGTCGGCCAGGAGCTGGATGCCGGCATCCTTGCTGCGGGAGACAAGATCGACGTAACCGCCATCTCGAAGGGGAAGGGCTTCGCCGGAGGTATGAAGCGGCACAACTTCAAGGGCCAGGGCGGTTCTCACGGCAACCACAAGAAGCACCGGGCGCCTGGCTCGATAGGTGGATGCGCCACTCCCGCCCGCGTCTTCAAGGGCACCCGCATGGCCGGTCGTATGGGAGCCAGCCGGGTCACGACTCTCAACCTCGAGGTCGTTGCGGCCGACCCGGAGCGAGAGCTGATCCTCGTGAAAGGGGCCGTGCCAGGGCCTCGAGGAGGGATGGTCCTGATTCGTGACGCGGTGAAGGCTGGCAGATGATGACGGGCGACACGATCGAGCAGGACAGGGCAGTCGAAACGACCATCGACCGCTTCGACACCGAGGGCAACGTCATCGACACTGTGCGACTTGATGCCGCGGTATTCGGCGTCCCTCCGAACGTCCCTCTCATGCACCAGGTGGTGACCGCTCAACTCGCGGCCCGCCGGTCGGGAACTCACTCGACCAAGACACGCGCCGAGGTTGCCGGTGGCGGGGCCAAGCCATACCGCCAGAAGGGAACCGGGCGGGCCCGGCAGGGGACCATTCGGGCTCCGCAGTACGCCGGCGGTGGCGTGGCATTCGGTCCGAAACCCCGCAGCTACGCGCAGCGCACGCCTCGCAAGATGGTCCGCCTGGCGCTCGCATGCGCGCTGTCCGACCGCCTGAGCGAAGCAAGGATGCGTCTCGTCGATTCGTGGAACTTCGCGGTTCCAAAGACCAAGGACGCCGTCAAGGTCCTCAAGGCTCTCGGTCTCGATGGTCGAGTGCTTGTCGTTCTCTCGCCCGACGACCTGCTTGCAGAGCGGTCTTTCTCCAACTTGCCGAGTGTCCATCTCGTCGAGACTTCTCAGTTGAGCGCGTATGAGGTCCTGGCAAGCGACTGGGTCGTCTTCGCGACGACGGCTGTCCCCGGAGGGGTGACTGTCATCGAGGGCTCGAAGCGAGCGGTGCGCGACCGAGCGGACGACCAGCCAGTGGCGGACGACCAGCCAGT
>CAZAMA010000083.1:8959-11637 GCA_964485645.1 uncultured Acidimicrobiaceae bacterium | reverse complement strand
AGCGAGCGGTGCGCGACCGAGCGGACGACCAGCCAGTGGCGGACGACCAGCCAGTCGAGGACGGCTCGGCAGACGGCCTGGAGAGCGATGCCGGGGACGGCGAGGAGGGCTCGGTAGTCGCGGACGACCAGGCCGACGGCCTGGCGAGCGGAGCGGTTGACGACGAGGAGGGCGACAAGTGAGCGACAAGCCGATCCTGTTGAAGCCGGTCGTCTCGGAGAAGTCATATGCGCTCATGGACGCGGGGACTTATGTCTTTGTCGTGGACCCGCGGGCCAACAAGATCGAGATTCGCGATGCCGTGCAGTCGTCGTTCGGGGTGAGGGTCGCGAGCGTGAACACGATGAACCGGAAGGGCAAGCGGAAGCGGCAGCAGAAGACGCAGGCCCTCGGCCGGCGTCCTGACACCAAGCGAGCCATCGTGCGCCTTGTCGGCGGCGACCGCATAGAGCTGTTCGAGGCCTGAGGGGAACGAGATGGCACTCCGCAAGCGAAAGCCCACGAGCCCGGGGCGGCGTTTCCAGTCAGCGCCCGACTTCGCCGAGATCACCAAAGCTCGACCCGAGCGCACTCTCGTCGTGCCCAAGGCTGGCACCGGTGGGCGGAACAGCTACGGCCGCAAGACAGCCCGTCACCGTGGTGGTGGCCACAAGCAGCTCTACCGTATCGTCGACTTCCGCCGGGACAAAGATGGCGTGCCTGCCAAAGTCGCGGCAATCGAGTACGACCCGAATCGCAACGCGCGCATCGCGCTGCTTCACTATCTCGACGGCGAGAAGCGCTATATCCTGGCGCCGGGCAAAGTGGCCGTCGGTGACGTGCTCCAGTCCGGCCAAGGCGCCGACATCCGTGCCGGCAACGCGATGGAGCTGCGCTACATCCCGGTCGGCTCGGTGGTGCACAACGTGGAGCTGCGTCCTGGAGGAGGGGGCAAGCTCGCGCGCGGCGCGGGTATGAGCGTTCAGCTCGTTGCCAAGGAAGGCTCATTCGCAACGCTTCGACTGCCTTCGACAGAGATGCGCCGTGTTGCCATAGACTGCCGAGCGACGCTCGGGGAGGTCGGCAATGCCGAGGCCGAGCTCATATCTATCGGCAAGGCCGGCCGTAACCGCTGGAAGGGAGTCCGCCCCCAGACCCGGGGAGTCGCGATGAACCCGGTGGACCACCCCCTCGGTGGCGGGGAGGGCAAGACCTCGGGCGGTAGGCATCCCGTATCGCCCTGGGGCAAGCCAGAGGGACGCACACGCCACCGTCACCGCCCGTCCGATCAGCTCATCATTCGTCGGCGCCGCAGCCGCGGCGCGCGGCGCTAGCGTGCCGGAGAATTCATGCCTCGCAGCCTGAAGAAGGGCGCATTCGTCGACGACCATCTCCTGAAGAAGGTCGACGGTCTGAACGCCCGTAACGAGAAGAGGGTCGTCAAGACCTGGTCGCGCCGCTCGACGGTCATCCCGGACATGGTCGGGCACACGATCGCGGTGCACGACGGCCGCAAGCACGTGCCCGTCTACATAACCGAGTCGATGGTCGGCCACAAGCTCGGCGAGTTCGCACCCACTCGGACCTTCCGCTTCCACGCGGGCCAAGAGCGAGCTGGGAGGCGCTGAGGTGACGGGTGTGAAGACGAACGAGCGTCCTGGGACAAGGGCGGTCCTCCGGCACTCGAGAGTGTCTGCCTACAAGGCGCGCGAGGTTCTCGACCTCATACGCGGACAGGACTACGGGCGCGCGACAGAGGTTCTCGAGTACTGCGAGCGTGGGGTCGCTGAAGCGATCGGCAAGCTGCTGCAGTCCGCGGCGGCCAATGCCCGCCACAACGACGGCCTCGAGCCTGAAGAGATGTACGTCTCCGCGTGCTTTGCCGACGAAGGAGCAACGCTCAAGCGATGGCGGCCAAGAGCCCGCGGGCGGGCGACGCGAATCCGTAAGCGGACGTGCCACATAACGGTCATACTGTCCCGGCTGCCCGACGAGCAGCTGGCACGACGTCGTGCCCGAGTAGCCGCTGAGCAGTCGGAGCGCCGCGCGCGGCGCGTGGCCGGTGGGCTTCGCCGCAACCGGGTCGCTGCGAGCACCGGAGGCGCGGCCGGTGCGGTGGCCACCGCCAACGCGGGTGGAGCGGCCAACGCAGCTGGGGCCGAGAGCGCGCCTCGCAGTGAAGCTCTCGAGGCTCTCGAGCAGGCGCGGTTGCTCACGAGCTCGAGCCATCACCTCGAGCTCGAGGCTGAAGCCGGGATGGCCCTTGACCAGGAAGAGCAGCAGCAAGAGCAGGACGCCGAAGAGGCCGAGACCGCCGACGCGACGGACAGCGGTGCCGACGGTGAGCCGATCGAGATCGGCGAAGGCGCCGAAGAGCCCGATGGCGAGGAGAACTGATGGGCCAGAAGGTAAACCCGTACGGCTTTCGTCTTGGTGTCACCACCGACTGGAAGTCCCGATGGTTTGACGACCGCAACTACCAGGACTCGGTAATCGAGGACTGGAAGGTGCGGGACTACCTCACGCGCCAGCTCGAGGCCGCGGCAGTGAGCCGAATCGAGATCGAGCGTACCCGCGACCGGCTGCGCGTCGACGTGCACACGGCTCGGCCCGGGATCGTCATCGGACGTCGCGGAGCTGAGGCCGATCGCCTCCGCCGCCAGCTGGGGCGCATCACTCACAATGCCAACGTGCAGCTG
>CAZAMA010000083.1:0-8949 GCA_964485645.1 uncultured Acidimicrobiaceae bacterium | reverse complement strand
CAGAACCGGATCCAGCTCAACATCCAGGAGATCAAGCAGCCCGAGCTCGAGGCTGCTCTGATCGCCCAGGGCATCGCGGACCAGCTGGCTCGCCGGATCAGCTTCCGTCGGGCAATGAAACGGGCAATCCAGACGGTGCAGAAGGCTGGTGCCCAGGGGGTGCGCGTCCAGTGCTCCGGCCGGCTCGGAGGGTCCGAGATGGCCCGCAAGGAGTCGTACCGGGAAGGGCGGGTGCCGCTTCACACCCTCAGGGCAGATATCGACTACGGGTTTCGTGAGGCGCGGACCAGCACCGGTCGCATAGGTATCAAGGTTTGGATATACAAAGGTGACATCCTGCCTTACAAGGTCTCGGGTGAGGAGAAGATCTCCCGCGAGGTGGCTCTGGCCGTAGGCGAGACCTCGGGCCAGGTCCGCAGGCGGATCGTGAGCGCCGGCGGAGGCCGGCGCCGTCCCGAGCTCGGCGAGCCGGGGTCACGCCTTGACGTCGAGGCTCGCGCCGCCGATGATGCCGGCGGGAGCGAGGTAGAGGTGCCAGAGGCACCAGCAGTCGCCGAGGCCCCCGAGGCCCCGGTTCAGGCGACTACCCCGCCTGCCGCTACCGGCGGAGACGAGGCCCTCGAGCGCCTGCTCGCAGAAGAAGAGGAGATCGAGCGGCGCACTCGCGACGAGCATCACGACGTGCCGCACTTCCGCAGGGAGAACGACTGATGTTGATGCCCCGGAAGACCAAGCATCGCAAGCAGCAGCGTGGTCGCCTGAACGGCATGACGAAGGGCGGGGAGACGGTCACTTTCGGCGATTTCGGGATCCAGGCCATGGAGCCCGCGTGGATAACCGCTCGCCAGATCGAAGCAGCCCGAATCGCGATGACCCGCCACGTCAAGCGTGGAGGCAAAGTGTGGATCCGCGTCTTTCCCGACAAGCCCGTGACCGAGAAGCCTGCCGAGACGCGCATGGGTTCGGGAAAGGGCAACCCCGAGCACTGGGTGGCTGTCGTCCGTCCGGGCAGGATCCTTTTCGAGCTTGCAGGTGTGGATGAGGCCCTTGCCCGCGGTGCCATGGAGCGGGCGATCCAGAAGCTGCCCATGAAGGCACGTTTCGTCACGAGGCCGGGCGTCGGCTCCACCGCGGAGGTGCAGGTCTGATGACCACGGCCGCCGAGCTGCGAGAGCTGGACGACGACGAGCTCGAGAACCGACTTGTAAATGCGCGCAAGGAGTTGTTCAACTTGCGTTTTCAGGCTGCCACCGGACGCCTCGACAACACGGCCCGGACGGGCTTTCTGCGTCGTGACATCGCGAGGATGCTCACGGTCATGGGCGCACGCCAGGCAGGCCTTTCTCCTGCTCAGGCAAGACCCGCTCAACCGAGCGGCGGTCGACTGGCCGGGCGGTTGCGCCTGGGAGAGAGGAGGGCTGATGTCTGAGGACGAGACGACCGCGACCGAGGGCGACTCGGGTGCGGCGGAGGTGTCCCCGACTTCGGCAATCGGTGGTCCGGCTGCTTCGACAGCTGTTGCTCGTGAGAACCGCCGGAAGGTGCGCGAGGGGCTGGTCGTCTCTACGGCCATGGAGAAGACGGCTGTGGTCGCGGTCACCGAGCGAGTTCGCCATCCGCGCTATGCCAAGACGGTGCAGCGGACGCGCAAGCTCTACGTGCACGACGAAGACGGCTCGGCCTCCGCGGGCGACAGAGTTCGGGTAGCCGAAACGAGGCCGTACTCCAAGACCAAGCGTTGGCGCCTCGTGGAGATACTGGAGCGGGCACGATGATCCAGCAGGAGTCCCGCCTGCGCGTCGCCGACAACTCAGGTGCCAAAGAAGTCCTCTGCATCAAGGTTCTCGGGGGCTCACGGCGTCGCTACGCGCGCATCGGTGACGTCTTCATCGCCACCGTGAAGGACGCCGTTCCGGGTGCTGCGGTGAAGAAGGGCGACGTCGTGCGCTGTGTCGTGGTGCGCACCCGGAAGGAGAACCGCCGCAACGACGGCAGCTACATCCGCTTCGACGAGAACGCGGCTGTTCTCATAAACGACCAGCTGCAGCCGAGGGGCACTCGGATATTCGGGCCCGTCGGCCGTGAGCTTCGCGACAAGCGCTTCATGAGGATTGTTTCTCTTGCTCCGGAGGTGATCTGAGTGCGTATCCGCAAGGGCGACAGGGTGCAGGTGCTGCATGGCAAGGACCGGGGCAAGTCCGGCGAGGTCATGCGCGCCATCCCGTCAAAGGGCAAGGTGATCGTCGAGGGCGTGAACATCTCCAAGCGTCACAGCCGGCCGAGAAGCGGGACCATGCAGGGGGGCATCATCGACAAGGACATGCCGCTGCACGTCGCGTCCGTCGCCATCATCTGCGCCCACTGTGGACCGACCCGGATCGGCTATCGCGAGGACGACCAGGGCCGCAAGGTCCGCATCTGCCGCAAGTGCGGAGGTGAGCTGTGAGCGCCGCCACCGCGACCACCGCCGCACCCCGGCCACGCCTGCGGACGCGCTATGACGAGCAGATTCGCAAGCAGCTGCTCGGCGAGCTTGGGCTCGCGAACGTGATGGAGGCTCCGCGCTTTCAGAAGATTGTCATCAACATGGGCGTCGGCCGGGCCACCCAGCAGCAGTCCCTGCTCGAGGGCGCTGTCCGGGATCTCACGGCTATCACAGGGCAGAAGCCGGTCGTCACCAAGGCGCGTAAATCCATCGCCGGCTTCAAGCTGCGCCAAGGCAATGCAATCGGCGCGATGGTCACCCTGCGCGGCGACCGGATGTGGGAGTTCCTCGACCGGCTCATAAGTCTGGCGATACCGAGAGTTCGTGACTTTCGTGGCCTCTCGGCGAGAAGCTTCGACGGTCATGGGAACTACACCTTTGGCGTGACCGAGCAGCTGATCTTCCCCGAGATCAATTACGACAAGATCGATTCGACCCGCGGGATGGACATCTCCATCGTGACCTCAGCCCGCACCGACGACGAGGGCCGGGCACTACTCGCGGCCTTCGGCTTTCCGTTCCGACGCGAAGGGCAGTAAAGCGGCCATGGCCAAGAAGGCACTCATCGAGAAGCAGGAACGCACGCCGAAGTTCAAGGTGCGGGGCTACACGCGGTGTCGGCGTTGCGGCCGACCACGCGCGGTCCTTCGCAAGTTCGGACTTTGTCGCATATGCCTGCGCGAGCTCGTACACGCCGGCGAAGTGCCCGGCGTCACCAAGGCCAGCTGGTGAGGGGAGGAGACAGTCGATGACGATGACCGATCCGATCGCCGACATGCTCACGCGGGTTCGCAATGCGAATGTCGCTATGCACGACACCGTGGTCATGCCCAGCTCGAAGCTCAAGGAGGCTTTGGCGGTGATCCTCGAGCGCGAGGGTTACATCGCCGGGTTCTCCGCGACAGCTGACCCGAAACGGCCGGGCCGCGTGCTCGAGATCGAGCTCAAGTACACAGGGGAGAGGGCCCGGGTGATCGGCGGCTTGAAGCGGGTGTCAAAGCCCGGTCTGCGCATATACGTGCGCGCCGACCGTCTTCCGCGCGTGCTCGGCGGCCTCGGCGTCGCCGTGCTCTCCACCAGTCAGGGGTTGATGACTGACCGCGAGGCACGTCAGGCCAAGGTTGGCGGCGAGGTGCTGTGCTATGTCTGGTGAGGTGCGCTGAATGTCACGAATAGGAAGAAACCCGATCCCGCTCCCACCAGGCGTCGAGGTGACCCTTGACGGCCGGAGCGTCCTCGTGAGGGGCCCACAAGGACAGCTGCAAAGGCAGCTTCCCGGCGAGATAACGCTCAAGCACGAAGAGTCGACCATCATCGTGATGCGTCCTGACGACCAACGTCACAACAGGGCGCTGCACGGCCTGACCCGCTCTCTTGTCGCCAACATGGTGACAGGTGTGACGGCGGGGTACACAAAGGACCTCGACATCGTAGGCGTCGGCTACAGGGCCACGGCCAAGGGTCCAGACCAGCTCGAGCTGGCGCTCGGCTTCAGCCACCCAGTCGTCGTGGACGCACCAGCGGGGATCTCCTTCGAGGTGCCGGCTCCGACACGCATTATCGTCCGGGGTATCGACAAAGAGCTCGTCGGCCAAGTCGCGGCCGATATCCGCAAGATCCGCAAGCCCGAGCCCTACAAGGGCAAGGGCGTGCGATACGTGGGTGAGGTAGTGAGGCGCAAGGCAGGGAAGGCAGCCAAGTAGCCATGGCCAAGAGGACTAAGACACATGAGCTGAAGGAGCGCCGGCACCGGCGGGTCCGCCGCAAGGTGATCGGGACTCCGGAGCGACCGCGCCTCGCGGTGTTCCGGTCGAACCGCCACATCGTCGCCCAGGTGATCGATGACCAGGCTGGGGCTACGTTGGCTTGCGCTTCGACGCTCGGCGCGACGCCAAGCTCCGCGGGCACTGGCAACGCCGCGGCTGCAGCCGAGGTCGGTCGCATCGTGGCCGAGCGAGCCCTCGCCGCGGGTATCACGAGAGTCGTGTTCGACCGTGGCGGCGCCCGCTACCACGGCAGGGTGGCTGCGCTGGCAGCTGCCGCGCGCGAAGCCGGATTGGAGCTGTAAGTGGCTGATTCCCAGTACGAGGAGCGGACGATCAAGGTCAACCGCGTCGCCAAGGTCGTCAAAGGTGGGCGGCGTTTCTCCTTCACGGCCCTCATGGTGATCGGGGACGGCAACGGCCGCGTCGGCCTTGGCTACGGTAAGGCGAAGGAGGCAGGTCTCGCCGTGCAAAAAGGCATCGACGAGGCACGAAAGAACCTGATAGATGTTCCCCTCGCCGGCTCCACGATCACCCATCCGATCATCGGCCACGCTGGCGCCGGCCGTATTCTCCTCAAGCCGGCGGCTCCAGGTACCGGGGTGATAGCCGGCGGCGCGGCCCGTGCCATCCTCGAGATGGCCGGGATCCACGATGTGGTGGCGAAATCGCTCGGCACCTCGAACGCCATCAACGTGGCGCACGCCACTGTCGACGGCCTGAGGAGCCTTCGCCGACCGGAGGAGGTGGCGCGCCTGCGGGGCAAGTCACCCGAGGAGGTGACGCCCGCCGGAGTGCTGCGCGCCTACGACGAGCGCCGGCGTCTCGGCCGCGTCGCGGCCGTCGTGGAGGCGAGCTGAGGTGTCGGAGCTCATCGTCACCCAAGTTCGCTCCGCTATCGGCCAGAAGCCCAAGCACCGCGGGACTCTGCGGGCTCTCGGCCTCGGGCGGATCGGAAAGTCGAACGTCCTTCCCGACAGGCCTGAGATTCGGGGGATGATAGGTCGCGTGCCTCATCTCGTCGAGGTGACAGAAGTCGGGACGGGAGAGGAGGCGGGCAGGTGAAGGTTCACGATCTGGTTCCGGCCGAGGGAGCGCACAAGCAGAAGCGACGTGTCGCCCGGGGAATCGCCGGCAAGGGCGGGAAGACCGCCGGCCGGGGTACCAAGGGCGCCAAGGCCCGGGACACCGTCAAGCCGGGTTTCGAGGGCGGTCAGCTGCCTCTGACGCAACGCATCCCCAAGCTTAGGGGCTTCGCGAACCCGTTTCGCATCGAGTACAACGTCGTCAACCTCGATGTTCTCGAGTCCCTCGACGCGACCGAGGTCACACCTGAGAGCCTGAAGGGCGCGGGGATCGTCCACCACCAGGGATTGGTCAAGGTCCTTGGAGGGGGCGCGCTCAGTCGTCCCGTGAACGTCTCGGCCCACGCGTTCTCGCGCTCTGCCAAGACGGCGATCGAAGCCGCGGGCGGCAGCGCCGTAGTCGTGGCCAAGCCATTTGGGGACAGGCGTCCACCTGCCAAGGGGAACGCACTCGCCAACCGCTAGGGTTGCGAGACGCCCGCCGGGCATCTCGCACGCTAAGGCTGCCCGTTGGGGGGCGGCGGAGGAGAAGGCATGCTCGCAAGCCTGCGCAACTTGGTTCGGGTCGCAGACCTGCGTAACAAGATCCTGTTCACGATCCTTGTCGTCGCGATCTACCAGCTCGGGATCAGCGTCCCGGTCCCGGGAATCCACTTCTCCGCCCTCGAGGGCATCAACTCTTCTGCGCGTTCAGGCGGGATCCTTGGATACCTGAGCCTGTTCGCCGGAACGGGACTGTCGCGTGCCGCGATCCTCGGGCTCGGGATCATGCCGTACATCACTTCGTCGATCATCATCCAGCTGCTTACCGGAGTGATCCCGAAGTTCATGCAATGGCGTGACCAGGGAGCAGTCGGCCAGCGCAAGCTGACCCAGGCGACGAGGTACCTGACGGTGTCGCTCGCGATCATGCAGAGCGCGGGCCTCGTGTTCCTCTTCCACTCGGGAGACCTGTTCTCGACCCACACCTCTATCATCGAGAACAAGTACTTCAACGCGCCCCACATCCTGTTCATGATCCTTGTCCTTACCGCGGGCACCGCTTTCGTCATGTGGCTGGCCGAGCTGATCACCCAGCGAGGCATCGGCAACGGCATGTCGATCCTCATCTTCTCCAACGTGATCAGCGCCATCCCGATCTATGGGGAGTTCATCAAGCAGGACAAAGGCTGGCCCTTCCTCATCCTCATCATCATCGTCTGCGTCCTGCTGCTCGTGGCCATCGTGTTCATGGAGCAGGGTCAAAGGCGCATCCCGGTGACCTTCGCCAAGCGCCTCCAGGGTCGTCGCGTCTATCAGGGGCAGAGCACCTACATACCGATGAAGGTCAACGCCGCCGGGGTCATCCCGATCATCTTCGCCAACTCGCTGCTCTACATCCCGATCCTCATCTCCAACGTCGTGCCTTCGGCAGGTTTTCGGAATTGGGTGCAGCAGAACCTTTCGGGCGGCACCGACAGCGCGTACCTCATCCTCTACGGCTTCTTGATAGTCGTGTTCACGTTCTTCTACGTGCACGTCACGTTCGACCCCTATCAGCAGGCTGACCAGATACAGAAGCAGGGCGGCTACATCCCGGGCTTTCGACCAGGAAGGCCGACCGAGCGGTACCTCTCGCGCATTCTGAACCGGCTGACGCTGCCCGGGAGCCTGTTCCTGGCGACCGTCGCCCTGCTCCCGTCGGTGATCCTCGCCACCGTGCACATCACGCAGATCCCGTTCTTCGGGACCACTCTGCTCATCTCCGTCGGAGTCGCCCTCGAGACGATGAAGCAGATCGACAGCCAGCTGATGATGCGCAACTACGAGGGCTTCCTGCAGTAAGTGATACCGGGCGGAAGGCTCGTCGTCCTCGGGAAGCAGGGGGCAGGAAAAGGGACGCAATGCGTGCGCCTGTCGCACCACTATGTCATTCCCCACATCTCCACAGGCGACATGTTGCGAGGTGAGACCAAGGCCGGTACCGCGCTCGGGGTCGAGGCCCAGCGCTATATGGACACAGGTGAGCTCATCCCCGACGAGGTGGTGCTCAAGATGGTGGCCCAGCGGCTGGACCAGGACGACACGAGGACACGCGGTTTCGTGCTCGACGGCTTCCCCCGCACCGTCGCGCAGGCGGACGGTCTCGACGACCTGCTCGTGCCGGCGAGCCTGGACCTCGCTATCAACATCGTCGTTCCGACTCCGCTCGTCCTGCGCCGCCTCGCCAGCCGGCGCGTCTGCGAGGACTGTGCCGCGATCTATTCGACCGCGGCACCGCCTCGCATCGCGTGGATCTGCGATGCCTGTGGCGGCGAGGTGATACACCGCGAGGACGACACCGAGGCCGCCATCCATCGTCGCCTCGACCTGTACGAGCAGCAGACGCAGCCTCTGATCGCCTGGTACCGGCGGGAGCGCAAGCTCGTCTCGGTATCGGGCGTCGGCAGCCCCGAGTCAGTGTCGGACCGCCTGATCCATGCCATAGACGATCACCGCGCGGCTACAGGTGGCTTCGGCGCACCATTGCGGACTTCGGGCGCGGCGAGCTCAGGCCCGACGACCTCCGGCGGGGCGATTGCTGTCGGGCTAGGGCCAGCCGCAGAGCCCAGCGGTCCGCCGGGAGGAGCCAGCTCTTGAGACGCAGCCGGGAAGAGATCGCGAAGATGCGCAAGGCCGGAAAAGTGGTCGCGGAGATTCACGAGAAGACGCGCGCGATCATCCGCCCTGGCATCACGACCCGCGAGATCGACGCCGTCTCGCGCGAGGTGCTCGAGCGACGCGGAGCGCGGTCGAACTTTCTCAACTATCACGGCTTTCCCGCCACAGTGTGCACTTCGCCCAACGACATGATCGTGCACGGGATCCCATCCGACCTCGTGCTCGTCGACGGCGACATCATCTCGGTCGACTGCGGAGCCATCGTCGAGGGCTACCACGGCGATGCCGCATACACCGCCCCCGTCGGCGAGGTCTCGAAAGAGGCGCTTCGCCTGATGGAGGTAACCGAGGCGAGCCTGTGGAAGGGCATCGAGCAGCTGCGAGACGGCAACCGGTTGCACGAGGTGGGTCGAGCAGTCCAGAACGTGGCGGAGGCGGCGGGATACTCGGTGGTTCGCAACTACGTCGGCCATGCCATTGGCACCGAGATGCACGAGGAGCCGCAGGTACCCAACTACTGGCCCGGCACACCAGGACCGAGAGTCAAGGTCGGAAACGTCTTCGCGATCGAGCCCATGGTCAACGCCGGTGGGCCCGAGACCGTCGAGCTCGCCGACAGATGGAGCGTAGTGACGGCCGACGGGCGGCTCTCGGCCCACTTCGAGCACACCATTGCGGTGACCGAGGCCGGACCGGAGGTCCTGACTATCTCGTAGCCGGCGACGATAGTCCGGGCCGCTCGCAGTGTCGCCGCGTGGCGGCTATGATTGTGGGGCCCGAGGGCGGTCGTGTTCGCGCGGTCGCTCCGGCCCTTGCGGAAGCCCTCGATAGCCCGAGTGTCTTTCGCGCCGAAGCTACCACCGACGAACCCTGGAGAGTCAACTGCCAAAGCCAAAGGAGGACGCGATCGTGCTGGAAGGCACGGTCGTGGAACCGCTGCCGAACGCGATGTTCCGTGTCGAGCTCGAGAACGGGC
>CAZAMA010000082.1:0-14454 GCA_964485645.1 uncultured Acidimicrobiaceae bacterium | reverse complement strand
CTTCGCGAACGAGTCACCGACACAAAGACGAACCAGATCGAGGTCGCGACTGACCACGCGATAGAGAAGCAACAAGAGCATGAAGGAGGAGCTTGCCCGCGACGTTTGTCCTAGTCACATCATGTGCGGACTACAAACGGACCCTCCACGCTGGCGGCGCCACATCGCCTGGTGCCAGAGCGTCTCTGCCACTATGCTTTGGTGCTGTGAGGCAGTCTGACAGGTTAACAACCGGACAACAAGAAGTCTTAGCCGCCCCAGCGGGCGCTCTGCCCCTCCACCGAGTTGTACGGCGGAGCGCAGCGGAGGAGGTGCGGGCGCAGCTCGTCCAGCTGATCGCGTCCCGCCAGCTCAAGGTACACGACCGCCTCCCATCAGAAGCCGAGCTCGCCCGCCGGTTCGGTGTGAGCCGCCCGATCGTTCGGGAAGCGCTCAGCCGGCTCCAGGCGCTCGGTCTCACCGAGTCGCGCGCCGGACTCGGCACTTTCGTGGCATCTAATGTGACACGCCTCACTCTCAGCTTCGGCCAGTACTCGGCGTCGGACCTGAACGAGATCCGGCGCCACGTCGAAGTGCCGGCGGCTCGCCTGGCCGCCATCCGCTGCACCGCCGATGACGTGGATCGCCTGCAGGTATCCCTCGCCGAGCACGAGTCTGCAGCGACACCCGAGGAGGCCGTGGCAACAGACGCCAGGTTCCACTGCACTATCGCTCGAGCAACGCACAACAGCCTTTTCGTACGCCTGATCGAGGACCTGCGAGAAAGCTTACAGGAGCAGTCGCTCGCCGTCTCGACTCTGCGTGCCCGTGGGGCTGCCGCTGCAAGGGAGCACCGCACCGTCCTCGAGGCGATCGTCGACGGGAATGCCGACGGAGCAGCCGTAGCGATGGAGCAACACCTCGATGCGGTCGAGCGGGCGATCAGAACGATCACCCGGCGGGCCGTTGAGGGAGGAAATAAAGGATCGCGCTCGATCGGATAGCCACTAGCCGGCCTTTGTCCGGGGGGCGGTCCGGTCGGGAGCGACGGGAGGAGGGGAAGGTGACCAACAGGACCGGTCGACAGCCACGTCAGACATGACGCTGTCGAGCTCAACAGATGAAGCAGCACTCAGGGAAAGAACCGCCGCGGTGACGGAAAGGACAGGGCTCACAGGACCGGGGGTCGGTGACGAGATAGGAGCCGACGCGGAGCCCGATGCTGCCCCGCTGCAGGACCGCCTTGAGACCGTCGAAGCCGACTTCACCGAGACGGTCGTGCCGCAAAGCGCCAAGCGCTCTAATTTCCGGATGTTCCTCACCTTTGGGTCGATGCAACTCGTCTTCGGCGCCCTGTTCGTCGGCTACGACGCATGTTTCCAGGGGCTGTCCCTCGGCCGACTCATGGTCGCGATGGCGATCGCCGCCACGGCTATGACGGTCTATTGCATCGGCTCTGCCAATGTAGGAGCTGTCGTCGGCCAGACTCACTCGGTGACTACACGCGGCGTCCTCGGCACATCGGGGAGCGCAATTGTCTCGCTCCTTCTTGTCGTCGACGGGTTGGGTTTCTACCTCTTCACGGTGCTGTTGGTGATGACGCTCTTCCAGGCGCTCTTCGGGAGCTTTCCCGCGATGTCGCTCTTCACCGCGCTACTTGCCTTCGTGATGATCGTGAACAACTACTTCGGCTTCACCGGCCTACAGCGCTTCGCCCAGTTCGTCGCCATCCCGATCGTTGTCATTTGGGGTGTCTACGCAGTAATCAAGTCCTTCGTCTCGACCTCGAGTCACCTTCTCGCGGCAGTCCCGCACGCCTCTTCACCGTCAGCGACCCTCTTTGTGGCCGGAGCGATGATCGGGCTGTCCACTTGGGGCAACGCGCCGGACGTGTTCCGTTACGCCAAGGCGGGCAGGGCCTCATGGTGGAACATTACGACCCTCGCTATCCCGTGCTACATCGGAGCGTTCCTCTTCTCGATCAGGGGTTACCGCGTGGCGTCCTTGAGCGGGCAGTCGAACTTCGGCATCTCGATCCGGTACTTTGCCAAGTTCACGCTCTTTGGTGTAGCCGCGCTCATGATGGTCGTGCTGCTCGTCAACCAATGGGCTGTACAGGACGGCAACCTGTACATAGCGATCAACGGCGCCCAGAACCTCCTCTCGCGGATCTCGCGCTGGAAGCGCCAGTACACCGTCATCGGTCTAGGCCTCGTAGCGGCTGGCCTGACTTACGTCCTACCGAGCCTCACGAAAACCTTCAACATCGTGACTTGCATCGGCGCGGTGACCGTCCCGGTGGCGAGCACCATTATGGCGATGGACGTCTTCGTGGTCCCGCGTCTCTTCGGCCTTAACCGCCCGTTGTACCGTGTCGCCTTGTGGGGAGAGCTCTCCCTCGGCAACTGGCCGGGGATCGCTGCTCTCCTGGCCGGGACAGCAGTGGGCGCTATCACAGGCGGGCTCATCCCCGGTACGTCCGGGTTCGGTGTCACCTACATCGGCTCCCCGCCGCTCCAGGCGTGGGCGACAGGTGCGGTCGTCTACCTGATCGCTGTCGCAGTCGTCGTGTGGTTCAAGAACCCCAAGCAACTCCTCGGATGGTCACAACTCCCCGAAGTGCCTGACACCACTGAATCCGGCGCTCTTCGGGGCACGACGACCATGCCCGCCGGTGACTGAGCGACTCGATCTCGTCGTCCGAGCGCGTCGCGTCGTCACGAGCGCTGGCGAGGTTGCCTGCTCGGTCGCGATAGCCGGCGGGCAGATCGTGGCGCTCGAGAGCTACGACAGCTCGGTCCAGGCGGACCGACAGCTGTTGCTTGACAACGACCTCGTCGTCCTGCCCGGTCTTGTCGACTCACACGTTCACATTTGCGAGCCGGGCAACACGAGCTGGGAAGGCTTCGACACGGCGACGCGCGCGGCCGCCGCCGGCGGTATCACGACGCTCGTCGACATGCCGCTCGATAGCATGCCGGTGACGATCGACGTCCCCTCGCTCAACGAGAAGGCGGCTGCCGCCGAAGGCAAGTGCCACGTCGATGTCGGGTTCTGGGGTGGTGTCGTGCCGCAGAACGTCAGGTCTCTTCGTCCGCTCCTCGAGGCGGGAGTCCTCGGCTTCAAGTGCTTCCTCGTCGACTCCGGGCTCGAGGACTTCCCTCCGGTCGACGCCGCGTCGCTCGAGGCGGCTCTTGCCGAGCTGGCGCCGACCGGCTGCCCGCTCCTCGTGCACGCCGAGGACGACGAGACGGTCGCTGCCCAGCTGGTTCCGAGTGGGCCGAGCTACGCCGATTTCCTAGCAACCCGGCCGAATACGATCGAGAACCGGGCGGTCGAGGTCGTCGTCACGGCTGCCCGCCGCACAGGAGGCTGGGCGCACATCTGCCACCTCTCGAGCGCCGAGGCGCTGCCGCTTCTCGCCGCGGCGAGGGCGGACGGCTTGCATGTGACAGCCGAGACGTGCCCTCACTACCTGAGCCTGACCGCCGAGCAGGTGCCCGACGGGGCGACGACCTTCAAGTGCTACCCACCCGTGCGGGAGGCGGCCAACCGTGACGCCTTGTGGGAGGGTCTCGCCGCTGGCGTCCTCGAGCTCGTCGTCTCGGACCATTCGCCCTGCACCGTCGATATGAAACACCTTGACGACGGCGACTTCGGCGCCGCTTGGGGCGGGATCTCCTCGCTGCAGCTTTCTCTCCCCGTGGTCTGGACCGCGGCTCGCCACCGGGGCTTCGGACTTGGCGACGTTGCCCGATGGATGGCCGAAGACACGGCCCGCTTCGCGGGGCTGACACGGAAGGGCCGCATCGCACCTGGCTACGACGCGGACCTTGTCGTCTTCGCACCCGACGAGGCCTTCACGGTCGAGGCGGCTGCCCTGTTCCACCGCAATAAAATCACGCCGTATGACGGGCGCAAGCTGTACGGCGTCGTCCGGACCACCCTGCTGCGCGGTGAGACGGTCGGGGGCTCGGCGCCAGCTGGCAGCCTCCTGCGCCACCCTGCAGCGGCCAACCGATCAGGAGCGCGACCGTGAAGATTCTCGTCGTGAACGTGAACACAAGTGAGACGATGACTGAGACGATCGCCGAGGCGGCCCGCCACGCCGCCTCGAAGGGCACCGAGATCGTCGCCCTTCGTCCGAACTTCGGGGCTGACTCGGTCGACTGCGCCTTCGAGAGCTACCTCTCGGCCGTGGCCGTCATGGACGCCGTGTTTACCTGCGACGAGTCGTACGACGCCGTCGTGATGGCTGGCTTCGGAGAGCACGGCCGTGATGGTCTCCAAGAGCTGATCGAGCAGCCGGTGATCGAGATCTGCGAGGCGTCGGCCCACGTGGCGATGATGATCGGGCGCAGATACTCGGTCGTGACGACCCTGCAGCGCTCGGTACCGGCCATCAAGGATCGCCTCCGCTTGGCCGGTCTCGACGACCGGTGCGCGTCCGTGCGGGCGAGCGGCATGAGCACGTCGGCAGTGGACGAGAACCCGAAACGAGCCGTTGCGGCCGTTGTCGAGGAGGCACGCGAGGCCGTAGAGCAGGACCACGCAGAGGTGATCTGCCTCGGCTGTGCGGGGATGGCCGGCCTCGAGGATGCCATCGCATCCAGCCTCGGTGTGCCAGTCATCGACGGCGTGGCAGCGGCCGTCAAGCTCGCCGAGGCACTCGTTGGCCTCGGCCTTCGCACGAGCAAGATCTCGACGTACGCATACCCCGAGCCGAAGACGATCACAGGTTGGCCGCTTCGGCTGGGCAACAAGGACGCAGCGACCCGCGAGAACGCCGGTGGGAGACTCGCCAGATGACCTACGAGGCGGGCTTCGAGGAGCACTTGGCTGCCGAGACGGATCTCGCAGCCCGGCGACTAGGCGGCACCGTCGTCGTCGCCAGTGACGAGTCCTTCGGTGAGAAGGAGAACCTCCTCGCGGAGGAGCCCGCCAGCTACGAGCCTGGCCACTACGGCCACCGCGGCGAGATCGTCGACGGTTGGGAGACGCGCCGGCGCCGCGACGGAGCCGGACACGACTGGGTGATCGTCCGCCTCGGAGTCGGTGGCGCAGTCACGTCGGTCGATGTCGACACGAGCTTCTTCTTAGGCAACTACCCCGAGAACTGTCGTCTCGAGGCGTGCGGGGTGGACGGCTATCCGGGGCCGAAGGAGCTCGAAAGTTCCGGGAACGAGTGGGTCGAGCTCGTCGCGACGACGCCCTTAAAGGGCGGCGAGCACAATCTCTTCCGCGTCGCCGACGAGCGACGCTTCACACATGTGAGGCTGTCGGCTAGCCCCGACGGTGGCATCGCCCGGCTGAGAGTCCACGGCCGGGCGCTGCCCGACCCTCGGGAGCTAGACGAGGTGAGCGTCGACCTCGTCTCGGAGCGAAATGGTGGCTACGTCGCGAACTGCAGCGACAGCTTTTACTCCTCGCCCCGCCGGCTGATCCGGCCCGACGAGGCCCGAGTGATGGGAGAGGGTTGGGAGACGCGGCGCCGGCGCGACGATGGCCACGACTTCGTCCTCTTCGGACTCGGCATCGCCGGGTGGCCACGCCAGGCGGTGATCGACACGAGCTGCTTCCGCTACAACGCCTCCGGATCAGTAGCACTCTGGGCATCAACAGGCGAGGCGCCGCCAGCGGTCGAGTCGCCCGACTGGGAGCTTCTCCTCCCCGAAGCCAGGTTGCAGCCCGACACGCGTCACGTCTTTCGCCTCAACGCGACCGCAGCGCAGAGATGGGTCCGCCTTGACGCCTTCCCCGACGGCGGCCTCGCCCGGTTCCGCCTCACGGGCGACCTAGACCCCGCCGCCCGCAGATCGGCCGGTCTCCGCTTCTTCAACGCCCTCCCGACTGCGCAGGCGGTCCGTCTCCTCACCGACCTGCACCTCGATCCGGAGGCGGCTACGAAGCTCGCCGAGCGCCGCCCCCTCGGCGGGGCCGAGGCCGTCGGCATCGAAGCTCTCGCCCCACTCCTGACAGGAACACCTCGTGGCGGCTGAACTCGGCACCCTCCATCCCGTCACCGAAGCCGTCGAGGGTGCGCGCTTGACGGAACTCGTACGGGCCTTGGCGGTTTTCGGGGCCCTGCCGGGAGGCGAGGGAGTCGACCGCCAGACTCTCACGCCAGAGGACCTCGCCGCCCGCCGCCTTCTCGTCGACCGGGCGCGAGCGGTCGGGGCCGAGGCGTTGCGGGACCCGGCCGGTAACTTCTTCTTCCGCTGGACGGGCCGGCAGGACGCCCCTGCGATCGTCACCGGCAGCCACATCGACTCGCAGCCGTCGGGGGGCGCTCTCGACGGCGCCTACGGCGTGTGCGCAGGTATGGAGCTACTCGAGGCCCTTTCAGCGACCGGCTACCGGCCCGCCCGGCCAATCGAGGTCGTCATTTGGACGAACGAGGAGGGGTGTCGGTTCGCGCCCGGCACGATGGGATCGTCGGCCTTCGCCGACCCCGGCCTGCTCGCCGGCTTCCTGCAAGCAAGCGACGCTGGGGGGATGACGTTCGGAGAAGCGCTCTGCGCGCTCGACAGCGCCTTTGGCGACGTAGCGCTCCGGCCCCTCGGCGTGCCCTTCACGGCCTTCGTCGAGGCGCACATCGAACAGGGCACTCGCCTTGACGAGGCAGGCATGCCCATCGGCGTCGTCGAGCGGATCCAGGGCTCGCGGTGGTTCGAATTCACGGTGAAAGGCATGGCCTCGCACGCCGGCACCACGTCGCGAAGCCGCAAACGCGACGCCCTGGCGGCAGCCGTCGGGATCGCCCAGCGGATCTACGGGCTTCTGGCGTCCGGCGACGAGGACCTACGCCTGACCATCGGACGGCTGGTAGTAAGCCCGGGCTCGATCAACGTCGTGCCGGCCGAGGTGCGTTTCAGCGTCGATCTACGGCACCCGAGCATCGAGGTGCTCGACGCCCTCGAGGGCGAGCTGCGGATGCTCGCCCGTCCCCTTGCCGGCTGCGCTGTCGAGATCGAACGCACGATGGAGATGAGCCCCGCTTTGTTCGACATCGGAGTCGTGCGCGCGGTTGCCGAGAGCGCCGAGCGGGTCGGCGTCTCCTACCTGGAGCTACCGTCTGGTGCCTTCCACGACTCTCTCCGCTTGATCGGTCATTGCCCGACTGGCATGGTGTTCGTGCCGAGCATCGAGGGCCTCAGCCACAACCCACATGAGCGCACCCGCGACGCCGACCTCGTGAGCGGCGCTCGCGTCCTCGCCGAAACCATCGTGACATTGGCCGACAGATAAGCGTCACGGTCCGCCCTTCATCCCCGACGAGAAACGATTAGGACACGACCATGCTGAACCAGGTGTACACCGATGATGACACGACTTTCGACCACGTGAGCGACAAGGTGATTGCCGTCATTGGCTACGGAATCCAGGGCCGCGCCCAAGCGCTCTGCCTCCGGGACAGCAAGCTCAACGTCGTCGTCGGAACGTCGCCCGGCAAGTCGTCGGCCGTCCGGGCCGAGGAGGACGGGTTCAAGGTCATGTCGGTAGCGGACGCCGTGCGGGACGCCGACGTGATCGACTTCCTCGTCGCCGACCCGGCGCAGCCGGCGGTCTACGCCGACTCAGTCCATGACAACCTCTCGAGGGGCACAACGCTCGTGTTCGGCCACGGATTCAACGTCGTCTACGGCCTCATCGAGCCGCCGAAGGACGTGAACGTCGGGCTCTTCGTCCCGAACGGGCCGGGTCATGTCGTGCGGGAAAAGTACCTCGCCGGGTCGGGCATCTATGGCGCCGTCGCCGTCGAGCAGGATGTGACTGGCGACGCTCTCGATATCGTCCTCGGTGTGGCGAAGGGCGTTGGCAGCACCAGGGTCGGCGTTGTCGAGGTCGACTTCTGCCAGGAGGTGGAGGGCGACAACTTCGAGGAGCAGGTGCTCTACGGCGGAACGATCGCCCTGATGCGGGCCGTGTTCGAGACGATGGTCGAGAATGGCTACCCGCCCAACTTCGCCTACGCCAAGGCGATCCGCTCCCTCCGCTCGGTAGTTGACGTGATGGACAGCGTCGGCATCGAGGAGTACATCTCTCGCCGCTCGAGCCGCACCTGCGAGTTCGCCGTGCGCATGACCGGCCCCCGGGTCATAGATCACGACGAGATCAAGAAGGTGTTTGCCGAGACCGAACGAGGCGACTTCGCCTCGAACTGGATGACCGAGTGGCAACGCGGGATGATGCACCTCCATCGCATGCGACGCACCGGTGCCGCCTCCGAGATGGAACAGGTTGGGCGGGACTGGAGGGCGAAGTTCGGCGAGGGGTGAAGTCATTCTCACCCGTTCCTCACCGCCCCGCCAGCCCGTACTGTCCCATCCATGGGGCAGTCGCTTTCAAGTCAGCGCGAACCCTTTCAGGACCGGAACCAGTAGTCCTCGAAGTTGAAGTTGCCAAGCGGCTCGCCGACCTCGCCCGTCTGGTAGCCGACCAGATTCGAGCTGTAGGCGTCAAGCGAGTCAACGAAGCACGGGATGATATAGCCGCCCTGGGTGAAGTCGATGTGCTGCATCTCGTACTCGATCTCCTTGCGTACACTAGCCTTCTGTGTCTTGTTGGCCTCGTAGTAGAGGCTTGTGTAGTGCGGGTCGTTGAAGTGTGTCTCCGGGAACGGAGAGGTCGGCAAGAAGGTCTGCGCGACCTGGGCCAGGTACGGTGAGTAGTCATAGTAGATCTGCGAAAACGCCACCTTCGTATAGTCGTCCGAAAAGAACGTGGTGGCACTCGGCTGGATGATGTTGACCGTGACGCCTACGGAACTCGCCTGCTGAGCCAAGACGGTCGCCATGCTCAGAGCGCTCGCGCTCACGGCCAACGACGAGTAGAGGGGGACCTTGAGGTCGTTGTCGTAGCCAGCCTTCTTGAGCAGGTACCTGGCTTGCGGGAGGTCCTGCTCGCGGTGCAGTGAGCGGTCGAAATCGGGATCGTAGGGCGACGTGACGTCGGCCGCAACCAAGCCGAAGCCGTCCAGGCTCGCGTCTATGAGCTCTGGCCGGTTGACGAGGTAGCGGAACGCCTGCCGGACCTTGACGTCGTTGAACGGAGGTCGGTCGACCCGCATCGTGAAGGGCTGAATGGCCCCGGTCCTGGAGGGCACGGTGACGACTCCTGCCGTATGTTTCAGGGTCTGCTCCTGGACACCGCTGAGCTGCCCGGTGCAGTCGATGGCCTTGCTGACGAGCGCGTTCTGGACCGACGTGGGGTCCTGGAAATCCTGGATCGTCACCGAGTCCAAGTAAGGGAGACCCGGCTTCCAGTAGTTGTCGTTGCGAACAAAGACGCTCTCTTCCCCCGGCGTGAAGCTGTGATACCGAAACGGCCCGGTGCCATTGGGCCGATCCTTCTGCGTCCATCCGTCCGGCGCAATGTACAAGAAGTACCAAAAGGCCGCCAGCTGCTCGGGAAAGCTACCGAACGGGCTGGTAGTTGGGACCTCGACGGTCAGATCATCGACCTTTCTTAGGCCCTTGGTGTCGACAGGGGCGAGCACCAGCGCACCGCCTAGCTTCTGGTTGAGGATCGTCCGAAGCGTGTAGATCACGTCGTCGGCACCGAACGGCTTTCCGTTGTGGAAGGTTACGCCTTTGCGACACCGAATGATCCAGTTGGAGGTCGTGCCTTTCGGCACGATCTCCTCGGCCAGCACGTACTGAAGCTGGGCGTCGTTGCCGAGCTGTACGAGCGGCTGGTAAAGCTGCTGGGCCCGCGCAGTGCCGATAGCGGAGATGCCCCCGTCGAACGGGATGAGGGTGTCCGAACTCCCGCCCCCGGTAAGCCCGACCCGGAGGTTCCCGCCCCGCCGTGCTGCCGAGGTCACCGATGAATTCGATGTCGCTGCCTGCGAGCTAGCAGGAGACCAACCCTCGAGGATACCGCCGGCCGCCAATGCCGTTCCGCCTGCCACCACGGAACGTAGGAACGTGCGCCGGCCGAAGCGCCCCGCCGCAGCGTTCGCCGCCGGCCGGCCCGCTGAATCAGATGCACTGCTCATGACACAAGCCCTCCCTTAGTCGTTGTTCTGAGATTTCATGGCCAGCCGACCCACGGGACGACTCACGCTGGCTGGCTGATGGTCACGCGATGGATGGTGTCGTAATGCTCCCGCTCGGCCGCTGCGTCAGGGAAGTTGTAGCTCCGCCTACCCCTGAGCCTCATGAGGTGAAGGCCGATCTGACTGAGTGGTATGGATGCGAGCACAGGTGACAGCGCTTCACCAATCCCCGGAGCGAGCGGGAGGTGCATGGCCGGCCCCGGCGGCGCCTGGTCGCCGATAAAGATCGGGACTGCTCCCACATAATTGACCTCTGACAGGATCTCCGCCACCCGGTCCGAGGCTGCCCCGGTGGGCGCCACCAGCACAACCGGGTCACCCGGCCGGGTGATGAAATACTGCTCGTGCGCCCATTCCTCGACGTTCGTTACGAGGGCGATCATCTGAGCCCCCTCGAACAGCTTGGCGGCGCCGAACTTCGCGCTCGCTTCGTTGGGGCCGGCACCAAGGAAGGTGACCATTCGAGCTGCCACCAGCCGCTCGGCCACCGCGCGCGACGGCGTCTCGCACATCTGGAGTGTCTCTTCGGCAAGCTGTGGAAGGTGTTCGAGGTCCTCGGCGTAGCGGCCGCGGCCGTTGCTGGCGGTGGCATCAACGTTGCCCAGTTCTATCGCCAGGCTCAGGAGGGTGACCAGCATCGCTGTATAGGTACTGGTGCCGGGCGAGAAGCCGAACGTGGGAATCTCGGCCGAGAGCACGCAGTCCGACGCCCGAGCAAGCGGACTGTCCACCACGCCCGTCAGGGCGACGACCAGGTGCCCAAACGCGTGTGCCTGGTGGGCGGCCTCGACGGTCCGCCCGGTCTTGCCGGAGAAGGAGACGGCCACAACCGCGGAGGTCCGCTGGTGGTAGCGCACGCCGTAGCGGGCAAAGTCGACGGCGTGCTCCCAAGTGGCTCGGAGTCCCGAGTGCTGGTTGAGGGCAAGGGCGGCCGCTTGGCAGGCAAAGGCCGAATCTCCGCACCCGACAAGAACGAGATGGCGGACGCCCGCCGCCCGTATCCGCTCTACCGCTGCCCTGGCCTGTCCGGCCAGCCGCAGCCGGTCGCGGATCACGTCGGGGATTGTCACGATCTCCTGCTCCATGACGGTGCTGTCGTCGCGCCGCCCCGGCTCGGCGGTTGGCTTCATCATCGGTGAGGAGCCATCGTCGTAGCACGCGAGGAGACGCTCGGCGATGGATCCGCGCTGCAGCAGGCGCAGGGAGCCACTCGACCCCAGCGCGGCGCCTGCCGTCGCCGACCCCATCCGTGTTGCCGCCACGAGGTCCGATCCGAGGGCGATGCCGGCGGCCAATCCGCCGCAGAAGGCGTCGCCCGCCCCGGTCGCGTCCACCAGGTCAACCCCGGGAGCCGGAATGCGAGTCAGCCCAGCACCCGGCCGACCGATGATCGCACCCTCGGCGCCACATTTCACGACGACGGCCGCGACACCCTCCGCCAGTAACTCGCTGCACGCCCGCTCGGGGTCGTCGTAGCCGAGGGCGGCGGCCAGCTCTTCATGGCTCGGTAGGAAGACATCGACTAGGCGAGCAAGGGCGACAACCTCCTCCCGCCCGGCCTCCCATGCCTCGTGGGTATCGAGAGTCACCGTCGCCCGACGTCCGTCGGCCCGGAGGTGCTCGACGAGACGGGCCGCAGCGTCGAAAGGCATCGCCGCGACGTGGACGACCGGGGTCTTGCCGAGCTCCGATGTCACCCACCCAGCAGGAATGTCCTCGGGGACAGGCGCTACCTCAAAGCGTCGCTCCGGCGCTGTTCGGTACACCCAGGTTCGCCGGCCGTCCTGCTCGTAGATCACCCAGTTGCGCACGGTCGGACCATCGATCGGCCGCACCCCGCCAATGTCGAGGCCGGCGTCCCGAAGTCGGTCGAGCGCGTCGGCTGGGAAGTCGGTGCCAACCCTCGCCACCAGACCCACCGAGACACTCCATACGCTTGCAGCCGTCGCCGAGTAGATGACGTTGCCGCCGAGTGACGCCATAGTCGTGTCCCCGTTAGAGCGTACGACGTCATCGATGGTCAGGTTGCCAATGGCGATGACGTCCGGGCCACCGCGCGCCTGCGCCTCTGGAGTTGTTGGCACGATCATGTAAGGGACCTGCGCTTCGCCGCCGACGACGGGAAGTGCACGACTCGGCCGTCGACGCGATGGCTCTCGAGGCTGAAACGGAAGCGCTCCATCCTGTACAAGACTCTCGAGAACTCGACGGCCTCGTCGTCGGCGTCGTAGGTGACTGAGTCGACCCGGAGGACCATGGCACCGGTACCCACATCGAGGGGGGCAGCCTCCTCGTCTCCTGCCTTGACAACCTCGATGACACTCGTGGCACGGACGAGCTCGGTGCTGTAGCGGCTCTTCAGCGTCTGGTAAAGCGACCCGCCTTCAAGCTCCTGCTTCCCGATAGCCGGGAATCGTGAGGAATCGAGGTAGGCAGAAAGCAACGCCACTGGACCCGCCTTGAGACGAGCAAGGCGCTGCATCAGCACGAGCCTGCGGGTTCGGACGCCGAGCGCAGCCGCCACCTCGCGCGGTGCCGGCACGAGACCGGAGAAGAGGATCAGGAGCTCGAGCTGGTCGCCGTACGCCGCGTGGATTTCGCTGAAGCTGGCGAGGATGGAAAGCTTCTCTTCGAATCTTGCTTCCTGCACGAAGGTGCCGCGTCCGCGAAGCCGGTCAAGCAGGCCTTCGGCGGCCAGGTCGGCGAAGGCTTGCCGCACCGGTGCCAGGCTGACTCCCAGTTGCGTGGCAAGCGCCCCCTCCGAGGGCAACCGCGTGCCAGCAGCCAGGCGGCCAGTGAGGATCTCCTGGCGGACGAGATCGTAGATCTGCCGGTGCAATGGGACGAATGAGCCACGGTGTACCACCAGGGAGCTCGGCCAGCCCTCTCGTTGTCCACCCGTCAGCTCATCGCGGGACGCCGACGCATTCACCGAAGCAGACCTTCCCATGTGGCGGCACCCCCAGCAACACGATAACATTATAAGATTATGGAGTGCAAATACAGCTGGCGCCATGATACGAGTCACGCGCACTGACCTCGCAGCTCGTATCGACCACACTCTGCTGCGTCCCGAAGCGACCGAGACAGACGTCGCGAGACTGTGTGTTGAGGCCATCAGCCTCGGAGTCGCCGCAGTCTGCGTTTCGCCACCAATGGTACGCGCCGCGGTCCGCACTATCGGCGGGGCGCCGCTACCGGTGGCATGCGTTGTGGGGTTCCCGTCCGGCGCTCACCTAACCTCGGTGAAAGCAAGCGAGGCGCTGGCCGCCGTCGCTGACGGTGCAATCGAGATCGACATGGTCGCCGACCTAGGCGCGGCGGCCGCTGGACAGTGGGACCGGGTGGCGTCAGATGTCGCCTCTGTCCGCGCCGCCGTCCCCCGACCATTGCTGCTCAAGGTGATCCTCGAGTCCGGGTTGTGGTCAGCCGCAGATCTGACGCTTGCCTGTCAAGCCGCGAAATCCGCCGGTGCCGACTTCGTCAAGACCTCCACCGGCTTCCACCTCGTTGGCGGCGCCACTGTAGACGCGGTGACAGTCATGGCCGCAGCTGTGGGTCCCGACATAGGCGTCAAGGCATCCGGCGGAATCTCCTCTGCCGCGCAAGCCGTCGGCCTCCTCGCTGCCGGCGCGACTCGCCTAGGGATGTCCCGGACGGGGGCAGTGCTAGCAGAACTCGACTCCTGACGGCGCTGACCGCCCGGTCGAGGTTCGTGATCAATGCCATTCGAGAGCGCAGATCGCCTGCCATCAAGCGAGAACTCAACAGCTGACCGGCCTATTACCGCCGGAGCTGTCAAAAGCGGGATCGTGCTCGGCATCTCGACGGTCGGCGGAGCGCTCGACGAGTTGTATGACGCCAGAATCCCACTAGTGCCTGGCCGGAGAACGGAGGTTGCAAGCTGGAACCACGATCCGCCGGCGCGCTAGGAGGGCGATCGGTGCAGGCTCAACTGCCAGCTCGGCCCGCGTGAGGTAAACCGGCGCCGGCAGCGGCATCCATAAACGTGACCAGCCATTCCCGTCGGAGTGTCTCTAATCTCAATTGGGCCATCTACCAGCGTGAATACCAAAGATCAAGGACCAAATCTTGACGCAGCGTCAAGTTCTGGGCGTGACGGCGCCTAAGCCCAGGCGATCGACGAAGCGTGCATGTGGTCCGCCCTGGCGAGATGGGGAGTACCTGTGAGAATTCGCGGTCGCAAGCCCGGTCAACCCACGCCCTCGAACCTCTTGATTCTGCCAGACTCGAAACTAGTGTCCAGCGGAATACCTCGCGTCGAGTTTGGCCAGCTCATGTCAGGTATCGAGTTCCAGGGAGTACCCGTCCCTCCAGTTGGAAGACGGTGATTCAGGCGAGTCGGGTTGCAGGGATGGTTGCACGGAGCACCATGTATTGGCACGACTTGGCCA
>CAZAMA010000081.1:0-14531 GCA_964485645.1 uncultured Acidimicrobiaceae bacterium | reverse complement strand
CCCTCGGCCTCGCCATTGAGATCCTGGCCGGGATCCCGAGCGTGGTCCTCGGCCTCTGGGGCGTCCTCACCCTCGGACCGCTCCTCGTCGCCGGCGGACTCTTCTGGATCTCCTTCGTGACCGCCTCTTCGGGTTACGGCGACATCTTCGGACCGCTCGTCGCCGTCGGTATCGGCATGGGGCTCTCGTTCGTACCGCTGACGCTCAACGCGGTCGCCGCGGTGCGCGGGCGCGAGTCGGGACTCGCGTCCGCTCTCCTCAACACGAGCCAGCAAGTGGGCGGATCCCTTGGACTGGCTGCCCTGGTTACGGTGGCGGCAACAGCTACGCGCGACCGGATGCTGCAAGGCACGAGCGCCCTTCACACAGGTGCCGGTTCGGGATCCGTGGCGGCGGCAAAGCAGCAGCTGGCTGCGAGCGCGGCCATCCACGGCTACCAAGCGGCATTTCTCGGCGGCGCCGGCGCGGCGAGTCTCGCGTTCCTGCTAGCCCTTCTCCTGCTTAGGGCCCGTCCGTCGCTGGAGATTGACCACCATGAGCTGGAAACAGCAAAGGCCGCGGTCGGGGGCTAGGCGGGCCCAAGGACCCGGACCTCCAAGGACCGGGAGGGCCACGCGTCGAGCGGGCCTAAGGACCGGGAGGGCCAGGCGGTCAACAGGCCCAAGGCGTCAATCCAGCGTAGCGAGCGCCCACTGGCGTTTCCCCTTGGCCTTGGCCTCGAAGAGCGCCTGGTCGGCTCGTCCGATGATCGTGTCCACGGCCGTGCCGACAGGTAGCGCGTGGGCGATGCCGATGCAGGCACCGACGTCGACGGCGACTCCATCTCCCACGGAGAGCGGGAGGGACAAGTGGTCGACGACACGCTCGGCAATCATCACCATCTGGTCGGTCGAGGGCGACCCGCTGCAAAGGACGGCGAACTCGTCTCCTCCGAGCCGGGCCAGCTCGTCGGTCGGTCTCATCACCGACGAGAGCCGGCGCGCCGCCACCCTTAGGACGGCGTCACCGGCGAGGTGACCGAGCTTGTCGTTGACGGCTCTGAAGCCGTCGAGGTCGATATACAACAGGGCAGGTCGACCGCCCGACTCGACCGCGACCTCGAGGGTCTTGAAGAAGCTGCGGCGGTTGCCAAGACCGGTCAGCGCATCTCGCAGGTCGGCATCCTTGATGCCGTCGCCCTCCGAGCGATGCGACATGGCAAGCGAGGCGATGAGCACGGCGCGCTCCATGGCGAGGCGTGCGAACGGCGACAGCCGCTCCTCCTCCCGGGACCACGCGACGAGGCAGGCATCGGCCCGGCCGTCGGCACCGCGATGCACCGCGAAACACGACACCGACACATACCCGGCAGCAAGGGCCTGATCCCGCAGCGCCGAGGAGAGCTGGGCGAGGTTCTCGTGCTCGAGCACAGACGCACCGGCCCAGATCTCGTCCCAGGGCCCCGGCAGCGGCGGTCCGGGGGCACCTCCGTGCTCGGGGTTGCAGAGCAGGCCGCGATCATCCTGGCGAAGTCTGAGAAAGTAACAGTCCCGGGCCACCGGTGGGTAGCGGAGGGCGCCGGCGAGCGAGTCGAAGGTATCTGCCAAGGACCCGTCTCGCACGATGGCGGCAAGCACTTGATCGAAGCGGTCGTACGCGCTCTCCGGCAGCAATATGACGACGATCCCGGCCATCCCGGGATCCTGCGAACGGTTCACCGCCCACGCCTCGGTGAGGTGGATCGTGCCGTCCAGGTCGCTGTAAGGCAGCCGCACAGGGCCGACCATCTCCCCCTGGGGCCGGTGCGTGGTCAGCGCGACGAGTTCATCGACGAGCACACGCTCCTCGGGAGCAACGACGAAATCGCCGACCTTGGCTCCGACGAGCTGGGAGTAGGTCCGGTGCCCGAGACGGTCGAGCTGGCCGGCGACGTAACGAACCGTTCCGGTAACGTCGAGAACCATGAGGACGGCCGGGATGGAATCGAGCAAGCCCTGAAAGAAACCCAGCGGCGGCGGCGGCGGCGCTCCGTTCGCGCTGACTTCCCTGCGCAACATGGCACCGAAGCGTAACGGCTGGCCGGCCAATGGGCGCGGACAGCGAACCGGCCCCGTGCGACAATCTGACGACAGCTACAGTCAGTGCGATGGTCCAAGAGCGCGGCGCCGATTCGCCGCATCGGGCGGCCCCTGAGGTCGAGGACGACCCCGTCTCCCTCGCACAGCTCGTCTTCGAGACCGCGGCGTCTTTGCGACGAAGCGTCGTCGCGCCGGTGGAGCGGGGCTACGGCCTGCCCCAGCAGAGCCTCGACGTGGTGCTCGTCATCTTTCGGGCCAAGGACAGGCGGGTCCGCATGAGCGACCTCGCCGCTCAGAGCGTCCTCTCGCCGAGCGGCCTCACTCGGGCGGTCGACCGGCTCTGCGAGGCGGGTCTGGTCCGCCGCCAGAGCTGCTCGCACGATAAGAGAGGCTCCTTCGCGGCGCTCACAGCCAAGGGAGCCGAACTGGTGAGCGCGGCCTTGTCATATCACCGTGCCACCCTTGGCGCCATGATCGGCGAGGCACTCGATCCAGCTGATCGAGAGCAGCTCGCAAGGTTGCTCGCGCGGCTGGGCAAACGGCTCGGCGAAGACTTCTCGCTGACGCGCGATTAGCGTTGCACTCGATGATCGCCACCAAGTCGAACCCCAACAGCTTCTCGTCGAGGGCAACCCTTGAGGCCGCAGGTGACAGCTACGAGATCTACCGCCTCGACGGCCTCGCCAGTCTCTGCGATCTCACCAAGGTCCCCTATTCGATCAAGCTCCTCCTGGAGAACCTCCTTCGCAACGAGAACGGGGCTTCTGTCACCGCCGCCGACATCGAGGCACTCGCCGTCGGCGCGGCTGCCGGCGTCGCGGCCCAGCGCGAGATCGCGTTCTCGCCGGCCCGGATCCTCCTGCAGGACTTCACCGGAGTGCCCTGTGTCGTGGATCTCGCCGCGATGCGAGACGCGGTCGAGGAGCTGGGCGGCAAGCCGATCACGGTCAACCCCCTCGTGCCTGTCGACCTCGTCATAGACCACTCCGTGGTCGCCGACGTCTACGGACGGCCCGACGCGCTGGAGGTGAACACCCGTATCGAGTACGAGCGCAACGCCGAGCGGTACCGATTCCTGCGGTGGGGACAGCAGGCGTTCTCCAATTTTCGTGTCGTCCCGCCGGGGACAGGTATCTGCCATCAGGTCAATCTCGAGTATCTGAGCCGTGTCGTGTTCACCGACGATGCCGGGGCCGCTTATCCCGACAGTGTCGTCGGCACGGACTCGCACACGCCGATGGTGAACGGCCTCGGCATCCTTGCCTGGGGCGCCGGCGGGATCGAGGCCGAGGCCGCCATGCTCGGCCAGCCCATCACGATGGTCGTGCCGCCGGTGGTCGGTCTCCGGCTCTCGGGCGAGCTGCCCGAAGGCACCACTGCGACAGACCTCGTGCTCAGGATCGCCGAGTTGCTGCGCGGCCACGGCGTCGTCGGGAAGTTCGTCGAGTGCTACGGCCCCGGCGTAGCGAGCGTGCCGCTCGAGAACCGCGCGACCATCGGCAACATGTCCCCGGAGTACGGGTCGACGGTGACGATCTTCCCGATCGATCGCGAGACTCTCCGGTACCTGAAGCTCACGGGGCGCCCACCCGAGCTGCTCGACCTCGTGGAGACCTACGCGAAGACCCAGGGCCTGTGGCACGATCCGGACGCCAGAGCCTCCTACAGCGAGCACGTCGAGCTCGATCTCTCCAGCGTCGAGCCGAGCATCGCCGGGCCGTCGCGCCCCCAGGACCGAGTCACGCTCTCGACAGCCAAGGCCCGCTTCGGCACTTCGCTGCCGGGAGCCCTGCCCGAAGGCGCGGCCGAGGAAAGCGGCGCCCCGGCCTCTCGCGGCCGGCTCTCGCGCCCCGTCCCGGTCACCCTGGCCGACGGCACGGAGTTCGACCTCGACCACGGACACGTCGTCATCGCGGCCATCACCTCCTGCACGAACACTTCGAACCCCCAGGTGATGATCGCAGCCGGCCTGCTGGCGCGTAACGCCGTCGCTCGGGGCCTTTCCTCCAAGGCCTGGGTCAAGACCTCGCTGGCACCGGGCTCTCGCGTGGCGATGGACTACTTCGACCGGGCCGCTTTGACCGAGCCTCTCGAGAAGCTCGGGTTCTCACTCGTCGGCTACGGATGCACCACCTGCATCGGCAACTCAGGTCCGCTCCTGCCCGAGATCTCCGAGGCGATCAACGCGAACACCCTCGCGTGCGTCTCGGTCCTGTCCGGCAATCGCAACTTCGAGGGCCGCATCCACCCCGACGTGCGAATGAATTACCTGGCATCTCCCCCCCTTGTCGTCGCTTACGCCCTGGCCGGGACGATGGACATCGACCTCACCTCGGAGCCACTTGGCACCGGTGACGACGGCAACCCGGTCTACCTCCGCGACATCTGGCCCTCTGTGAGTGAGGTGGCCGACGTCGCGGCGACTGCGGTCGGCACCGACCTGTTCCGCCGCGACTATGCCGAGGTCTTCCACGGCGACAGCACGTGGCAGGAGATGACGGTGCCGCCCGGTCACCGCTACAGCTGGGGCGAGACCTCCACCTACATACGAAAGCCTCCCTATTTCGACCAGATGTCCGCCGAGCCCGAGCCTCTTGCAGACGTGCTCGGCGCCCGGGTGCTCGCGGTTCTCGGCGACAGCGTCACGACCGACCACATCTCGCCAGCAGGCTCGATCAAGACGGACAGCCCCGCGGGCAAGTGGCTCGTCTCCCACGGTGTGGAGAGTGCGAACTTCAACTCCTACGGTGCCCGGCGGGGCAACCACGAGATAATGATCCGAGGGACCTTCGCCAACACGAGGATCCGCAATCGCCTGGCGCCCGGCACCGAAGGAGGAGTCACCCTTCACCTTCCCGACCAAGAGGAGCTTGCGATCTTCGACGCGGCGGATCGGTACGGCTCGGAGGGGGTTCCCCTTCTCGTGCTCGCAGGCAAGGAGTACGGCTCGGGCTCCTCTCGTGACTGGGCAGGAAAAGGCCCCAAGCTGCTCGGGGTCAAGGCGGTCATCGCCGAGAGCTTCGAGCGGATCCACCGCTCCAACTTGATAGGCATGGGTGTCCTTCCCCTGCAGTTCCACGAAGGTGACACGGTCGAGTCGCTCGGCCTGAGCGGTCACGAGATGTTCGACGTGGAGGGGATCGCCGGTCTGGAGCCCGAGGAGCTGGTGGGCCACCAACTGCAGGTTACGGCAAGGAATTCCGCCGGAGCGGTCTCGGCGCAGTTCAGCGCCCAGCTGCGGATCGACACTCCCACGGAGGCGGAGTACTTTGCCGCCGGAGGCATCCTGCTCTACGTCGCGCGGCAGCTGGCTTCGAGCTGAAGCTCGGGCATCAGGCGAGCAGTCCGACAGAGGCCGCGTAGGAGGGCCGGGGGAAGAAGCCGAGCTGGCGCTCGGCCGCAAAGGCGACCCGCAGCAGCATCGACTCGCTCAAAGCCCGTCCCCAGATCGTGAGGCCGACGGGCAGCCCCTGGACATCGCCTACCGGAAGGCTGATCGACGGGTAGCCGGCCACCGCCGCCTGCCCCCAGGCCGCATTTACGTGGCAGTCGCCGTTCACGTGGTCGATCAGCCACGCCGGGCCCATGGTAGGAGCGAGGAGACCATCCAAGCTGAGGCGGTCGCAAGTCCGATCGATGCCGTCGGCACGCGTGCGCTTCAGGTTCGCTTCTCGGGCCATCAGGTAGGCCGGGTCGTCCAGTCCGGCTGTGGCGGCGGATCTGAGGAGCAGGTCGTGCGGGAACAGATCGAGCCGCTCCTCGGGGTTGGCCTCGACGAAGGCGATCACCTCGTCGAGCGAGCGCGCGATGCCGATAGGTACCTCGCCGCCGCCAGGGGCCGCGCGCGCCGCGAGGTACCTATCTAGCCCGGCCTTGAACTCGGTGCAGAGCACGAGCATCTCGTCACTGTCGGAGATGGTGCCGACGTCCCCCACCGGATCGACGAGCTCTGCGCCTGCCTCGCGCAAGGCCGCGAGCACGATCTCGATGACACGGTCAGTTGCCCGGTGGTACCCGGAGTACCCCTCCTCGCGCACGACGCCCAACCGGATACCCCGCAGGTCGGCCGAGAGACCGCCGGCGTAGGATCGGGGGCCAGGTGGCGCCGTGCTCAGGGCTTGACCCGTAGGGCGATCCCGCGCACCGACGAGGGCGTCGAGCAGCAATGCCACATCCTCGACCGATCGCGCCATCGGACCGGCGGTGTCCTGGCTCGACGAGATCGGGATTATCCCGTCGGTACTGACGATACCCACGGTGGGCTTGAGGCCGACGACACCACAGGCGCCAGCCGGGCAGAGGATGGAGCCGTTGGTCTCGGTGCCTACGCCGAGGGGAGCAAGGCCAGCGGCGACACCTGCGCCGGAGCCTGAGCTGGAGCCACCGGGCGTGCGGTCGAGGGCGAAGGGGTTTCTTGTCTGGCCGCCCACGGCGCTCCAGCCACTCGAGGAGAGCTGCCCCCGGAAGTTCGCCCACTCCGACAGATTCGTCTTCGCGAGGATGACGACGCCGGCCCGGCGGAGCTCGGCGACCAGAGCCGCGTCGCGATCCGGCGGCGCACCTTTAAGAGCAAGGCAACCTGCCGTGGCGCCGAGCTGCGCGGTATCGATATTGTCCTTCAGGAGAACCGGTATCCCGTGAAGCGGACCGCGCACGTGACCGGCGCGACGCTCGGCATCGAGGGCGGCTGCCTCGTCTCTCGCGTGCTCGTTGACCCGAGAGACGCTTCTAAGCCTTGGCCCCAAGTGGTCGATCGCCTCTATCCGCCCGAGCAGCGCGGCAGTCACCTCCGCGGAGGTCGTGCCCCCGGTCTCGAGGAGTCGCGCCAGCTCTGCCGCCCCGAGGCGGGCAACTTCGGCGCTCGGTTCATGGGGGTCGTTTCCGGGGTGGTCCATGGTGTTGCAAGCGTCCCACACTCCCAGCCAACCGAGGGTGCTTGCTTTTGCTTACCATCCTTGGCATTGTCGGCGAGGATGACACTCAGTGCGCGAGAACGCGAAGTGCTCGATCTCGAGCGTGAGTGGTGGCAATCTGGCTCCACCAAGCAGGCCGCGATACGCGAGCGGCTTGGTTGCTCTCCGGGTACCTACTACGCGGCGCTGCGGCGGGTCGTCGCATCCGAGGAGGCGTTTTCCTACGATCCCCTCGTGGTCCAACGTGTGCGCCGGCGCCAGGAGCGGGAACGGCGGGCGCGCCTCTCGGGTGTGCCGGGTCCGATCTCGCACCGCCGGCGGTGACAGCGGGCTCCCCTGGCGGCTCCGACAACCGCACGGCGGTCGCATGGCTCGCGAGCCGAGCCGACCACACGGTCGTTCTCACGGACTTCGACGGCACCCTGTCTCGAATCGTGGCCCGGCCAGAGCTCGCACGGCCACTGCCCGGCAGTGCCGAAGTCCTCTCCCGCCTCGCTCGACATCTCTGCGCGGTCGGGGTCGTGTCCGGGAGACCGGCAGCCTGGCTGGCGGACCAGCTCGGCATCACCCCCGCGACATCCGGGACCGACAGACCCGCTCCTCGCGGCGGCTTGGTCGAGATATACGGTCAACACGGCGTCGAGCACCTGACCTCGGACGGCGTCGTCGCGGCCGAGGGCGCCCTCTCCTGGCGCGGGGCCCTTGCTCGGGTTCGCGCGAGCGCTCTTGCGGCCGGCATTCCCGGACTCGAGGTCGAGGAGAAGAGCTACGGAGTCACGCTCCATTGGCGGGAGGCCACGGACCAGGTGGCTACGGCCGGGAGAGCCGAGCTGCTGGCCCGGCAACAGGCCGCGGCCACCGGTCTCGTCGCTCGCCCCGGCAAGGCGAGCATCGAGCTGGTCGCGCCCATAGGTGTCGACAAGGGCACGGTCGTAAGGAGCTGGGCGGCCCGCGATGGAGTCGAGCGGGTCGCGTTCTTCGGCGACGACGAAAGTGACATAGCGGCTTTCGCCGCCATCGACGAGGTCACCGGTGCCGGTGAGGACACCGCTGCCGAGACCGGTGCGGGCGAGATCACCGGGGCTAGGATCACCGGCCTCAAGATCGCAGTGGGCGGCCCCGAGGTCCCGGCCGAGCTCCTAAGGCGCGCTGATCTCGTCCTCGCGACGCCGGAGGAGGCGGTTCAGCTCCTGAGGGAGCTCGCGGAGCAGCTCGACTCGTCGGGCTCGATAGCCTCCTAACCCGGCTACCACGGCAGTGCAGGCGGGTCAGCGACCGTGGGAAGCCCCCTCGGGACCGCCACCACCGGGAGCCGCCGGGGCAACGGCATGTGACAGCACCGCCTCCAGCCACTCAGCGGGTGGGTGAGCGACCGCCAGAGCTCGGAGTCGCCCTGCACGCTCGCTCCGCTCAACTCCCTCGAGGGCGAGTGCCTGGTGGAGAGCATCAGCCGTCTCGCAGATGTCGAAGGGGTGCACTGCGAAAGCCTCGCGTCCCAGCTCGTCGAATGCGCCCGCCTGCTCGGAGAGCACGAGCATCCCGTCGCGCGCGTTCAGCGCCGGACCCTCCTTCGCGACAAGGTTCATGCCGTCTCGCAGCGGGTTGACCAACAAGACGTCGTAGGCACGAAGGGCCGCGACCGTGCTCGCGAAGTCGTCTCCCAGGTCGACGATGACCGGGTCGTAGTCCCTCGTCGACCACCGTTCGTTCACGAGCGCAGCGAGGTGCTCCACCTCCGAGCGGTAGGCGAGGTACTCAGGGAGCGACTCCCTGCTCGCATAGGCCCTGATCAGGTGGATTACCGACCCACGCCACCGGCCGTGCTCTTCGAGCAACAGGTCGAAGGCGCGCAACCCGCGAAGCAAATTCTTCGACGGCTCGAGTCGGTCGCTTCGAACGACGAGCCGTCTCTCACCGACTTGGGCCTGCAAGCTGGCCAAGCGCTCGGAGCAGGCAGGCGATATTGCCGCCTGTTCTAGGCGGGCGACGTCGGGGCCGAGCGGTGCGACGAAAGTGCCGGGGAGCCGCGCTCCGGCGTCGGCCACGCAGCGCCTGAAGGCCCGCTCCCATCTAGTCGAGTGGAATCCGCACGCCCCGAAGCCTGCCATCCCCTCCATGAGCTCGGTGGCGGCGCCGTGGGGAAGCACCGCCAGCTCTCCCGGAGCCGCGAACGGCGTATGGCTGAAGTGGACGGTACGCAGATCTGACCTCTCGGCCGCCAGCATCGCCCCGACGAGCGGCAGGTGGTAGTCGTTGACAAGAACGACTCCACCAGGCGCGGCGACCTCACAGACGGCCTCGCCGAAGGCTCTGTTGTAAACCCGAAACCCCTCCCACGCTTCGAGCCACCGCCGATCGAACACGGGTCGCCGGGTGGTATCGAAGAGACCGTGATAGACGAACCACAAGACGGCATTTGCGACGACGTCGTAGGCAAGAGACAACACCTCCGGCTCGAGCGCGACCAGTCGGAGCGACAGCCCGGCCTGACCCGAGTCGATCGAGCCGGCCGGGGCGCCCATCCGGTCCCCGTCGCTCAGTGCCGCCGCCACCCAGGTGGCGCTTGATGTCCCGGCGAGCGCGGCAACAAGGCTTGGGGCCAGACCGCCACCGCCGGGCCGCGCGGTGAGGGAGCCGTCCTGGCCGAGCTCGAGAGAGAACGGACCGCGGTTGGAGACCACGACGAGCTCGGCAGAGCCGCTCGCGCTCAAGAGAGCCCGACCCGCGCAAGTGCAGTGGATATGACCTCACGCGCCTGCGGCGCGAGCTCGAACAGCGGTCGGTTGCGGTGGCGGCGCTCGCCGAGCTCGACCTGGGCGATGGCTCCCACGCCATAGCGTCGCCAGACGTCGATCAGCAGTCCCATCTCCACCCCGTATCCACCTGCGAGCTCCAGTCCCTCGAGCACCTCGGAGCACAACGCCGTCTCGCCGGCCAGGGGTTGGTTGACACCGCTCAGCTCCGGGAACAAGACAGAAAGGAGCGGCTTTGCCACGAGCTCGGTCACGCGACCCCCTCCGGTGGGATGCCCGCCGAGTGGGCGAGAGTAGGAACCCTTCACCATGACACGACCTGAGCGAGATAGCAGTGGACCGAGGAGCCCGGTGACGAAGTGAGAGGAGAAGTTCTCGACGTCGCCGTCGAGGAAGACCACGAAGTCACCCCGACCTTTTGCCGCCGTCATCGCCTCTCCTTTGCCGAGCCCCGGCCCGAGCACCACTTCGGCGCCGTGGCGGAGTGCCTCTGGACCCGTACCGTCGCTCGATCCGTCGTCGACGACGAGGATCTCGTCGACGAGGCCGGCGCTCTCGAGCAAGCATTCACGTATGCACGACACGATTGGCCCGATCGTCCGGACCTCGTCGCGGGCCGGGATGCACACGACCACGCGCGAGCTCGACTTCGCCGCCACGAGATCGCCCAGTAACCAGTCCGAGTGGTGGTAGGTCACGACCGAAGGAGCCGCAGGCAACGCGGCGTCGAGAACTGCCATGGCACCTGCCACGTTAGGCGCCGAGCCGTGGCGCGACGTTCACGGAGTGCCCGGCTGGCAGCGCGCGGTATTACCGCCTACACTGTCGTCCATCATCCAGAGCGGCTGAGGGACGGGCCCGTTGACGCCGCGGCAACCAGTATCGGTCAGAGCCGGAAGGCTCCTGATCGGCCAGGTGCCAATGCCCGAGCGATGAGGAGGCAGTTGTGAGCTTCGTCCTTGGTCTCAAGTGTCGTGAGTGCGCGCGAAAGTACCCGCCGGCGGCTCTGCACGCATGCGAGTGGTGTTTCGGACCGCTCGAGGTCACCTACGACATCGCGGCCATCGCGGCCTCGACCAGCCGCGAGGAAATCTCGAACGGGCCGCGCAACCTCTGGCGATACGCCGACTTCCTGCCGGTCGAGACGAAGTCGCCGCCCGGCCTCGGAGCTGGCTTCACCCCGCTCGTGAAGGCCGACCGCCTGGCGGCTGTCCTCGGTCTCGGCGAGCTCTACTTGAAAGACGACACCAGGAACCCCACTGGCTCCTTCAAGGACAGAGTCGTATCCGTAGCTCTCACCAAGGCTCGGGAGCTCGGCTTCACTGTCGCCGCTTGTGCATCCACGGGCAACCTCGCCAATTCGGTGGCGGCCCATGCCGCGCGCCTCGGCATGGAGTCTGTCGTCCTCATCCCCGACGACCTCGAGACGGTGAAGGTACTGACGACGGCGGTGTTCGGTGGGCGCCTGCTACGGATCGACGGCAACTACGACGATGTCAACCGTCTCTGTGCCGAGCTTGCGGGCGAGCACCCTGACTGGGCGTTCGTCAACGTCAATCTGCGCCCGTACTACGCGGAGGGCTCCAAGACGCTCGCATTCGAGGTGGCCGAGCAACTCGACTGGGAGCTGCCCGACCATGTCGTCGTACCGATCGCGTCCGGGTCACAGCTGACAAAGATCGCGAAGGGTTTCGCTCAGTTCGTCGAGGCTGGGCTGGTCGAAGCCCACGACGTGCGGGTCTCCGGCGCACAGGCAGAGGGGTGCTCGCCTGTTGCAGCCGCTTTCTCTCGTGGCACATCGCACATCGCGCCGGTCAAGCCGTCGACGATCGCCAAGTCGCTGGCGATCGGCAACCCGGCAGACGGCTTGTACGCTCTCGAGGCTGTTCGTCGTTCGGGAGGCGCTATCGCGGCCGTGACCGACGACGAGATAGTCGACGGGATCTGCCTGCTCGCGCGGACCGAGGGCATCTTCGCCGAGACCGCCGGCGGCGTCACCATTGCCAGTCTCGCGAAGCTCGCTCGCGAGGGTGTGATCAGACCAGACGAGCGGGTGGTCGCCTACGTGACCGGCAACGGCCTTAAGACCGTGGAGGCACTGGCTGACCGGGTGCTGCTCGAGGAGCCGGTAGCTGCAAACTTGGACGACGTCTCTCGGTTCCTGGATCGAAGCGTCGCGCGCGAGGTGCTCGTATGAGCGCTCCGGCGGTCACGGTGCGGGTTCCGGCCCAGCTTCGCCCGCTCACAGGCGGCGAACGGGAGGTAACGGTACCCCCGGGCACAGTCGGCGAGGTGATCGGCGCCCTCGAGACGGCTCACCCTGGTCTGGCCGAGAGGTTGCTCGACCCGGACGGCTCGTTGCGTCGCTTCGTCAACATCTTTGTCGCCGACGAGGACGTCCGCTTCCTCGACGGTCTCGCGACCGCTGTCACCGAGGGCCAGACGGTCTCGATCGTCCCCGCCGTCGCCGGGGGCTGCTGACCCACGCACCGCATCCGGCACGCCATCACGCACGGCTTGCTCCTTCGAGAAGCGCGGTAGCACTCACCCGGCGAGAGTGCTAATCTGGCACTCGGTCGATGAGAGTGCCAACGCTCGGGACAGAACCCGGGCACAAAGGGAGGAAGTAGCAAAGATGCCGAAGCTGATCGCTTTCGACGAGCAGGCCAGAAGGTCTCTCGAGAGGGGTATGAACCAGCTGGTCGATGCCGTAAAGGTGACACTCGGCCCCAAGGGCCGCAATGTCGTGCTCGAGAAGAAGTGGGGCGCGCCGACCATCACCAACGATGGAGTGTCGATCGCAAAGGAGATCGAGCTCGAGGACCCGTGGGAGAAGGTCGGTGCCGAGCTCGTCAAGGAAGTCGCGAAGAAGACCGACGACGTCGCCGGCGACGGCACGACGACGGCAACCGTTCTCGCCGGGGCCATGGTCCGCGAAGGACTTCGTAACGTGGCTGCCGGGGCGAACCCGATGTCCCTCAAGAAGGGCATCGAGGCCGCCGTCGAGGCCGCCGTTGCTTCCATCCGGGCCCTTGCCAAAGAGACCGACTCGAAGGGTCAGATCGCCCAGGTGGCCGGGATCTCGGCCGCCGACACCGAGATCGGCGCCATGATCGCCGAGGCAATTGACAAGGTCGGCAAGGACGGCGTCATCACGGTCGAGGAGAGCCAGACATTCGGCATGGACATGGAGCTCGTCGAGGGAATGCGCTTCGACAAGGGCTACATCTCTCCTTACTTCGTCACCGACCCCGAGCGCATGGAGGCCTCCCTCGAGGACGCCTACCTCCTCATCGTCGGCTCGAAGATCTCCGCGGTGCGCGACATGCTCCCGGTGCTGGAGAAGGTCATGCAGACCGGGAAGGCTCTTGTGATCCTCGCCGAGGACGTCGAGGGCGAAGCTCTGGCGACCCTTGTCGTCAACAAGATCCGCGGAACCTTCAAGAGCGCTGCTGTGAAGGCCCCTGGTTTCGGGGAGCGCCGCAAGGCAATGCTCCAGGACATCGCCATCCTCACCGGTGGTCAGGTTGTCACCGAGGAGGTCGGCCTCAAGCTCGAGAACGTCACCCTCGACCTTCTCGGGCGTGCCCGCAAGATCGTCATCACCAAGGACGAGACGACGATCGTCGAAGGAGCGGGCGACGACGCTGACATCAAGGGCCGTATCAACCAGATCAAGACCGAGATCGAGAACACCGACTCCGACTACGACCGCGAGAAGCTGCAGGAGCGCCTTGCCAAGCTCTCCGGCGGCGTCGCGGTCATCAAGGTCGGTGCCGCGACTGAGGTCGAGCTGAAGGAGAAGAAGCACCGCATCGAGGATGCCGTCTCCACGACCAAGGCCGCGATTGAAGAAGGCGTCGTGCCCGGCGGTGGCGTAGCCCTGCTCCGCGCACAGCAGGCGATCCTCGAGCGGGCCGAGAAGCTCGACAGCGACGAGGCCACCGGCGCCCGCATCGTTTCGCGCGCGGTCGAGGAGCCGCTCAAGCAGATCGCCGTCAACGCCGGCCTCGAAGGTGGCGTCGTCGTCGAGAAGGTCAAGGGGCTCAAGCACGGCAACGGTCTCAACGCGGCTACCGGCGAGTACGAGGACCTTTTCAAGGCGGGCGTCATCGACGCTGCCAAGGTCACGCGCTCCGCGCTGCAAAATGCCGCCTCGATCGCGGCTTTGTTCCTCACGACCGAGGTTGTCATCGTCGACAAGCCTGAAGAGAGCGCCCCGGCGATGCCGGGCGGCGGCGGAGGGATGGAGGACTTCTAAGTCCGACTCCCCCCGGTCGGCTGCCCGTGGTGGCCGGCTCGAGGCTTTATGTGCAGCAGGGGCGCCTCGGCGCCCCTGCTGCCGCGATGGGACCCTTTACCTCGTCGATCCCTAGACTCGTCGAGGTGAATGCAGACAACGGACGCGACGCGATATCCCCGAGGGTCGGTTGGAACGTCGTCCACTTGTTCTGCCGCTCGACCGGTGATCGAAGTGGTCGATCGGGCAACACGGAAGGCACCCCGACACGGTCGCAGATGGTTCTCGAGGCAATCGACCAAGCGCGAAAGTCCGACCATCAGGTGGTGACGGCTGCAATGCTCGGCCACAAAGCCGATATCTGCATTCTCGGCCTCGGTCCGGACTTGCGTGTGCTGCGAGCCCTGCAGACCGCTCTCCAGCGCGCGGGACTCGAAGTTGTCGACTCCTACGTCTCGCTCACAGAGATCTCCGAGTACGCGAGCGGGGTGCCCGAAGAGATGCGACGGTCCAGGCTCTACCCCGTCCTTCCCCCCGAAGCGATGCCGGCATTCTGCTTCTACCCGAT
>CAZAMA010000080.1:0-14621 GCA_964485645.1 uncultured Acidimicrobiaceae bacterium | reverse complement strand
ATCCGGTGACCTCGCGCTTTTCAGGCGCGCGCTCTACCAACTGAGCTACCCGACCCCGCGGCGAACCGCGAGCGGACCTGACGGGATTTGAACCCGCGACCTCCGGCTTGACAGGCCGGCGTGCACTCCGAGCTGCACCACAGGTCCAGAGCACGGACCGGCCTGGCGCCGGTCCGACGTCGCACCTGGCGGGTGCGACTTGCAAACTGTAGGCGATCCTAGGGGCCGTGCAATCCGCGATGTCCCGATCTGGCCCTACCCGCTCTGAGCCGCGCCATGTGCCAGGGGGTCAGTGGATCACCGTCACCTTGGTGGTCACCTTGTCGGGGAACAGAACGGGCTGGTGGTACCACCCGAGCTCGTAATGGGAGAGCGCGCTCGACCAGGTCCCCGCCAGGTGGAGCACGAGCGTGTCGGTTCTGCCGGAAGGAATCGCGACGGTGGTCGAGTAGACCTGCCTGCCGAGCTCGTACTGGCTGGTCATGGCAAGTGGCCGCCCATCGAGCGTCGCCGACTGGAGGGCCCATGGGGTATAGATGCTGACCCACGACAAGTTCTCACCGGGGATCGGGTGCGCGACGAAGAAGTTCCCGATTATGTAAGGGGGGAGCCCGGACGACGGCGCCGTGTTGTCGAGGGCGACCGTGAGCGTGGATGTGATCGTGTTGCGGGCAAGGTCGAGCGTCGCGTCGTAGGTGATGGAGCGGCGCAGGTACCAGTCGATCTTGTTGCCGGCGGCGTTCTGGGTCACGACCCCGACGAAGTCACCGTGGACCGGCGGTATGGCTCCGGCCAGGTGCACCTGGCGGAAGAAGGATTCGGCCGGTCCTGACGGGCTGTACATGAGTATGTGGCCGCCGTCAACGGCCGGGGCGAGATCCTGGACGAGATTGGGCACGCTCGGCAGGGGCCGGGTGGTGAGCGCCTGCCATACCTGCTTGAGCAGGCTCTGGAGGAACGCGATGCGACGGGCATTGTTGGTGAAATCGATGAATTCCTGGTTCGCGAGGTACGCCACGGCATTGGATGCTGTGATGGGCTCACTCGTCCCCGTCGCCGTCACCGGACCTACGACCTGGAGGAGGGCCGCCATGGCGACGGGGTCGACGCTGATCACGCCGTTGACCTTCGTGCCGCCGGACTGGGGAAACAGGTACGACGCGACCGCTCCGACCGTGGGGAAGTTCGGGGACATCGGAACGTTCTCCCAGTGGTCCTGTGGCAGGTAGGCGCCGTAGCGGTCCACGAAGTCCGGGATCGGGGGCAGCGTCCTTTTCGACGGCGGGACGCCGTTCGTATTGAGCTGGCCGACGCCGCCGACGTCGACGAGATGGAGGCGTCCTTTCTCGGCCGTGAGCTCGGCGTAGTCCCCGACTATGCCGCCACTTGCCCGGCTCTCTGCCGGGTTCTCGATGAGGACCAGATAGGTCCGCGGTCCGTCTGCCCCGAGCAGCGCAGGGACCTCCTCGGTCGCGACAAGGCCGATACGGGCCTCATGGGTGGCCTGCTTAAGTCTCCGGTCGACCGAGGAGAGCTTGGCTTTGAGTGGAGCCACGATCCAAGGAGAGCTGAAAGTGCTCGTCTCACGGCCGACCGACTCGAGGACGTTCAGATCCTCGCGAAAGACGGGCTCGAGCGCCTGGAGGCGCTTCACCGGGAAAGCGCCGTCGACCAGCTTCAGATCCCTGGCGCTCGCGGTCGCGGCTGTCCTGGCCCCCGCCCGAGAAAGTGCCTCGCCCATAGAGGCCGCGGTCCTGATCGCGCGCACCTGCTGGGACACGATCGGCACGATCTCGGAGGGCCGGGCCCACACGAGGTCGCCCTCAGCCCTTCGTGCCGCGGTCTCGGCCAGCTGGAAGTCGCTTACCGCAACAGCCCTGTCCCCGTGCTCGGCGGCCAGCAGACCGCCTCTCGCGTCGTTCAGCGCCGACTGGAGCGGTGAGCGTGCCCTGTAGATGGCTGCGCCGGCGAGAGCGGTAAGCACTACTGCAGCCAGCACCGCGAGCCCTCCGACGAGAAGAGCCGCTCGTCGCGTCCGGCGAGGCGCCCGGATGACCCCAGGCATCACGATGAGCACCACGACCAAGGCGGCCACGAGAGAGGTCGACAACGTCACATGGGGCCATGATGCACGAAGAGCAAGGTTGGCGAGAGCCCCGCAGGCGGCCATCCGAACGATCATCCAGGTGCCTGCCCGTGACTGTGGTCGCTTCGTCCGGCTGGTAGTCCACCACCCGGCGACCGCGAGCCCGAAGGCCGCGACGGCGACCAGAGCTCCCGGTGAGCCGTAGGAGGCCGCGGCCGCGACGGCGGCCGCGACGGCGACGAGCGTCCAGGGCGTCCGTCGCCCTGCGAGCACGCACATAAGCGCGACGAGAGCCTTCAAGAGTGTGTCGAGCAATCCGATCTCGGTCGGCGCGCCCTTTGCCAGGGCGGCGAGCAGGCAAGCGGCGGCCGTTATGGCGACGCCAAAAAGTATGTCTGCGCGGCTGGTGGCGCCCGCGTAAGCCCCTTGGCGAAGCCTCCACGGTCTCGCCGCAGCTTCGGCACGAGGCGGGAGGCTCGACGTACCATCCTCGATCGGCGGCGATTGATCCATGGCGCCCTATCATGGTCGAGCGCCCGCAGGTCATGGTCGTCGGCAGGCCTCGGCCGCTCGTAGACCGCGGTGGACCAAGGGCCTGGCATCGACACAGCGAGCAATTTTCGGGCGGGCGAAACTCAGGCTAGGATGAGGAAAGCCTCTGTCAGGGCGTGACGTCGAGGTGTCGAGAGGGAGAAAATCGTGGCGCGGATTCGAAGGGTTCTGCTGGCGGTTGGCGGCATGGTGATGATCGTTGCCTCTATGACTCTGGCGGTGTCCGGGGGTGCAGCCCTCGCGTCCAGCAGTCCCAGCAAGTCCTGTGGCTACCCGACTGCCTGTGGAGGCCTCACTACGAACTCTGGGTCTGAGCCCCCAGGAGGCACCGTCACGTTGAGCGGCCACGGGTACGCGCCCGGCACCTCTGTGAAGCTCAACGTCTGCGGCATCGAGACTTTGACGGTCACCGCGAACTCCTCCGGTGACTTCACCACCTCGATCACGATCCCCAACAGCGCCGTTCCTGGCGTGACGTGCATCGTCACGGCCAGCGGCAAGGGGGCCAACGGCCAGAAGCTCACCACGTCGGTCTCGGTGATCGTCACGTCGGGCTCGACCGTTCCCGCCTCGCCGACTGGCGAGCCATGGGCGAGCCAGCTCTATTGGGTGCTCGCGGCCGGTGTCGGCCTGGTTGGTGCGGCTATGTTCGAGATCGGACGGCGCCGGCGCTTCCGGTCAAATACCTGACCGAGCTGCTGAGCGAACCAACCCCTGACCACGCAGCCCAGGGACACTCCCCGGAGGGGTCGGGACAGACGTGACGCGGCAATGGGTGGGTTACGTTGCGCCTCACCTTCCTCCTGACTTCCCAGAGATCGAGGCTCGTATCCTCGATCTCTGGGAGCGCGAGAGAGTCTTCGAGCGGTCGACGAAAGACCGTGACAGCGCTCCGAGGCTGGTTTTCTACGAGGGGCCGCCGACGGCCAACGGAAAGCCGGGCCTCCACCACGTCTGGGCTCGGGTCTACAAGGACCTCTTCTGCCGCTTCTTCACGATGCGGGGCTTTCGTGTAGAGCGACGGGCCGGTTGGGACACCCATGGCCTGCCTGTGGAAGTCCAGGTCGAAAAGGAGCTCGGGTTCTCGGGCAAGGAACAGATAGAGGCGTACGGGGTGGGTGCTTTCGTCGATCGGTGCCGACAGTCGGTACTCGAGTACGTGCAGGAGTGGGAGCACCTCACCGTGCGGATCGGGTACTTCGTCGACACGGCGAACGCCTACTGGACGATGTCGTCCTCTTACGTCCAGTCCGTGTGGTGGCACCTCGCCCAGCTGTTCGATCGGGGCCTTCTCTTCGAAGATGTGAAGGTCGTGCCCTACTGCGCCCGGTGCGGCACGGCACTGTCCAGCCATGAGCTGGGCCAGCCGGAGGTCTACCGCGAGGTCACCGACGTCTCCGCCTACGTCCGCTTTCCTCTCGTCGGCTCAGCTCCGCCCGGCCTCGATGAGGCGCAGGCGCTCGTTATATGGACTACGACACCTTGGACACTTCCCTCCAACACAGCCGTCGCCGTCGGCGAGGACATCGACTATCTGGTCGTGGACGGACTCGTCGTAGCAGCCGAGCGAGCTGAAGCGGTCCTCGGGGAAGGGGCCCGCGGGCGGGCATCCGCGCGCGTCACGGGCCGCGAGCTCGTCGGCCTCAGGTACCGGCGCCCACTCGATGTGGTGGAGCTTCCGGAAGGAGCTGGCGGAGCCGAGGCTTTGGGCGCGCACGTCGTGAGCGCGGCCTTCGTCACGGCAAAAGACGGCACCGGCCTTGTCCATATCGCACCCGCCTTCGGCGCCGACGACTGGGCGCTCGGGCGTCGCCTCGATCTCCCGAGCCTCAATCCGGTGGGACCGGACGGAAGGTTCACCGCTCGTGCCGGCTGGCTGGCCGGCATGGCCGTCAAGGAGGCCGACGCGGCCATCCTCGAGCGCCTCGGCGCCGATGGGCTGCTCGTGCGGGCGGAGGAGTACCGGCATTCCTATCCGCACTGCTGGCGGTGCTCCACGCCCCTCATCTACTGGGGCACGCCGTCCTGGTACGTCGCGACCTCTGCCCGCAAGAGCGATCTCATCGCCGCCAATGAGACGGTCAGCTGGCGCCCGGACCACGTGCAGCACGGTCGCTTCGGGGAATGGTTGGCCAACAACGTCGACTGGGCGCTCTCGCGCGACCGGTACTGGGGCACGCCGCTTCCTATCTGGCGCTGTCCGGCGGGCCACGACCGCTGCGTCGCCTCTCTGGCGGAGCTCTCGAAGCTGAGTGGAGCAGATCTTTCGGCGCTCGACCCCCATCGCCCCGGGATCGACGAGGTGACGTTCGCCTGCCCCGAGTGTGGGCAGACGTCGCGCCGGATCGAGGCTGTCATCGATGCCTGGTTCGACTCCGGCTCGATGCCGGCCGCGCAGTGGGGATATCCGGCCGAACCGGGGTCGCGAGAGAGCTTTGCCATGCCGGCGGAGTTCGTCGCCGAGGCTGTCGATCAGACCCGTGGATGGTTCTACTCATTGCTCGCGGTGAACCTGCTCGTGCACGAGGTCGTCCCCTACCGCCATGTGCTCGCGCTCGGCCACATAGTCGATGCCGAGGGGCGGAAGATGTCGAAGAGCCTCGGCAACGTCATCGACCCATGGACGGTTCTCGACTCACGCGGGGCCGACCCATTGCGGTGGTGGATGTTCCACCAGGGATCGCCCTGGACCTCTACGCGGACGAGTCTGGCGAAGATCGACGCATCGACGGCCGAAGTGCTGCTCACCTTGTTCAACTCGTGGAGCTTTTTTTCTACCTATGCCGCGTTGAACGAGTTCGATCCGGCAGATGTCGGGGTCGTCCGGCCGGCAGAACGGTCGGCGCTCGACCGGTGGATCCTTTCCCGGCTTGCCTCGACAGTCGCCGACGTGACCGCGTCGCTGGAGCAGTACCGTCCACTCGAGGCCGCGACGGCGATCGGCACCCTCATCGGCGATCTGTCCAACTGGTACGTGCGAAGGAGCCGGCGGCGGTTCTGGCGCACCGACCCAGATATACCGCCGGCTGACGGGCTGGCAGCCCATGCCACCTTGTTGGAGGTACTGCTGGCGATTGGCCTTCTGATAGCGCCTTTCTGCCCGTTTATTGCCGAGGAGCTGTGGCAGTCGCTCGGTGGAGAAGGCGACTCGGTCCACCTCGCAGAGTGGCCGAGAGAACAGGGCTCGATGCGCGACAGTGACCTCGAGGCGTCCACCGCTCTCACTCGCCAAGTCGTATCTATCGGCCGCGCGGCGCGCGACCTTGCGGGTCAGCGGGTTCGCCAACCACTGCGACGGGCAGTCGTCATGGTGCCGCATGGGAGTCCGCGCCTGCTGACAGACGACATCATCGACGAGCTGAACGTCGACGACGTAGTCACGAGCGAGTCGTTGGGCGACGCTCTCGACATCGAGCTCGTCCCTAATTTCAAAAGTCTCGGTCCCCGGTTGGGCGCGGTCTCGAAGGACCTGCGGAGCGCGCTCGCGCAGCTCGATGGCGCGGCCAGCGCGGCCGTGCTCGCCCGGGGTGGGGCGATCTCGGTCGATATTGGCGGCTCCACGGTGGAGCTTGACGGCGAGGACGTCGAGGTGCGTACCACGCCGAGAGAGGGCTTCGCCGTCGCGAGCGACGGCGGGCTCGCAGTGGCGCTCGACCTCGTTCTCGACGACGATCTGCGTCACCGGGGCCTCGTGCGCGAAGTGGTCCGCCAGCTCCAAGAGATGCGAAAGGACGAGGGACTCGAGATGTCTGATCGAGTGGAGGTCTTTCTCGGCGGCTTCGACGACTTGGCACCCGACGCCGCGCTGATCCAGCGCGAGGTGCTCGCGGTTCGCATTGAGTTCGGCGAGAGAGATCCAGGTGCGCAGGTAATCTCCGGAGGGGGCGGGCGCGCGGGCACGGCGGTGGTGAGAAAGCCATGAGAGCGCGGCCTCGGACCGTTGGTCCTCTGAGGTCCATGTGGGCGCACCGGCCTGCCGGTCGGCTGCTTCTAGGTGGCTGGGCAACCCTTGTACTCGTCTTGAGCTGCCTCAGTGCTGCGAGCGGCGCGTCTGCGTCGGGGCCTGCGGTCCCTTCCGCCGTCTCCGGGCTCGTCTGGCACCGCTGCGGACGGTTCCGCTGCTCGCGCCTTGCCGTTCCCATCTCCTACGCGCAGCCCGCAAAGGGGACTTTGCACCTGGCGGTGGTCGAGCTTCCCGCTACTCACGGAGCGAAGTCGGCGCACTCTATCGTTGTCAACCCCGGTGGCCCCGGCGAGTCGGGCGTGCAGTTCCTGAAGGAGACCGCCGCGGATTTTCCAGCCGCGCTCCGCGCGAGCTTCAACCTCGTCAGCTTCGATCCACGTGGAGTGGGCGGGAGCGATCCGGTGGAGTGCGCCACATCTGCTGGGCTGCGCCAGTGGCTTGATCTCAACCCGGCTCCCTCGACGCCGACTCAGATCACAGCCGTCGTCGCCGCAACCAAGGCGTTCGATCAGGGCTGTGGCTCCGGTGTGCCGCGAGACGTGCTCGCCAGCCTGTCTACCGCGGTCACGGCGCGTGACCTGGACCGCCTGAGGCAGGCACTTGGCCAACCAAAGCTGGACTATCTGGGTTTCTCGTATGGGACCTACCTCGGGGCGCTCTACGCACAGGAGTTCCCCGGTGAGGTCGGCAGCATGGTGCTCGACGGAGCGGTCGACCCCGCTCTCTCCACGACCGCGATGGACTTGCAGCAGGCACGCGGCTTCGAGGGAGACCTGCATGATTTCTTCGCTTGGTGTACCAAGGATGCGACCTGCTCGAGCGACCTGCCGGGCGGGGCCCGAGCGACCTACAGGCAAGTGATGAGGAGCCTCAAGGACGGCCGCAGCCTCACGGCCGCGATGACACCGGCTCTTGGCGGCACGCAGAGGATCGGCTACGGAGTAGCGCTCACCGGTGTGATCGCCTCGTTGTACACCACGACCGACTGGCCCTATCTCGCGCAGGGTTTGGCAGCGGCCAAGACCGGGAACGGCTCGGTGCTGGCGGCCTTGGCATATGAGTATGTGGGCTTTGGGCCAAGCGGGACGGCGAGCAATCTTGTGTCGGCGAACCTCGCAGTCACCTGCCTTGATCGGCCCGTGCCGCCGCTCGCCCAGTACCACGCCCTGGCCGGTGAGTTCGCCAGGAGCGCGCCTGACTTCGGCCCCGCAAAAGCGTGGAGCTCACTGCCCTGCGATTTCTGGCCGGTGCCCGCGACGGGAAAGCCCGGCGCAATCCACCTGTCCCGGTCGCTTCCCATCCTCGTCGTCGGTTCCACTCACGATCCTGCGACACCATATGCCTGGGCCAGAGCGCTCGTGCACCAGCTGAAGGGCTCGGAGCTGTTGACGCGCGACGGCGACGGCCACACCGGCTACTTCTCGAGCCAGTGCGTGCAAGGGTGGGTCGACTCGTACTTTGCGACGGGATCGCTTCCTCCTCGCGCGACGGTGTGCCGGACAACGGGCTGAGGTCGCTCACCGGGCCACCCGACCCGTGGGGATCCAGTAGCGCAGCTTGCCGCTCCGCTCGTCTTCGAAGATCCCACCGTTGGCCTCGATCACCTTGCGGGAGCCGACGTTGTCTGTGTCGCAGGTGACGAGAGCGGGGTCGATTCCAAGCTCGTAGGCATGAGGAAGCACTGCAGCGAGCATGGCCGTGGCGTGGCCCTGGCGCCGGGCCGAGGGGCGCACGTCGTAGCCGATGTGCCCGCCGACTTCGAGCAGGCGGGGCGTGAGACGGTGGCGGATCGAGATCCGGCCCAAGTACCGGTCTTCCTCGATCCACCAGTACGTCGTGTTGGCCACTAGGTAGGACGGACGCAAGGTCGATTCGCGTGAATCGGCCAGGAGCCGCTCGATGTACTTCGAGAAACCCTCTCGCGTCTGCCAGCCCAAGCCGAACTCCTTCATCTCCCGCGCCACCATCGAGTCGTCGGGAGACGTGCCGGAACCATCGAGCAGGAGCTCGTTCATAGCGGCGAGAAACGAAGCTTGCACGGCTGCAGTCGGTGGCACGAGCTCAGGCACGGTGCCATTCAATCAGGAGGATCGGTGGCTATGACCCTGGGCTGCAGAAGCACCGCGCGTCGCAGCGTGCAGCCAAGCACATACTGCCGGGCGATGGGCTAGAAATACGGATCTTGCAGCACCGGGGGCACCGTGACTTGGGGGCGTGGCCGCTTGGTCCGGGGAACCCTCGAGACAAGGAGACGATGAGCAGATGTTCGAGACCGTGGTTGTCGGAGCGGACGGATCTCCGACCGCAGCCGAGGCTGTGAAGAAGGCGATCGAGCTGGCGAAGTTGGACGGCGCGGCCCTCCATATCGTCTCCGCGTACAAGCCGCAGAGGTACAGCGCAGCCGGGTCGCCGGAGTTTACGAAAGCGCTCGACTCCGGTGATCTCGCCGAATCGCTCCTGGCAACACTGGCCTCCAACGCGCGAGCCGCCGGCGTGAAGGCCGAGGTACATCCAGAGAGTGGCGATCCCGCTCGAGTCATCTGTGACGTCGCCGAGCGCGTCAAAGCCGACGTGGTGGTCGTGGGCAACAAGGGCATGCTGGGTGTGCGGAGGGTGCTCGGCAGCGTGCCCAACACAGTCGCCCACGAGGCTCCGTGCTCGGTGCTCATCGTCTCGACGAGCTGAAGTGCCGGGCTTTCCCGGCGGCTCGATGTGGCGATAGCGTTGCCTGGGTGGGTGCCGGAGCCGACTGGGATGCCGATTGGGTCAAAGCGCTGCCCAAGGCGGAGGTGCACTGCCATATGGAGGGGTGCATCGAGCGGGATCTTGTCCGAAGGGCTGCGAGACGTCACCAGGTAGAGGTGCCCTTCGACGAAGGCGAAGACGCGACCGGAGCCCCTCCTATCTCGAGTCTCGCGGACCTGCTCAGCTACCTCGACTTTTCCTGCGCGCTCATAGACCAGGCCGACGAGCTGGCCTCCATCGCTTACGCGGCCGCGCGACATGCGACGGCGTCGGGCGCCTGTTATCTCGACGTCATCATCACGCCGCACCATTGGCGGGCCTGGCGTGGGCGGGTCGCGGCGATGGTAGACGCCATCGACGGGGGGTTTCGGGAGGCCGAGCAAGACGGCCTAGCACCGGCGGGACTGTGCCTGAGCATCAACCGGGGCGAATCTGCCGGGACGGCGCGGGAGCTGGTCGAATGGATGGTGCAAGCGCGGCACCCCCGCGTAGTTGCACTCTCGATCGACGGGAACGAACGGGCAGGCTCGCACAACGATCGTTTTGCTCCGGCGTTCGCACTCGCTCGCTCGAATGGCCTGCACCGGTGCGCGCATGCCGGGGAGTCCAGTGGTCCAGACGGCGTGCGAGAGGCGGTCGAGATTCTTGGCGCCGAGCGGATTGACCACGGCATTCGGGCGATCGAGGATCCGGTGCTCGTCGGCGACCTGGCCGCGCGGCGGGTGGCACTCGACATCTGCCCGACTTCCAACCGCATCCTCGGACTGACGCCGGATCCGAGTCGTCATCCAGTCGAGCGGCTCCGCACCGCCGGGGTCGAGGTGTCGCTCAACACCGACGATCCCCTCATCTATGGGTGCGAGCTTCTGGGCGAGTACGCGGAGACGGCGGAGACCTTCTCCTGGGACAAACGCATTCTCGGCTCGATAGCCAGGACGTCCATCGAGTCGTGTTTCGCCGAGGAGGGTCGCCGGGAGGAGTTGTTGCGAGCTCTCGAGAGATACCTGCGTGACAGTTCCGGCGGGGGGCCCAGTACTGCCCGCGGTGGGCCCATCGCCGCCGACGACACGCACGGATCTTGATGAGTCCGGGCTCGAAGCGCTCGCCGCGCCGGTGAGCACCGATCTCGTCGCACTGCCGTCGACCGGGCGCGTCTACCGGGCGGAGCGAAGGGTGCGTCTGGGTGACACCTCTCCTGCGGGGCGACTTCGTTTCGATTCGATCGCGCGCTACCTGCAGGACGTGGCCGAAGACGACGCCGAAGAGGCTGGATGGCCAGAGTCGATCGGCTGGCTGCTACGTCGCTGTGCCGTCGCCGTCTCGAGGTTTCCCTCGCGCACAGAACGGCTCGAGTTGGCGACCTTCTGCTCCGCGACAGCTTCGAGATGGGCTGAGCGCACCACGACGATCCGGGGTGCTGACGGAGGCCTCGTGCAGGCGAGGGCCATCTGGGTGGCCGTTGACGCAACGAGCGGGCGGCCCCAGCGCCTCGGTGAGCTCTTCGAGCGGGTCTACCGGCCATCGGCTGGCGGCAAGAGCGCCTCGGCTCGACTCCTCCTGCCAGGGCCGCCGGAGTCCGGCTTGGAGCCGGGACGACCCTGGCCGGTGCGGGCGAGCGATATCGACATCTGGGGTCATGTGAACAACGCCGTCCACTGGGCGGCGGTGGAGGACGCGATGTCCTTGCTTGACTGGCTGCCGGCAAGAGCAGAGCTCGAATACAACGAGCCAATTCTCCCCCAAGCCGACCCCGTCCTGCTTCGGCAGGAGACGCCGACGGTCCTTGACACGTGGCTGCTTGGTGGCGGCCGGGTGCTTGCCTCGGCGCGGCTCTGCCGCTTCCCGGGCGACGGGGGCGACGGGGGCGACGCGGGCTCGTTGGGCGACGCGGGCTCGTTGGGCGGCGCAGGAGCCCCGGGGGGCGCAGAGGTGCCCGGCGCTGGTTTGTAGCCTACGATCGCCTCCGTGAAGGAGCCACCGCCCACGGCGAAGCCTGCCGGGTACCTCGCGCGCCATGCACAGCTCGAAGCGGCGATCACCCGCTATATAAGGCCGGACACATTTCCTCTCGGCGTGAGGATGCTGTCTCCGGGCGAGGAGCTGCCCGCCAGCGTGCGTGTTCCGAGCAGGGATCTGGGTGAGCAGTGGATCGTATGTCAGTCGATCGGCATCGCGCGCCGGTACGGGTGGTCTATCGCTGTCGGGCGGGAGGACGTCATCTGCCCCTTGGCGGCGGTGGCGTTCGGTTTTCGGCCGGCGAACGACCGGTACCTCGGCGGCGAAGCTGCTCTTGGCATGTACTGCAGCGAGCCGGCTGCGGCTGCGGCGCTCGAGGGAGCGACCTGGCGTCTTGCGGCCGGAAGGTTCGACCGGCTGTGCGTAGCTCCCCTCGATCGGCTCGGCTTTGACCCTCACGTAATCATCGTCTACGGCAACAGCGCGCAGGTCATGCGGCTCGTCAACGCCGCTCTCCATCGGCGCGGCGGTCGCGTCGAGAGCTCGTCTGGCGGCCGGCTCGACTGCGCCGAGCTCGTGATCCAGACGATGCTCACGGACGCACCGAAAGTGGTCCTTCCTTGTAACGGCGATCGCGTGTTCGGGATGGCACAGGACACCGAGATGGCCTTCGCCTTCCCTGCCGGGCTCGGCGGGGAGATCTGCGAAGGGCTCGAGGCGACCCATCGAGGTGGTGTTCGCTACCCGATTCCGGTAGCCATGCGCTCGACCGTCTCAATGCCGAAACGGTACCAAGATCTCCTTGCCTCGCTCGAGTCCGACTAGCGCCACGCGCGACGCCCTGCCCACCGGTTGCCTGGTAGCCGCTGGATTGACGGGAGCCGGTTCCTCAAGACCGGGCACCGGCGGTGCTCAGGTGGAGACCGCTTTGCCGCAGAGCGGTGACGGCGGCCTCCCCTGCCCGAAGGCCAGCCTCTCGAGCCTTGCTCAGCTGGTGGAACTCGAGCAGACCCAGGCCCCGGGTGTCGGGCGTGACGGTAATGGTGGCTTCTTCCTCGGCCTCGTCGACTGTGCTTTGCCGGTCGCCCATCTGCATGGCCCGCATGAGGGTTTCGCCTATCGATGGTGTTCTCCCAGATCGTGAGCCGGAGGAGGCACTGCCGATCCGTACCGCGACCACAGGGCCCTCGTTGATATGGGCGAAGGCCGCGGTGGGGCAGTTGTCGCTGAGGGAACCGTCGACGAGAACCCGGCTGTCGATGACTTGCGGCGGAAACAGGACGGGGAGGCAGATCGAGGCAGCCACCGCCTCCGCCGTGAGACCTCGACGGTGGTAGACCGGTCGGCGGTCATAGAGGTCGGTACTAACCACGACAAGCTCCTTCGTCATGGCCTCGAGGTGAGCTTCCCCGAAGCAGCGTTTGAGCATTTCCTTACCCCGCTCGCCTCGCGCCAGGCTCACCAATGATGGCCTGTAGTCACCGAAAGGGTTGTGCTGCACGAACTCCTCGAAGATCACCGACTCGATCTCACCAGCGCTCGCGCCGGTCGCGAAAAGAGCCGCGATCATGGCGCCCATGCTGGTGCCCGCCACCCTGTCGACAGCGATCTCGGCATCCTCGAAAGCCTGGAGGACGCCGATGTGGGCAAGTGCCCGCGCACCCCCACAAGCAAGGGCGAGCGCCAGCGAGGGTCCCACCAAGGCGAGCGACCAGGGGCGCCAGGTGGCGCCGCCATGACGCGGCCTTGGATCCCGCGTGGTACACGCGCCGGCAGCTGTATCTGTCGTGCCAAGCGACGATCTGGGCAGTCGACGGCTGAGAGCCGGTCACGAGGATGTCCGGCCTGTCTCCGATGGCGCTAAGCCCGCCAGGATCGGGTCCGACGGTCGCGACGATGAGTCTGCCTGCCTGCCGGATGCAGCTCTCGCGCCATGCGCTACCCGAACCGGCAACGAGCAGAACGCGGTCGCTGTCCTGCTCTGCTTGGTCGAGAGAGCCCGCGCCGGGCGCATCGAGGCGCGCGATCCGGCATCCGCCGCCCGCGGTGGTCAGTTGCTCGAGCAATGCATCACCGAGAGCAGCGATCGGCACGTCAGCGTCAAGGGCTACGAGCCCGATCACCTTCGGGGTCGGTGGCGCCGGAGATCGAAGCGGCCTGCTCTCTTTGAGCATATTTGCAACCCCTTTGGCCACTGCATGTGCCACGGCTGGCCGTTCGAGCGCGAGATGCTCTAACTGGTCCCGGCTGATGGCGACGACCGTGCTGTCGCGCCTGGCAACAACCGTCGCAGACCGGGGAGCCTCCGTGAGGAGGGCGAGCTCTCCCACGACGGCACCAGGGCTCAGGGCTCGCACGGACCCATCACTGAGCCGCACCTCGAGTCGACCCGATCTAAGGGCGAAGAGGGTATCTCCTTGCTCCCCGGCCCGGAAGAGGATCTCGCCCGCCCGGAGGTGGCCGACGTCGCCGACATCGAGAATCTCCTCGCGTATGACCGAGGGGAGAAGGCCGAGAAAGTCGGTAGGCGACGGGTCGGCCGCGGTAGAGACGAGTGTCGGTGCGCGTCCGGTGGCTACCAATGGAGTTCGCGACGATGAGTCACTGTGGTCGTCGGCGGACCTGACGGGGCCGAAGAGCAGCCCGATGAATGCTGCTGCCGCGAAGCTGCCGGCCGCGAGCTCCCAACCGTATCTCAGCTCTGACGGCAGGCTGCCGGCCGAGGGATGCGCGATGAAGATCGTGAGGAGCGCGATGGCAAGGACACCGCCGAGCTGCCGGGCACTCGCGTTGATGGCGGACGCAGTCGCATACCTGCGCGCGGGGACGCTGCGCAGTCCCCCGCTCGTTGCAACTGGCAGCGTCGCTCCGACGCCTATGCCGCTTAGCACCTGACCCGGGAGCCACTGGCCCAGGAAGTCGGGGTGGAGGCCGACTCTGGCCGCGTACCAGACGTAGGCCCCAGCCCAGATCAACGCACCGGGGACCATCACGACACGGGGACCGAAGCGATCGGCAAGCTTGCCAAAGGGGCCCGAACTGATCGCGGCGACGACGGCTCCCGGAGCGACTGCGAGCCCGGCCAGCAGGAGCGAGTAGCCCCAGACGTAGTGGAGCCAGAGGATATGAGTCAGGAGATAGGTGTAGAGGCCGAGACCTACCGCGAGAGTGACGAGGTTGCTTACTGCGAATCCCCGGATACGCAGAAGGGCCGGGTCCAAGATCGGGGACTGGTGGCGCGTCGAGCTGCGAACCGTTGCTGCCAAGCCGAGAGCCGCCACGATGAACGCGATGAGAGTGGGCGGGCTGTGCCACCCC
>CAZAMA010000079.1:0-14734 GCA_964485645.1 uncultured Acidimicrobiaceae bacterium | reverse complement strand
CCCTCTTCAACTGCTCGAGCGCGTAGACAGAAAGGGTCCGGCAGCCGCGCTTTCGCGCGTCTGCCGGACCCTTCACCGCTGAGCCGCCACGCTCAACGACTTCTGCGCCGCGGCCTCAGTACAGTGCCGCGAGCTTGCTCGCCGGCTCTACAAAGACCGTGTGGAGGCTGCCGCTCGCGTTGAACTGCTCGACCTCGAAGGACGAGAACACGTTGTGGTACTTGTTGAAGTTCTCGTTCCCGCTGGCACCCTCGTAGTTGATCTTGCGGTGCTTGTTGAGGAGCGCTCGACAGCTCGGGTACGTGTAGCACTTCGTCCCCGGCGGGTTCGAGATCTTCGTGATGAAGGGCCGCCACACCACTGGGTTCGTCGAGTGCGCGGCGTCCATGGCGAGAGCTGCGATGATGACCGCGTCGTACATTGCCGGCGACGCGGGCAGCGGGGACCTCGTGTGCCAGACCTTCTGGTAGGCGTTGAGGAACGCGCTGTTGGCCTGCGCGTATGCCGGCGGGGCCGCCATCCCGGTCATCCAATGCGCGGCGTAGGAGAGCCCGAAGGCTTGAGCCAGCTGGATCGCCGCGCCTGTGTCACCGGTGACGTAGGGGATGTTCATGTGGCCAAGCTGCCTGATGTTCGCGAAGAACGTGCTTGCAGTCTGCGGATCCATGTGGAAGAACGCACACTGCGGCTTTTTTCCGCTGAACAGCTTGGCGACGGCCGACAGGTAGGAGCTCTGCCCTGCGACGATTGTCGCGCTCGCAACGATCTTCCCACCGAGGTGCGTGAAGGCACGGGTCACCGGGCCGACCTCGGCCTGCGCGTTCGGGCCGGAGTCGTAGATCTCGGCGGCGTAGCGACAGTTCTTTGCGTGGTAGGCGTAGTAGGCCTCACCCGAGAGAAGCTCGGAGTCCGACGGGAAGACCCTGTAGACGTAGGGGTAGTTCATGTAGTCGAGCTGTGTCGTGCCGCCTTCCATCAGGTCGACGACGTGGTCGGGACCGAACTGGCGGATGACGCCCTCGATCTCGAGCGACGACGGTCCGAACACGACAGCGGGGTGATAGAGCAGAAGTGTACGAAATGCCGTCACCGCGTCGACCGGGTCGCCCGCGGTGTCCTCGAGGTGGGTGGAGTACTGGGCCCCCATGATTCCCCCGGCGTGATCGACGGCGTATATGCCGGCCTCGACGCCGTGGTCGAACCACTGGCCGACGAACGCCTCCTTGCCGCTCATCGGCAGAAGGATCCCGGCGCTCACCGTCTTAGGTGCTTTTCTCACGCTGGCAGTGGCCGGCGTGGCGCCCAGCGCGCTGACAGCCGACAGGACAAGGGCTCCCGCTAAGACGAGCGGGATCCCGACCCTCGTGCGCCAACGCCTCGTAGCACGTCCGAGTGACATGATGCCTCCTTCGCTTTCTTGGTGGTGTTTTTTCTCTACTTCCCTAGCCCCGGCGCGTAGCGCGCCACGGGCGGGTTCCCTCGCCCCTCGTCAGGGCGAGACCTTGTTGTCGAGAGGTCCCTCCAGCCTCCCCGCCAGTACGTGCTCCTCACTCCGCGACTCGCCTCGCGACTGACCATGCGCGCGGTCGGACGCACCGAGGAAGATCGCCGCCAGATCGAGGTCCGCGAGGCGCGCCGGGGTGCCGTGCTCGTGATTGCGCCCGGCGACGAGGATGTAGACCCAGTCAGCGCTGCGAAGAGCGCGGTCGACGTTCTGCTCGACGACGACGACCGACGTACCGAGCTCGGCGATGCGACGGACCTGCGACCAGACGACGTCGACGTTTGCCGGTGACAGTCCAGCGGTCGGCTCGTCCAAGAGGATGACCTTCGGGTCCGACATGAGCGCCCGGGCCATGCCGAGCATGTTGCGCTGCCCCCCGCTCAGCTGGCCGGCCTTGCGGCGGCGAGCGATCGCGAGGTCGGGGAAGATGTCGAAGACCTCCGCCCGGCGCCCGGTGAGGTTGCGACGGTTCACGAACGCGCCGAGCTCGAGGTTCTCCTCGACGCTCATCGCGGCGAACACGTTCTCGACCTGCGGGACATATGCCATCCCGGCACGGGCCACCTCGTGGGCGAGCAGGTGTGAGATGTCCTGCTCGTCGAGGAGCACCTTCCCGGCGTTCCGCTCGACCAGGCCAAAAGTCGCCTTCATCGCCGTCGACTTCCCGGCACCGTTCGGCCCGACGATCGCGACCACCTGGCTCACACGAGCCTCGAGCGCGATATCAAAGATGACGGGGACGCGGCCGTAGCCGGCGGTCAGGCCCTCAACTTTCAGCACGCACATCTCGAAGCTCCCCTGCCCGCGGTCAACGCTTCATCCCTTCGCACCGACCTCTACGACTCCCCCTGTGAGGTAAGCCGATACCACCTCGCTATTGCCGCGCAGCTCGGCCATCGTTCCGGTCGCAAGCGTCTGGCCGACTGCCATCACGACGGCCCGGTCGCACATCTTCTCGACCACGTCGAGGTTGTGCTCGACCATGAGGAAGGTCGTCCCTCGCGTATCTCTCAGCCGGCTGATGTGGTCGGCAAGCCTCTCTATGAGAGCAGGGTTTATCCCGGCCATCGGCTCGTCGAGAACCAGCATCTTCGGGTCGGCCATGACGGCTCGGGCCAATTCGAGCAGCCGTTTCTGACCTCCACTGAGCGCTCGCGCATAGTCATTGCGCTTCTCGTAGAGGCCGAACTCGGCGAGGACTTCGACAGCGCGCTGCACGTGCGCGCGCTCTTCGGCACGAAACTTCCCCGGGCGGAAGAGCACGGTCCCGAGCTTCTCCCCCGCCTGGCGCTGCGGCGACACCATGAGGTTTTCGAGCACGGTCATCGCTGGGTACTCCCGCGATATCTGGAAGGTCCGGATCAGTCCACCAAGTGCCACGTCATGGCTCGACTTCCCGGTGATGTCGCGCCCGTCGAAGAGCACCTTGCCCTCCTGCGGGCGGATCGCGCCTGCCACCACATTGACGAGCGTCGTCTTTCCTGCCCCGTTGGGGCCGATCAGAGCCGTGATGCTCCCTCTCTCGACGCCGAAGCTGCAGCCCGTCAACGCGCGCACGCCACCGAAGCTCCGGACGAGGCCGCGGACCTCGAGTATCTCGCCAGCTCCCTTCTGCCCGTCGGGCTCCGGTGCGGGCTGCGCCGCCGGCCACGCTGCCGGCGAGCTACCGCTCACGGCTCAGTTGGTGCTCGCCGCTGAGGCAGCGGGAGCCAGGTCGGGGGAGTCCGTCCGCAGCGGCACCTCGAAAAAGCGCGCCTTGCGCTCGCCGATCACGCCTTGGGGTCGGAACCAGAGAGTCAGGATCACGAGTGCCCCGATGCACATGTTCCGGATCTCGGGGATAAGACTCGGAAAGGAGGGGATCGCCGGGAGGAACCGGGTCGCCTCGTTGAAGAGCACGGCCACGAGGAACGACCCGACGACAGCTCCAAGATTGTTGCCGCGCCCGCCGACGATGAGCGCGGCCCAGACCACGAATGTCTCGCTCGTGCCCCATCCAGCCGGTGCAAGCGCGGTGATGAACCAGATCGTCAAGACCCCGCCGATACCGACGAAGATGCAACCCGTCACCATCGCGGTCATCCTCACGCGAAAGGTCCGCTTACCATATGCCTCGGCGACGTCGAGATCCTCACGAATCGCGCGCATCGTGCGGCCGAGCGGCGAGTTGTAGATCCGATTCGCTACTAGCCAGCAGATCACCATGATGACCGCACACATGCCGAGGAAGAAAAGGGTGTAGGAGTTGGGTGAGAGGTTGAGGACCCCGGCGAACGGCTGGGGGACACCGACGAGGCCCTCGAAGCCGTCAAACAGGCCGTTGCTGTTGCCCACGATTCCGAGCACGATCGACCCGGCCGCGAGGGTGACGATAGCCAGGTAGTCGCTGCGCAGACGGCGGAGTGCAATGAGACCGACGGCGTAACCGAGCGCTCCGGCCGCTGCGGCACCAATGAGGAGCGCCAGCGGCCAGGGCAGGGAGAGCCCGAGGATGTAGTAGATGCCGCTGCCGGGCTGGGAAGGACCGAGAGACGCAACGCCTGCCATGTAGCCGCCCATGGCCATGAACGTGATAACAGTGAAGTCGAGTATTCCCGCGTAGCCGAACTGGATGTTGAGGCCGAGAGCGAAGATGTTGTAGGTGCAGAAGTACACGCCAAGGGTGGCGATGTATCCAAGTACGACGCCCATTTTGAGGTCTAAGCCTTCCCGATCGTGGGGATGATCCCCTGGGGACGGATAACGAGGACGAGCACGAGCACCGCGAATGCCGCGTCGAGGTCGTATGCGGAGGAGATCACGAGACCGGCGAAGTTGACGACGAGTCCGATGATGATGGCCCCGATCATCGCCCCGTAGATCTGGCCGATGCCGCCGAGGATCACGGCGGCAAAGATCACGAACAGAAACGTGTTACCGGTGAAGGCCTGGAACTCGACGGTGTTGAACGCGAGTGTGATCCCACCGAGCCCCGCCAGACAGCCGCTGATGAACCACGTCCACAGGGTCACCCTCCTCGTGTCGATGCCGGTGGCGCGCGCGAGCGGCGCGTTGTCGGACATGGCCCGCATCGACTTTCCGAGGTTGGTCCGGGTGAGCAGCAGGTGGACGGCGACCATCGTCACGACTGCTATCCCGACAACCCAGAGCTGCGCGGCGGTGAAGCTGAACGGGCCGATGTTCACCGGATTGCCCGCTGCCACCTGGAACTCGTCGAAGCCGACTCCCCATATCGCCTGGACAAGGTTGAGCAGTATGAGCGAGAGCCCGAACGTAACGATCAGGAGGAAGAAACCCGACGTACCTCGCCTGACGAACGGCTCGAGCACCAGAGCGTCGACCAAGACTGCGACGAGCCCCGTGGCGACTACGCCAAGCACCGCGGCAAGCCAGATCGGCAAGTGAAGCGCTGTCTGTGCCGTGTAAGTGAAGAACATCCCAAAGGCGAGAAAGGAGCCATACGCGAAGTTCACGTAGTTGGTGACGCCGAACTGCAGGCTGAGCCCGACTGCCGCGAGCGCGAGAACGGCCGAGGTGACGATCCCGAAGCCGAGAGTCAAGAGGAAGAGGCTCACCTGAGCGCGCCCCTCCGCGCGCCGCCATTCGGACCCCGGCGCGCGTCACGCAGGTCGTCACGCCAACTGATCACCCCTACACCCCCATCTACTGGCTGACAACGTCGGACGGAGGGTACGCGCGTCGGCTCTCTGACATGGGCTTGCTCTCGTAACCCCAAGCTGTGCTCAAACGAGTCGTTCTGCTGATTTTGCTCACGCCCGCCCGCTCTCGCCCCACGCGACTCCCGCGTCACGCGCTGTAGCGACCTCCTGCCTGAGCCCCGCCCTGGGGACGTCTGAGTGCCAGGAGGGCGTAGAGTGCGTGTGCTGGGTGCCAGATGCGCGAGCAGGGGTGGATCCGACCCATCCGATTTGGACAGTGGTCGGCAGTACCGGTGGGGACCAGCTGCAAGGCTGGGAAGCTTTAGTTGTAGGCCCGGGGGGGAAATGGCTTGATGCAGAGACATGGGCTTTCCAGGCGGGTCTTGCATTTGCAGGTCCTGGTGCTCCTGGCGGCCGTCGTCGCTGGGCTCGCCTGGCGCGAGTACCGCTCGACCCCGTCGTCGAGCGGCGAGAAACAAGCGATGCACCAAGCCCTGCTCATCGCCGAGACGATCACCGCGTCGCTACCCCGGCCAACGCCGTCGGCGACCGGGACGGGGCTCGAGCATGCGGCGGTCGCGATCGCAGACCTGGAAAGAACTCGTGCGACGACTGGCGCGGTCCTTGTCGACGTCGTCAACCGCCACGGTGTCGTCCTGTTCCGCGTCGGACCGCAGCTGAGCCCCGCGGCCTTCGACGGGGAGGCGGCCGCGACTCGTAGTGGAGGCGGCTGGCGCGGCAGGCTACAGCTTCTCTCCGGCACTCGCCTCGGCGCGGCAGCGGTAGCGCTGCGCACCCCGGCCGGAACCTTCGGCGGGTCGCTCGTAGTGGCAGTCTCCCCCACCCCAGTGTCTCGAACCATCCCCGAGCTGCTCCTCGCGCTCGAAGCGCTCATTATCGCGCTCGCTGTCGGCACGGCAGGCTCCATCCTCGCGACGAGATGGCTGCGGACACAGACATTCGGCCTCGAGCTCGACGAGCTGACAAACCTGATCCGCGAGCAGGAGGCGATGTTCCACGGGATCCACGAGGCCGTCGTCGGTCTCGACGACCGCGGAATCTTCCAGTTTGCCAACGCCGAGGGCTGTCGCCTCCTCCACCTTCCTTCGCGCTTCATGCATCGCCCTGCGACAGTCCTCGTACCAAGGGGTCGGGTGCAGGACATCCTCACCGGCTGCACCGAGGGAAAGGACCTCGTGGCAATCTACGACGACCGGATCCTCGTGATGAACCGGCGACCGGTGACCGTCGGCGAACTGCTGCTCGGCTACGTCGTCACCATCGTCGACCGCACAGAGTCCGAAGTGCTCCTGCGTGAGCTCGAGGGCATGCTCGGGCTCACCGAGGCCCTGCGGGCGCAGGCGCACGACTTCTCGAACCGCCTCCACACGATCGTCGGGCTGATCGAGCTGGGCGCGCCCGCCGAAGCCGCCCGCTTTGCGACCGACCTCACGGTGCGCGACGCCGACCTGGCCGAGCGACTTGTCGCCGAGGTCGGCCACCCCATGCTTGTCGCGCTCCTCCTTGCCAAGAGCGCCGTCGCCGCCGAGCGCAGCGTCGAGCTCCGGCTCGCTCCGAGCACTCGCGTCCCCGACGACGTACCCTCACCCACTGACCTGCTCACGGTCGTGGGCAATTTGGTGGATAACGCCGTGGAGGCGACGCAGGGACAACAACCGGCATGGGTCGAAGTCCGAGTGAGGAGAGATCACGACCACCTCGAGATCGAGGTGAGCGACTCGGGCCCTGGGGTGCCGCCGGACAACCTCGAAACCATCTTCGTCGACGGGTACTCGACGAAGATGGCGACCTCCGGTGCCCGGCGTGGCCTCGGCCTGGCGCTGGTGCGCCAGCTCGTCCACCGGCGGGGAGGCTCGATATCGGTGACCTCCCGGATCGGCGCCGCCTTCACGGTCGTGCTTCCCATTGGGCTTCCCCTCGGCGGCGGGCGCACCATCGACGACGAGGCCGTCTCCCTCGCCGGCGCCGACGTCACAGCGGGGTCGCGCGGATGATCGATGTGCTCGTTGTCGACGACGACTTCAGGGTCGCGGCGCTCCACCGTGCGTACGTAGAGATGGTCGAGGGTTTTCAGGTAGTCGGCGAAGCGTACTCGGGGGCAAGTGCCCTCGAGGCGGTCGCCCGGCTCCAGCCCGATCTCGTCCTGCTCGACATCTACCTCCCCGACATCGCAGGCCTCGAGGTGCTGCGCAGGCTCCGCGCCTCGCCGGAGCAACGCGTCGACGTGATCGTCGTCACAGCTGCCAGAGACGCCGCAAGCGTCGAGGAAGCTCTCCGAAACGGGTCGCTCTACTATCTGGTGAAGCCATTTGGAGCCGCAAGGCTGCGAGAGCGTCTCGTTGCATATGGGGAGATGCGCCGCAAGCTCTCGTCACTTTCCGAGGCGAGCCAGGGCGCGGTCGACGAGATCTACGCGGCGCTGCGCACGAGCGCCGAACGGGAGCTACCAAAAGGTCACTCCCCGCAGACTCTCGGCACGATCGTCGAGACCCTCCGTGGCGCGGGGCGAGACCTCTCGGCTGAGGAAGTGGCCGCCGAGACCGGAGTCAGCCGCGCGACAGCCCAACGGTACTTGTCGCACCTCGCGCGCATCGGACGGATCGAGCTCGTCCTTCGCTACGGATCGGGGCGGCCCGAGCACCGGTATCGCTGGCCGTGAGCTACACGTCGAGCTGCTTGCGCCGCCACCAAAGTGCGAGCCAGCTGCTGGCATATTGCGACATGAGGACTCTACTACCTGCGCAACGTGCCGGACGAGCAGTGGCTGGGCTGTCCTCGACGCGCTGCGGTTGCAGCCTCGTCACAGCAGACGGGCGGCTCGGCCACACGCCGGGTATTCGCTGCCCGGTCACTGTCGTGCCCCGTTAGGCAGGCTGCCTCTCAGGTGTCGGGCGACGCGGGCGAGGCGGGAGCGGCGAGCGAAGCGAGGTAGGCGGCGCGGCGTGCGGCCGCTGGCGTGCGGCTGCAGTCGCGGCAAACAACACTGCCCGGCAACCTGTCGTAGAGACAGCAGTTGGTCCGCTCCCAGAACCAACCCCGGCGGCCCGCGTGCTCGAGGACGAGAAACGAGCCGAGCCCCTGCAACTCCGCGGGCGCCCGTTGGAAGAAACCCTCCCCGAGATCCACGACCCACGGTCCGAGGCACCCTTCCATCGTGCGAAACGCCACCGCGCCGGAAGCCGCGACGTTTCCCCACAAAAGACGGGCTCCCACTTTGATCCGCTCTCGCGCCGAGGCGACGAGGACTGCCAGGTGCTCGTCGAGAGCGCGAGTGACGATGTACTCACAACCCGCTTCGGCTGCCGTTCCATCCCGGAGGGCCACGGCCGGCGAGGTGCGCCGGTCACCGAGCACGAGCGCCCTCGGCTCGCGGTAGCCGACCGCGGCCGGTCGCCCGCCCACCAAGGTGATCGCCATCGACGACGCAGCCGAGTCGGGCACGATGCCAGATGTCGTCATGCAGGCGACGGCAAGGGTCAGCACGCGGTAGGAGTAGTTCTGCACGAAGAGCGAGGCCGCCACGACGGGGTCGCTCGTGCCGAGTCGTATCCCGCAGGCGCGGATCACCGCCTCGACCCAGTCCGGATCCGATACGAAGCTCCCACAGTCCAGCCATGTGCCGTCGGCGGGCACCTGCCCGCTCTCGGCGAAAGGGGCGAGATCACCGACCTCGGCCCGCAGGTAGGACACCTCCGACCTGACGCGGGCGGCCGCCTCCACCCGCCGGGCGACAGCGGCCTCGCCTTCGACCAGCTCGGGCGGGCTCAACGCGGGGCCGGTCGAAGGCGAGGCCGCTGTCATGGCTCGGGGAACCGGGGCGTATGAGCGCGCGCTCACCTCATCCTCGCTACGACTCCCGGCGGCGCGCTCAGGCCACTGCCCTCGTGCAGCAGCGCTGCGAGTGCTTCGACGCCCTCGACGAGCCGGGGCCCGGGCCGGGAGAAATAGCCGTTCGCCCCGGCAGCGTATATGGCCCGCGCGCCTTCGATCTCGACTCGATCGAGGAGCGCCACAGCTTCCTTCTTCGCTCCCTCGAGGTCGTAGCCACACGGCATGAACACGACCACCTCCGCCGCAGCTTGCGCGATCTCGCTCCAGGCGATCCGCACCGAGGCCATACCGGCCGCGGCAAGGAGCGGCTCGCCACCGGCCAGCTCGATCATCTCAGGCACCCAGTGCCCGGCGTTGTAGGGGGGATCTCCCCACTCGAGTGCGAACGTGCGCGGTCGGTCGAGGCCCGCGACCGACGCTTTGACACGATCCAGCCGGCCCTCGAGCTCCGCGAGAATCTCGGCCGCGCGCTCCTCTCTGCCCGTGGCCCTCGCGACCGTCGCCACTGCCTCGAGCACGTCGGCGAGCGAAGAGGGATCGAGCGAGATCACCTCCGCATCGATACCGAGCACCTCGAGTGCGGCACGCAGGTGACCGGCAGGTACGGCACATACCTGGCAGAGATCCTGGGTGATGACGAGGTCTGGTGCCAGCTCGGAGATGGCGGCGTGATCCAGCCCGTGCGTGGGCGCTCCACCGCTCGCGCTCTCGTTGACGAGCCGGTCGATCTCTGCCTGAGTCGCTTGCGCGGGCATGTTCGAATACGAGACTCGTCGCTTTTGCCGGGCCTCAAGCGGCCAGTCGCACTCGTGAGTGACCCCCACGAGCGAGTCCTCGAGGCCGAGCAGGTAGACGATCTCTGTAGCTGACGGGAGGAGCGAGACGATGCGCACCGCTCCATCCTGCCGTTCGCCTGACCGGAAGCGAAAGTTGCGCTTATCTCGCGACCCCGTGTCCGCATCTCTCGGCGGCCTGGTAATTTCTAACCCAGATCTGCTTCAGACCTCCTGGGGGTGGCCTCCTATCATCGACTCAATCGCAGGTGACGGGCGGCAAGAGGAGGCTCAGTCCCAGCTCCACGCGAGTGAGTTCGTGAAGATGACGGCCGCGGGTCTTGTGGTCCAAGACATCGACGGCGTCATCATCGACTGCAACGAAGCCGCCGCCGCCGCGCTCGGCCTCACCCGCGACCAGGTGCTGGGCCGCGCGTCGGTCGATCCACGGTGGGCATCCGTACGCGAGAACGGCTCGCCGTTCCCAGTTGAGGACCATCCGGGAATGCTCACTCTGCGGTCGGGCACGCCTTGTACCGACGTGATCATGGGCGTCGACAATCCGGGTAAGGCGCGGCGGTGGATCTCGGTCAGCAGCCGCCTCGCCGACGGCGGACGAACCGAAGGCGTCGTCGTCTCGTTCGTCGACGTCACCCCTCGGGTGCAAAGGGAACACGTGTCGCATCTGCTCACCGAGGTGCACCGGTACGCGATGCTCGCAGCCGACGAGGCAGAGCTGCTTCAGCACCTGTGCGACCTGCTCGTCCAGGAGGGACGGTACGCCCTCGCCTGGATCGCGTTCGCTTCCGACAACGAGGAGGGTGACGTCGACATCGGCTCCTCCGCCGGGGCGACCGAGTACCTCTACGAGGAGATCGTCTCGTCTTCCGCGTCGCGGCCCACCGGGCTCGGGCCGACCGGGACAGCGCTGCGAACCGGCGTGACTCAGGTGGCAAACGACCTCGCCAATCAACCGCTGTACGGGCCGTGGCGGGAGCGAACGAGGCAGCACGGTCTCTCGTCGGCCGTGGCCATTCCCTTTCACCCCGGACGCCGGGGTGTATTGACGGTCTATGACCGCCACATCGTCGCGTTCGACGAGACCACGGTCCAAGGGCTCGAAGAGATCGTTCGGGGAGTCGAGTTCGGCGTCGCCCATGTGCGCGCGCTGAGACAGACCGAGGCGTCCCTCAACGAGACCGTCGCCGCTGTCGACGCCCAGAGAGCCGAAGCCCAGGCGCGCACCGAGTCCGACCAGCGCTTCCGTCTCTCATTCGAGAACAACATGGCCCCCATGACCTGCACGGACCTCGAGGACCGGATCTCCGCGGTCAACGACGCCTTTTGCCGGCTGGTCGGACGCAGCAGGGAACAGCTCCTTGGGCAGAAGTCGATGCCATTTACCTATCCCGAGGACGTTGGCATCACAGAAGCGGCGCACCGCCGCCTCGTCTCCGGCGAGCTCGACCAGATTCGCTACGTCAAGCGCTACCTGCACAGCGACGGGCGGGTGATCATGGTCGAGGTGTCGAAGTCGTCGGTACGCGACACCGACGGAACGGCGATCTACTTCGTCGTGTCACAGCGCGACATCACTGACGAGCAGGCGCTCACCGCCCAACTATCCCACCTGGCGCTCCACGACCAGCTCACGGGGCTCGCCAACCGGACACTCTTCGAAGACCGCCTCGCGCAGGCGCACTTACGGGCAGCTCGCCACGGCGGCATGGGCGCGGTGCTATTGCTGGACCTCGATGACTTCAAGGGTGTGAACGACACTCACGGCCACCTCGTCGGTGACCAGCTGCTTGTAGCGATCGCGAGGCGCTTCGACCAGGTGACGCGCTCGTCGGATACCCTTTGCCGCCTGGGAGGCGACGAGTTCCTCTACTTGGCCGAAGGACTGACGGCCGTGAAGGGGGCCGAGCTCGTGGCCGCGCGTCTTCTCGAAACGCTCGTCGAGCCGTTCTACGTCGCCGGCGTGCACCTCGAACAACAGGCGAGCATCGGGGTCGTGGTCTTCGATGGGGGGAGCACGGACTGCACTCAGTGTGTCCGAGACGCCGACGTTGCGCTGTACGAGGCCAAGCGCCAAGGCAAAGGCCACCATGTCGTCTTCACCGCCGCCATGCACGAGCAAGCGGTCAGCCGCTTCGAGCTGCTTCAGGACCTTCGACGCGCGCCTGGGGTGGGTGAGATCTCGATGCACTACCAGCCCATCATCGATCTCAGCACCAACGAGGTGGTCGGCCTGGAGGCGCTGATGCGGTGGCAGCACCACGAGCGAGGACAGGTGCCACCGAGTGTGTTCATCCCGCTGGCCGAGCAAAGCGACCTCATCTTGGAGCTCGGGACCTTCGCGCTGAGCGAGGCCGCCATCGCCGCAAGCTCCTGGGGACCAACCGGTGCCGAGACCGGACTTCCTTTTGTCTCGGTCAACCTCTCCGCACATCAGTTCCAGGACCCGGGCCTCGTTGCGTCGATCGAGGAAGTAGTGACGCGAACAGGAATTGCACCCGAGCGTCTCGTCCTCGAGATCACCGAGAGCGTTGCGCTCCTCGACATCTCCGCGACCTTGCTAGTGACGGAACGTCTCAGTCGCCTCGGGATCGGAATCGCGCTCGACGACTTCGGCACCGGATTCTCATCGCTCTCCTACCTCGCGCTCATGCACCCGAGAATCGTCAAGATCGACCAGTCATTCGTCCGGTCAGCGAACGAGAACGTCCGTAACAACGTGCTTCTCGAGACGATCGTCTCGCTCGGCAAGAAGCTCGACATGACGATGCTCGCGGAGGGAATCGAGACAAAGGCACAATTAGAGCGCCTCCGTCGTTACCAATGTGACCTCGGCCAGGGCTTCCTCTTCTCAGCCGCGGTGCCAGGCGGCGAAGTGGCGGCCACGCTCCAGACGATGCTGCGCATAAAGAGGTAGCTGGCCGGAGCCGCCGTTGCAGCGCTCAGCGCGTAGCTTGCAGACGGCCTCGGGTCGGCCCGGACCCATGGCGCTGGGCAAGACTGCGCAGCCCGCGGTCAGACACGGATCCGACGGATGCAAGGATGCGACCCCATGGCTCGACTTGGTCCCCGCATCGTCATCGCCGGCACCCACTCAGGGGTCGGCAAGACGACCGTCGCTACCGGCGTGATGGCCGCTCTCTCGCAGCGGGGGCTTCGTGTCGCGGCAGCCAAGATCGGGCCCGACTTCATCGACCCGAGCTACCACGCCGTCGCGACCGGTCGGCCCTCGTGCTCCCTCGACGCCTACCTCTCAGGCGAAGAGCTCCTTGCGGGCCTCGCGGCACGGGCTTCGGCCGGCGCCGATCTCCTCGTTATCGAGGGCGTCATGGGGCTGTTCGACGGGTCGGGACAACCTGGCTGTGACGGGTCGAGCGCGGCCGTGAGCCGCATTGTCGACGCGCCTGTCGTGCTCGTCGTCGACGCCTCGGCGATGAGCGGCTCGGTGGCGGCGGTCGTGCACGGCTTCGCCACCCTCGATCCAGATGTCCGTCTCGGGGCCGTCGTGCTCAACAAGGTGGCGAGCGCCGGCCACGAGCAGCTGCTGCGCGAAGCCCTCGCACCACTTGGCATCCCCGTCCTCGGCGCGATCTCGACCGACGACGACCTCGCCTGGCGCGAGCGTCATCTTGGCCTCGTCCCGGTGGCCGAGCAGCCAGACAAGGTCAGGGCCTCGATCACTCGCCTCGGCCAGGTGATCGGAAGGTGCCTCGAGCTCGATGCGCTCGTAAAGCTCGCCAGAGCTGCGGCGACTCGCACCGTCGCCGACCCACCAACAGCCGCCGAAGTGGGCAAGTGTCGTATTGCGGTCTGCCGCGGCCCGGCCTTCAGCTTCGTCTACCCGGAGAACCTGGCACTTTTCGAGCAGGCAGGCGCCGAGCTCGTGGGTTTCGACCCGATCGTCGAGCCGGCGCTCCCAGCGGGATGCACGGGACTCTACGCAGGAGGCGGCTTTCCCGAGCTCTTCGCCGCGCAGCTTGCCGAGAACCGGAGCTTGCTGGCAGACCTGCGCCGCCAGGTTGGCCGGGGCATGGTGACCTGGGCCGAGTGCGGCGGGTTCCTCTGGCTCTGCGAGTCCCTCGATGGGATGGCCATGGCCGGGGTGCTCGAGGGCGTGCATGCCGAGATGAGCGAGCGCCTCACGATCGGCTACCGCCGCGCGACGACGCGGGCGGCCGGTTACTTCGGCCCGGCCGGGACGACCCTGCGGGGCCACGAGTTCCACCGCTCGGTTGCACAGCCCGCGGGAGATGGACTCGAGTTGGAGGGGCGTTTCGCGGCCGGCCGAGCCGGCCATGTCACTTCGCATCTGTTCGCGAGCTACCTCCACCAGCACCTCGCAGCCACTCCGCGGCTCGCCGAAGCCTTCGTCGAGGCAGCCTGTGCCCGGGCCAAAGCGCCAGGCTTGCCAGCCGATCGGGGGTGACCTAAAGTCCCAGGCGCAACCGACTGGTCAGCGAAGTCCGGTAAGAGTCCGGCGCTGTCCCGCAACTGTCGTTCCTCCAAGCCCCCCGCGCGGTGGTGAAAGAGGACGAGCCAGGTCGCCTGGCCAGTCGGAAACGGCAACGCACGTCGAGGCAACGGGCGGTCGCAGGGGTGCTCCCTGTCTTTCGGCACGAACCCTCGATCCAGAGGAGGAATGCCATGAAAAGAGCCCTACTTGTCACCGCTACGCTCGCCGGAGCCTTGCTGGCTGCCTGCGGATCGACCGGCGCGAGCCCGCCGGTGACGGCGGCAACCCACGCGAGCGCGGCCGCGTTCCCGATCTCGGTGCAAAGCGGCGACGGCACCGTCCGCATCCCGACCCGGCCGACGCGGATCCTGAGCCTCTCGGCCAGTGCCACCCAGATGCTCTACGCAGTCGGCGCCGGCCACCAGGTCGTCGGCGTGGACAAGTACTCGACGTACCCGCCGAACGCGCCGCGGAC
>CAZAMA010000078.1:0-15139 GCA_964485645.1 uncultured Acidimicrobiaceae bacterium | reverse complement strand
GGCTACTCGCCGAACAAGGTCGCGCGGAGCCTCGTCCAGCGGACCACCTACACGATCGGTCTCGTGGCGGGAAGCTTCGCCGATCCTGCGCTCGCCGAGCTGCTCATCGGCTCCGAGAGCGCGGCGCGCGAGCAGGGCCATGCCGTCCTCGTGTCGAACCTCGGTGGCTCCGGCGAGGGAAACGTCGACGTGGTGAGGACCCTCGTCGAGCGGCGCGTCGACGGCATCGTCGCGGCGGCGCCCCAGCTCGAGGAGGACACGGAAGTCGCGGAGCTCTTGCGCCGGTACGTGCCGTGCGTGAGCCTCCACCACGTCCCCGGTGGCGGCGTCCCGCTCGTCGGCTCGAACCACCGCGATGTCGGCCGCATGGCGACGGCACACCTGGCGGCGGCCGGACGTCGCCACATCGGGACCGTCACCGGCCCCTACAGGCGCCGTGTCGTGCGGAGCCGGCTGCGAGGCTACGAGGACGCGCTGCGCGAGGGTGGCCTCGAGGCGAGCGAGGACCTCGTCGCGGAGTCCGACTGGAGCCCGGCCGGGGGAGCCGCGGCGATCCGTCTCCTGCTCGAGCGTGAGCCACGCCTCGACGCGGTCTTCGTCCAGAGCGACCTGATGGCGGTCGGTGTGCTCGCAGGGCTGAGCGCGGCTGGTCGGACGGTGCCGACCGAGGTCGCGGTGGTCTCCTGTGACGACCTCGCGTTCGCGGCGTACCTCAACCCGCCACTCACCACCGTCCGGCTGCCGCTCGCAGAGACGGGTGCACGCGCCGTCGAGCTCCTCCTGCAGCTAACGAGAGGCGAGGAGGTCGATCCTGCGCCGGTCATCCTTCCCGCCGAGCTCGTCGTACGAGCCTCCTGCGGGCTCGGCGCACGTGATGTCCAATCCACCTCGACCGCGCGCCCAGGCGCGGTCGTCCAGTAAGGGGTAGCTCGCTTGACCCGCATAGCCATCGACACGAACCGGAATCTCGGAAGCCTCGACCGCAGGGTCTACGGAGGCTTCGTCGAGCATCTCGGCCGGTGCATCTACGGAGGCCTCTACGAGGAGGGCTCCCCGCTCGCCGACGACCGCGGGTTCCGTCTGGACACACTCGCATTGTTGAAGGACCTCCGGCTCTCCGTGCTGCGTTGGCCCGGGGGGAACTTCGTGTCGAACTACCACTGGCAGGACGGCATCGGTCCGAAGGACACCCGTCCGGTCCGCCCGGAGCTCGCATGGGGCGGCACCGAGTCGAACCGCTTCGGCACCGACGAGTACATCGAGTACTGCCGAGAGCTCGGCGCGGAGCCGTACATCTGCCTGAACATGGGGACCGGGACGCTCGAGGAGGCGCTCGCCTGGGTCGAGTACTGCAACTCCGAGCGTGCGACCTACTGGGCCGATCGGCGCCGGGCGAACGGCCACGATGCGCCGCACGCCGTGTCGTGGTGGGGCCTCGGCAACGAGATCTACGGTCCGTGGCAGGTCGGCGCGAAGTCGGCTGAGGAGTACGTCGCCGAGGCTGTCCGCTGGTCCCGCGCGATCAAGATGATCGACCCGACGGTCCGGCTCGTCTCGTGCGGCGAGCTCGGCTGGACAGACTGGGACCGCAAGGTGATCGACGGGCTCGCACCTCACGTCGCGCTCCACTCGCTCCACCTCTACACGGGCTCGGATGACTACTGGACCAACCAGCTGGCCCCGCACGCGACCGAGCGTGCAATCGAGACGACGGTCGCGCTCTTGAAGCGAGCGGCGTACAACCAGAAGCTCGAGGCGGCCCCGCGCATCGTCTACGACGAGTGGAACGTCTGGTTCCGTGACCACACGGGTGCCCTCGAGGAGCGCTACGTGTTCCACGACGCGCTCGCCGTCGGCACGTACCTGAACGTGTTCGTCCGCAACTGCGCATGGGTGACGATGGCCAACCTCGCGCAGATGGTCAACGCAATCGCACCCATCGTGACGACGCCGGAGACTGCCGTCGTCCAGCCGATCTACTACCCGTTCCTGCTCCACGCACAGGGTCATCTCGCCCGGGCGGTCGACGCGTTCGTCGACGGGCCGGTGGTCGAGGCACCGGCGGAGCAGCTCTCGCGCTGGCCACACCGGGTAGAAGACCTCGGGCCGTTCGACCTCGTGGACGCGGCCGCGACGGTGGACGACGCTCGCACGAAGCTCGCGTGCACACTGGTCAACCGTTCGGAGGAGCCGGAGGAGGTCGAGCTCAGCCTCCGGGACGGCGCCTTCACCGGCTCCGCACGGCTCCGCACGGTCACCGGCACGGGACGGCGCTCTCCGGTTCCCGGTGTCGAGGAGGCCGACGTCTCGGAAGGGAGCGAGAAGGCGAGCGGATCGAGTGTCACGCTCGTGCTTCCAGCGAGATCGTTCACCTTGGTCGAGGTCGCGCTAGCTCGTGCTTGAGCCGGGCCTCGCGACCGCAACACCTGCGGGGTCGTCGGACGGGGGGAGGGGGTGACAGGAAGTGATCCAGTGAGGACCAGCGTCGGTGCGACGAGAGTCCATCGCACAGTAGGTGTGTCGTAGGGGGCAACCCTACGAGCACGGGTGACGGCGACGTCACCTCAGGTGTCCAGCGGTACCTTGTGGTCGCTTTTCGGGCGGCTAGGGATAGGAGGAAAGTCATGACCAATCAACGAAATCGAGGACGGATCATGGGACGTCGTCAGGAAGTGTCCGCGAGTCGCGAGACTGGCCCCACCCAGCACCGCCGATCGCGCCGGCTCGTCGCCTCGACGGCCGCGCTCAGCGCGGTGAGCCTCCTTGCGGCCTCCGGTGTCGCGGTGGCGGCGCACGCGACGAGCTCTCCGCACCGTTCGACGTCGAAGGCCGGCGTCGCGAAGCTCGTCTTCTGGGACTGGTCGCCGGGTATGAGCCGGGCGGTCGCCCTGTTCAACAAGACGCACCCGAAGATCCAGGTGACGCTCTCCGACGTCGGAGCGGGCAACCCGGAGTACGTCAAGCTCGCCGACGCGATCAAGGCGGGCACCGGTGCACCGGACATCGCCGAGGTCGAGTACGACGAGCTTCCGTCGTTCGAGATCACCCACAGCGTCCTTGACCTGTCGAAGTACGGTGCGAACGCCTACCGGAAGGACTTCGTCCCGTGGGTATGGTCGGACGTCACGGCTGGCGGGCAGGTCTGGGGCATGCCGGACGACAGCGGTCCTCTCGCTCTTCTCTACAACTCGTCGATCTTCGCCAAGGACAAGATCACCCCACCTTCGACATGGGCGCAGTTCGCGACCGACGCGGCGATCATCCACAAGGACAACCCGAAGTCGTACATCACGAACTTCTCCGCGGGTGACCTCCAGTGGGTCCTGAGCCTCATGGCCCAGGACAACGCCTACCCGTTCAAGTACACGGGCGGCTCGAACGTGACGATCAACTTCACTGGTCCGGCTCAGACCGCGTTCGCGAACTACTGGCAGCCGCTCATCTCGAAGGGCCTCGTCAACGACACGAGCGACGTCTCGTTGACGTCCTTCACCGACATGGACAACGGCACCGATGCGTCGTGGCTCAGCTCCGGGTGGGGCCCGTCGTACATGTCTGCGGACATCAAGAAGACGCTGGGGACGTGGCGCACCTCCTACCTTCCGCAGTGGAAGGCGGGGGGACAGGTCGGGGCGAACTGGGGAGGCTCGTCCTTCCCGGTCATCGCGAGCACGAAGTACCCGGCTCAGGCGGCTACGTTCTCCGAGTGGATGTCGGCCACGCTCAACTCGTGGAACATCCAGGTGAGCGCTCCGACGCTGAACTTCCCCAGCTTCAAGCCAGAGCTCGACAGCCCAAGTTTCGTCAACCAGACGATCCCGCTCACAGGGCCGCAGAAGCTGCACGTTGCCTTCGTGAAGTCCGCGAAGACGGCGTCGACTGTGCAGTGGCCGCCTTTCATGACCGAGGCTCTGACGGTCTCCGCGACCGCGTTCGCGCCGGTTGGCACGGGCAAGGAGACGCTGAAGCAGGCGTTCGCCTCCTTCCAGAAGACCCTCGTGACGTACGCCAAGAGCGAGGGCTTCAAGGTCACGACCTGACGTCTTCGTAGCTACCAGTCGATAGAGGTGCCGGGCGTCGGCCCGGCACCTCTATCGGTCGCGCGGGGACGCAGGATCCTTCGTGAGCGGCATGCTAGGACCGACGGAGTGAGATCCGTCGACGTGGATCATGGAGGCGACGTACGGTGACGAACGAGGGCCGAGGGGGCATCCGATGACAGATGTTGCAGCGCCGCCCGTAGCTCCCGGTCGCGCAGTGGTCGACGCGCGCGCTCGACGGGCTCGTGGTCCGGGGCGTGGAACGCTTGTCCACCGTAGGGAGCAGAAAGGGATGTGGTTCGTCCTTCCCTTCCTCGTGATGTTCCTGATGTTCCTCATCACGCCCCTCGGCTATGCGCTCTACACGAGCCTCTACACGACGAAGCTCGTCGGCGGCACGAGCTTCTCGGGATTCGCGAACTACACGCAGACGTTCCAGTCGAACCAGTTCTGGTCGGGCGTGGTCCGGGTCGTCGCGTACGCTGCCGTCCAGATACCCGTCATGCTCGTCATAGCGTTCTTCTTCGCAACGATGTTCGATCTCGGCATCGCGCGCTTCGGGCGACTCTTCCGGACGATCTTCTTCATCCCCTTCGCCGTGCCGGCTGTCGTCGGCTCGGTGATGTGGTCCTTCCTGCTCGACCCGGCGTCCGGTCCCTTCACCCAACTGGCGCACGCGATCGGCTTCTCCCAGGCGAACTACTTCTCGAGCACGCTCATCGTGCCGACGATCATCGTCATCGCGATATGGGAGTGGACCGGCTACAACATGATGATCCTCTATACGGCGCTCAAATCGGTTCCGAGAGAGGTCGTCGAGGCGGCCGTGCTCGACGGGGCGTCTCTCTGGCGCGTCATCTTGCGGGTGAAGCTCCCGATGGTCCGACCCGTCATCGTCATGCTCGTCTTCTTGAACGTCATCGGGGCCTCGCAGCTGTTCACCGAGCCGCTCATCCTCTCCTACTTCCAGCCTCAGGCCATCTCCGACTACTTCACCCCGACGCTGTACATCTACAACATCGGCATCGGTGGCCAGCAGTACAACCTCGCGGCGGCGGCAGCTGTCGTCCTCGGGGTGCTCGTCGTCGCGATCTCCGTCGTGTCGCTGACGTTCCGTCGTCGTGGGGAGGGTCTGCTGTGAGCGCGAGCACCGCCAACGTCGTTCCGCCACGGTCGCGCGCGGCAAGGGCACAGCGCAGGGAGCGGGCACGGCTCGAGGACGAGGCGAGCACCGTTCCTATCCGGCTCTACGGTCTGCGAAAGGGCACGGTGACCCTGATCACCGCGCTGTGTGTCCTGTTCTCGATCTTCACTCTCGCGCCGATCGCGTGGATCGTGATCAACTCGACCAAGACGCAGGCGAACATCTTCCAGTCGTTCGGCTTCTGGTTCGCTAGACCGTTCGAGTTCTTCCACAACTTCTCGCTCTTGTTCCAGGATGTGGACGGGCAGGGGACGTACATCCAGTGGATGGGCAACACGGCGCTCTACGCCGTGCTCGGCGGAGTGGGTGCCACGTTCTTCTCGGCTCTCGGTGGCTACGGCTTCGCGCGGTTCGACTTCCGTGGTTCGAAGGCGACGTTCTACGTGGTGCTCTCAGCTCTCCTCGTGCCGGTGACCGCGATCACGCTCCCGCTCTACCTTGTCTACGCCAAGGTGGGCTTGATCAACTCGATCTGGGGAATGGTCTTGCCGAGCATGGTGAGCCCGGTCGGGGTGTACCTGATGTCGAGCTTCATCAAGGTGTCCGTGCCGAGGGAGCTGCTCGACGCGGCGAGGGTCGACGGTGCCGGGGAGATCCGGATCTTTTTCAAGATGGCGCTGCCACTCATGGTACCGGGACTCGTTACGGTCCTCCTGATCAGCGTCGTCGCCGTGTGGAACAACTACTTCCTGCCGCTCATCATCTTCAGCAAGAGCAACCTGTACCCGATCACCGTCGGCCTCGGCAACTGGTCGAACCGCGCGCAGAACGGCGGCAGCACGCAGATCTTTCCTCTTCTCGTGATAGGTGGGCTGGTGACGATCATCCCGCTCATCGTCATCTTCCTTGTCGTGCAGCGCTACTGGAAGAGTGGCCTCCTTCTCGGCAGCGTGACGGGATAACGGGCATGCGCGCGAAACGCACGTCCTCCTCGACGCGCGCTCCGGCGCGCCGAGGAGGACGCGCTCGGGGGCCATGCCGACTTCTCGCCGCCGTCCTGAGCGCTGCTCTGGTGGTGGTCGCGCCGGCGGCGGCAGCCATCCGATCGCCGCGCTCGTCCGCCGCGGCGAACCCTGGCTACGCGTTCGTCCACGACCCGAGCATGATTCGGGAGGGTTCGAAGTACTACGTCTTCTCGACCGGGGATCCGGCCGGCGTGATAGGCGGTGGCAACATCCAGATCCGGGTGTCGACAGACCTGCGGACATGGCGCTATGTGGGCACGGTCTTCCCGATCATCCCGTCGTGGATTCTCCAGCGAGTCGGCCCCATCCCCAACCTGTGGGCTCCCGACATCTCGTTCTTCCACGGGCTTTACCACCTCTACTACGCCGGGTCGAGCTTCGGGTCGAACACGTCGGTGATAGCGCTCGCGACGAACGTGACGCTCGATCCGTCGAGCCCCCGCTACCACTGGGCCGACCGCGGAGAGGTCCTCTCCTCCGGCCCAGGTGACGACTACAACGCTATCGATCCTGCTCTCGCGTACGGACCGTCGTCGTCGACGTGGCTGGCATTCGGGTCGTTCTGGGGCGGCATCAAGCTCGTCGCCATCGACGCCTCGACGGGCAGGCCCTATTCGGCATCGCCGCGCCTGTACTCGCTCGCGTCGACGGCCGCGCCTGATGCCGAAGAGGGCAGCTACATCACGCACCACGGCGGCTACTACTACCTCTTCGTGTCGGCGGGATTCTGCTGTCGGGGCATCGCCAGCTCGTACCAGGTGGTGGTCGGTCGGTCGAGAGCCGTCACGGGGCCGTATGTGGACGCGTACGGGACTCCGCTGACCCAAGGTGGCGGCACCGAGCTGCTCGGCGCCGACCAGGGGATGATCGGACCGGGCTCGGGCTCCGTGTACCGCTCGGCGAGCACGTACCTATTCGACTACCACTACTACGACGCGTACGACGGTGGCGCCGCCAGGCTTCAGGTTCGTCACCTCTACTGGACGTCGTCGGGCTGGCCAGTGACAGGACCACCGCTCGTCCCCGTTCCAGGTGCGCCCGCCGGGCGCTCGTGAGCCGCCAGGCTCAGCGGGCGAGTCCCTGCGCGAGCCGGTAGTAGGCAAGGTTCCAACGGAGCTCCCGGGCGAATTGCGCCGGGGTCGTCGACGCGTCGATGAACACGAGCTCCAATCCGGCGATCGTCGCGAGGTCTTCGAGCGCCTCACGGCTCACTGCGGTCGCTAGGACCGTGTGGTGCGGCCCACCGGCCATCAGCCAAGATTCCGCTGCCGTCGACAGGGAAGGTGACGGCTTCCATACCGCCCTGGCTACCGGAAGGCGCGGGAGCGGTTCGTCGGGTGGGACGATCTCGATCTCGTTCGCGACGAGGCGGAACCGGTCACCGAGGTCGAGAAGTCCGACGACGAACGCCGGGCCCGGCTCGGCGTCGAAGACGAGCCGGACCGGATCGTCCCGGTGCCCGATGCCGAGGGGATGGATCTCACACGAAGGCGTCGAGGCGGCGATGCTCGGGCACACCTCGAGCATGTGCGCTCCGAGCGTCTTCGGCTCGCCGGGACCGAAATGGTAGGTGTAGTCCTCCATGAACGACACGCCGCCCGGCTGCCCGTGTCCCATCACCTTGAGGATCCGCAGGAGCGCCGACGTCTTCCAGTCGCCCTCTGCGCCGAAGCCGTATCCGTCGGACATGAGCCGCTGGACCGCTATTCCCGGGAGCTGGCGGAGCCCTCCGAGGTCCTCGAAGTTCGTCGTGAACGCGGTGAAGCCTCCGCGTTCGAGGAACGACCGAAGTCCGACCTCGATGCGCGCCGCCTCGCGGAGGGACTCGTGCCGTGCACCGCCCGAGGCGAGCTCGGTCGAGACCGTGTAGTCATGCTCGTAGGCACCGGCAGTCGCGTCGACTGCGTCCGCCGGCGCGCTCGAGACCGCTGCGACGAGGTCGTTGACGCCGTAGGTGTTCACCGACACGCCGAATCGCAGCTGGGCCTCGACCTTGTCCCCTTCGGTGACCGCGACGTCCCGCATGTTGTCCCCGAAACGTGCGAGGCGAAGATGCTGGGCGGCCTGCCAGCCCGCTGCCGCGCGCGCCCAGGTACCGATCCGGTTCCGGACGCCCGGGTCGCTCGCGTGCCCGACAACGGTCTTCCGGCGGATCGCAAGTCGGGTCTCGATGTAGCCGAACTCCCGGTCGCCGTGGGCCGCCTGGTTCAAGTTCATGAAGTCCATGTCGATCTCCGCCCAGGGGAGGGAGAGGTTCGCCTGGGTGTGCAAGTGCAGGAGCGGCTTGCGCAGGGCGTCGAGACCTGCGATCCACGCCTTCGCAGGCGAGAAGGTGTGCATCCACGCCACGACGCCCACGCAGCGGTCCTCGGCGCTCGCGTCGATGCACGCTCGACGAATCTGCTCGGCGCCCGTGAGGACGGGCTTCCAGACGACCTCGACGCCGACCTCCCCTCCGGCGTTCAGCATCCCGACGATCGCCGCCGACTGCTCGGCGACCTGGCGTAGGGTCTCCTCCCCGTATAGCGACTGGCTCCCGGTGAGGAACCAGATCTCTAGCGGCTCGTGGACGTCGTGCATCGCTTGGTCTCCCTGTCGGCGACGGGTGGGAAGGTTGCAGCCATCTCCCCGCACGGCAGCGTACCTGGCGGCGCTCCAGCTGTGCGTGGCGCAGGCGGACCTCGGAGGCAGGCCGGTGCGTCTCCGCGCGGGCGGCGCCAGGTCTCCGGCCGCCGGCTCTCGACAGGCGCTCGCGCCGGGCCTGGCGCGCCCTGGTGGTCCGCTCTACACTGAAAAGACCGAAACCGGTTTCCACGCCCGCTTGACCTAGGCAGGCAGTGGTGCCGATGGATGAATAGGGGGAGCGCGATGCAGTTGACGAAGACGAAGTCGACGCCGTGGAGGTCGCTGTCCACGGCAGCCGCAGCAGCGGCGCTGCTGGCCGGCGCGGCTGTCAGCACGGGCGTGGCGAGCGCGAGCGCGCGAGCGACCACGAGTGCCCGTGTGGCACAGGCGTTCGGGGTGAACGCCACCGGGACGGTGACGTTCTGGGCGCGAGCGGCGACGAAGGCGATCCCGGATGCCCTGGTGAAGGAGTTCAACGCCACGCATCCTCACCTCAAGATCGTCCTGCACCTCACGCCGAACAACGAGGCGTCCAGCGAGCTGGCTACCGCGATCCGGGCGGGCACAGCCCCTGACCTCGTCGGGCTGAACGACATCAACGTCCCCGCGTTCTCGAAGGAGGGGGCGTTGCTGAACGTCACGAAGTACGTCAACGCACTGCCCTACAAGTCCTCGCTCAGCCCGGGCCACTTGAAGCTGGCCTCCGTCGGGAGCAAGTACTACGGCGTGCCGTATCTTGCCGACCTGTCGGTCCTCTGGTACAACCCGAAGCTGTTCAAGCAGGCTGGAATCAGCGGGCCGCCGAAGACGTTCACCGCGATGCTGCAGGACGCGAAGAAGATCACGGCCCTCGGGCACGGCGACTACGGGCTGTCGTTCGCGGGAGACTGTCAGGGTTGCCTGGGCTTTACCATGTTGCCGTCCATCTGGGCGAGCGGCCAGCACCTCGTGAACGGGCCGCTCGGAAAGCAGAGCGCGAACATCCAGCACAACGCGCCGCTCAAGTCGCTGTTGACCGACTACCACCAGATATGGGCCGGCAAGATGGCTCCGCACGCCGACCAGGCGCAGAACGGCTCCACCTGGGGCGACGACTTCGCGAAGGGCAACGTCGGGATGCTTCCCGGTGACTACGGCTTCGTGACGAACTATCTCAAGTCGATGCCGAAGTCGGAGTTCGCGGATGCTCCGCTGCCGGGCGAGAACGGCGGGCCCGGGAGCACCTTCGACGGGGGAGACGACTTCGTGATTCCTGCGGGAGCTTCGAACCCGTCCGGTGCGTGGGAGGTCGTGAAGTGGTTCCTCGCCCGTAGCCAGCAGCAGCAGTACCCGGCACTCGGTGACACGCCGATCCGGAGCGACATCTTGACGCCGTCCTTCCTCGCGAAGTACCCGTACGACGCCGTCGCCCTGCACACCCTCAGGTACGGGTCGGTCGAGTACACGCTCGCCTACAACGAGCTGTTCAACGCTCCTGGCTCTCCTTGGGACAAGATGTTCAACGAGGCCGTGTACAACGGGAACGTGAGCGGAGCCCTGTCGTCGGGCCAGGCGTCCTTCCAGTCGACCCTCGCCTCGGTGGACTCGTAGACTTCGGACCGATCCGACTCTCCGGTCCGGCGTCGCTGCGCAAGTGGCGACGCCGGACCGGAGAGGGTTGGCTGGCAGTTGCTCCTCGCCGGTGCGCCGTCACCTCGGTGACGGGAAGCCTGGACAGAGGGAGCCCGACGGTTCGACTAGCGCAGCGCATCGACTAGTGCGGCAACGGAGGGAGAGGGCCCGGAATGGATGGTGCTGCGCTCGGAGACGGGAGCGACGTGCCCGCGCCGGGAGCTGCGGCGAGCAGGCGCCGCGGCTCGAGAAGTCGGCGTGAGCGCCTCGAGGCTCGTGTCGGGTTGGCTCTCGTGTCGCCGGCGATCGCCATGGTCGCTGTGTTCATCTTGTTCCCTCTGGGATTTTGTGTCTACATATCCCTGACGAACTGGCCGCTCATCGGTCCTTACCATTTCGTCGGACTGGCCAACTACACGGCTCTTCCTCACGACTCGGTGTTCGTCCAGTCGATCGTGTTCACACTCGAGTACACAGCGATCGTCACGCTACCGATCCTCGTCTTCGGCTATCTCATGGCGGTGTTCGTCCGCTCGAACCGACCCGGTGCCTCGATCTTCCGGACCTGCATGTTCCTGCCGTACATCGTCGGGCTGACGACTCTCAGCTTCCTCGCCGAGGTGGAGCTGCAGCCCGGCTACGGGACGGCCAACGTCATACTTTCTAAATTGCACTTAGCTAGCATAAATACGATCTGGGTCCAGAACGCCAACCTTGCACTCGCCGCGATCTGCGTGCTCGTGGTATGGCTTGCCTCCGGCTTCACGATGATGTTGCTCCTGGCTGGGATGCAGGGCGTTCCAGAGCAGCTCTACGAGTCGGCGGACGTCGACGGAGCGTCGTGGTGGGAGAAGGAGCGGTTGGTCACGATCCCGCTGTTGCGCCGGTCCATAGCGCTCAGCCTGATCATCTCTGTCGTCGGATCGATCCTCGCCTTCAATCAGTTCTTCATCATCACCGACGGAGGGCCTGGGACGAGCACCGTAAGCCTCGTGATGGAGATCTACGAGACATTCAACACGGCTATGCACGTCGGAGCCGCCAGCGCAATGGCGGTCGTCCTCATCGTCGTCGTCGGCCTGATCACGTTCGTGCAGTTCCGCGTGCTCCGGAGCGACGATGCCTGAGGCCCGCCAGCCGGTGCACGACGGGCAGGCGCGTCGACGCCGGCAGTCCGGCACGGTGTTCTACGTGACAGCGGGCTGCCTGGTGAGCGCGATATTCGTCGTCCCGTTGCTCTGGGAGGTGCTGCGTTCCTTCGAGCCGACGCAAGCGATCACGTCGCCGCCGTCGCTCGCCAGCTTCTCGCACCTCGGCATCGCCAACTACCGGTCGCTGCTCGTCGGCTCGGACGACGTCTTGCGCAACGTGCTGAACAGCCTCGGCGTCGCTCTCGCGACGGCTTTGCTCACCACGCTCATCGCGACTCTCGCGGGCTACGGGTTCGGTCGCTTCCGGTTCAAGGGGTCGGGGGTGGTGTTCGCTGTGGTGCTGGTCGGATTCATGGTTCCCTTCCAGGCGGTGCTGACGCCCCTGTTCCTCGAGCTCCACGATCTTCACCTCCTGAACAGCCTCGTCGGTCTGTGCCTGTTCTACACGGCGTTCAACCTGCCTTTCGGCGTCTACGTCATGCGGAACACGTTCATCCAGGTTCCGAACGAGCTGGTGGACGCGGCGAGGGTCGACGGGGCGTCTGTGATGAGCACCCTCACGCGGGTGCTCAGAGCGATCGTGATGCCTGGAATCGCGACGTCGTTCCTCTTCGCGTTCCTCTTCGCGTGGACCGAGTTCCTCGGCGCGCTGACGTTCTTGACGAGCTCGAGCGTCTACACGCTGCCCGTCGCGCTCTCCAACGTGGAGACGGGGACGACATACGGCGGCGTGAACTTCGGCTACCTGACGTCGGGCGCGGTGATCGCGATGGTTCCGTGCGTCATCGTGTACGCGGCACTCCAGCGGTTCTACGTGCGCGGCCTGATATCCGGTGCGATCAAGGGCTAGCGCGAGGCGTCGGACGGTATAGGCAGGCGGTCCGTTCGCCGTTGGTCTCGGGCGCGACGCCCGGGGCGGTCGGCTCAGACCCTGGTGGACTCCCGCACCACCAGCTGGCAGGGCACGAGCTCGGTCCCGGAGGTGGCTGTCCCCTCGATGGACGCGAGGAGGGTCTCGGCGGCACGCCTGCCGACGAGCGGCAGGTTCATGTCGATGGTCGTGAGCGGAGGCCGGCTGGCCTCGGCCATCACGGTCCAGTTGTCGAATCCCACGAGCGCGACGTCATCCGGCACCGCGCAGCCAGCAGCGCGCAAGCCCTCGGCCACGCCCCGCGCGATCTGATCGCTCCCGCAGAAGACTGCGTCGAGGTCGCCTCGGGCTCGGAGCAGGATCGTGGCTGCCTGACGACCCCACTCTTCGCTCCATGATCCGTGCAAGGGTCCTCCGCCGGCAAACGAGAGCCCGGCGCGCCGTAGGGCGTGCTCTGCGCCAGCGGCACGCAGCCGCACCGCCCGGAAGTCCGACGGTCCGGTCACGTGACCGATGGAGGTTCGTCCGGTGGCAAGAAGGTGCTCGACGGCGAGGGTGCCCCCGTGCTCGTCGTCGGGGACGATCGAGGCGTCACGCGGATCGGTGGACTCGCACATCGCGTAGACGACGGGTATCGGGAAGTCGGGGGTGATGGGTGGTCGAGGATCGGCTCTTCGACCCGTCACCATGATCCCGTCGACCCGGCGGGCCGCGAGGGTGCGGATGTAGTGCCGCTCCCGGATGGGGTCGTCCCGTCCGTCGCAGAGGAGCACCGCGATCTGGCCGGCTTGCAGGGCATCCTCTGCCCCGAGCATGACGGGGATGCTGAACCTTCCGAAGCTGTCGTTCGTGATCAGGCCGACCGTGTAGCTGCGCCCGCTAAGCAGGCTCTGCGCGAGCGCGTTCGAGCGGAAGCCGAGCTGCTCCGCTGCGGCGACGACCTTGGCCCGCGTGGTGGGACTGATGCCGTCGCGACCGTTGAGTGACTTCGAGACGGTCGCTGTCGAGACCCCGGCTAGCGCCGCGACGTCGGAGATCGTCGGAGTCGTCTTGCGCCTCGGCGCTCTTCCGGCGTCAGGCGTTCCGTTGGTCCCGCCAGTTGCGCGGTCTAGCCGTCTCGCCATGATGGCTACATATTGTCATGGCACGCATCGGCCGCCGGTATCCAGACGCGCATGTCCGACGCTCCTCGGTTTGCCCAGGCGTAGTATGGCACCGCCTGGATCTCCAGTGCTGCGTCCTCTCCGGCCCCGCCGTCTTGCCCACCGTCGAGTCCTGCACGGCGCTCCGCGTATGGCCAGTCAGGCAGGGCGCTCTGTCGCCGACGACCTTTCAGGCGCAGCGCGACGACGGGCTCTCCGGCGACGTCGACCGCTCGCGTGACGCCGATGGCCCCGTCCGGGTCCACCGAGATTCCGCGCAGGCCGGCCCCGTCCTCTTCGCCGGGACGGCGGGGGATGTCGACGCCCTCGATGCAGTAGACGAGCGGACCGCGCTCGAAGGCGACACAGCCCCGGGCTCCGTCGACGTCGTCTATCGCGTGCAGTGCACGCGGGCGCACGGGGATCTCGAGCTGGAGCTCGTCGCCGGGAGTCCAGGCGCGACGGACGCGGACGTAGCCGTGGGCGTCGGGCTCGAGCCGGAGGTCCTTGCCGCCGAGTGCCAAGGAGACGCCGTCCGCGAACGCGGGGACCCGTATGGAGATCTCGAGAGGCGTGCCGGGCGCGTCGACGACGCGGAGCGAGAACGTCCCACCGTGCGGATAGTCGGTCCGCGCCAGGAGCTCGAGCGGGCCCGCACCCACCGACCCACCGGCAGGGACGTGGACGGTGCCGGAGAAGTACTGGTGGATCTGCACGCCTGCTTCCGACGTCGTCACGAGATAGTGCTCGAGGCTCGCGAGCAGGCGCATGACGTTGGGAGGGCAGCACGCACAGTCGTACCAGGGAGAGCGCGACGACGGCGTGCGCGCCTGGAGCGGGTTGACGTAGAAGAAGCTCGTGCCGTCGAGCCCGACGCCGGCGAGGAAGCCGTTGTACAGCGTGCGCTCCATGAGATCGGCGTACTTCCCGTCGCCGGTGAGCAGCAGGAGCCGCCAGTTCCACATCACCGACGCGATCGCGGCACAGGTCTCGCAGTAGGCGCGGTCCGGCGGGAGCTCGAAAGGGTCGCCGAAGGCCTCGTCCTGGTGCCTGGAGCCTACGCCACCGGTGATGTAGGTCTTCGACGATGTCATGTCCGACCACTGGGCGAGGATCGGGGGGAGGAGGGTCGTGGCACCCGTCTCGGTGTAGATGTCGGTGGCGCCGGCGAGAAGGTACAGCGCGCGCACGGCGTGTCCTCGGATCGCGGTCGCCTGCTCGAACGGCACGTCGTCCTGGAAGTACGAAGCTCCGAAGTTGTGCCACCGCAGCGCTCCGCGGCCGCGTCGGGCGAGCAGGTCGGCCGCGAGGTCGAGCAGGCGGTGGTCGCGGCTCGTCCGGTAGAGCTCGACGAGCGCGGTCTCGATCTCAGGGTGACCTGGGACGAACCCGGCTTGTTCGCGCGGCAGGACGTCGGCGAGGTAGGAGGCGAAGCGGCTCGCCACGAGACCGAGCGAGCTCGGGCTGCCCGAGGGATGCGCGGACGTGCGGGTGTCGGCGACGGCGGCTTGGAGCAGGTGGCCCGCGCAG
>CAZAMA010000077.1:5393-15142 GCA_964485645.1 uncultured Acidimicrobiaceae bacterium | reverse complement strand
ATCACGACGAAGCCAATTCCGGCGCCACGCCCCCAACGATGTCTTGTTCGCAGCATCTCCACCCCTCTCTCCGACGGCACTCATGCAACCGCTCTGTAATGTAAGCAGAGTTAGATCAAATGTCAATCTGTGCCGTGATGGGAGCTGCTGTGTCGCAAGTTCCGCAGGAAGGCTGACCCCTTCAGCGTGAATTGTCGCACACCCGTTGGCGCGGGGGTGGTGCACCTACCTGTGGGCGATTCCACAAGTCCAGGGTGTACCGGTCCCTCGGGCGCAACGACGCCTCCCTCGTTCGTTGGGCCCGCCGGAAGCTCAACGGCTGCGGGCGAGTGTCCGACGGGCCCGGGGGGGTGAGACTCCCTCCGACTACTCGACGGGGTAGTTGAAAGGCGCCACCGGCTCCTTGAGACCGGACGTTGCCGCGTCCTCATCGGCCCCCTTCGACGTCTCGCCGAAGACCGACCCGAACGCCCGCACCCGGTTGGGCCGTGTAAGGGTGAGGATAGCCACGATGAGCGCTCCGCTGACGAGCCATCCAAGCGCGATCCAGATGGAGTAGCTGATCGGCGCAGGCGGTCGTGGCACGATTGACGAGTAGATGGTGTAGCCGCAGATCGCAATCGCAAGGATCGGCAACACGAAATCGAAGGCGATGTTGTAGGCCTCACCTGTGCGGTGCCGTATCCTCCAAAAAAAGAACATCCCCGAGAGCGCTACGAGGACGTAGACAAAGAGAATCCCAAGTGAACCCGTCGTCGCCATGAGCGCGAAGTACAGCGAGACCCCGTAGTGGCGGCCGAGCGTCACGCCGAGCACGAACGTCAGGCCGACCGAGACGAGAATCCCTACATAGGGGCTCTTGAAACGTGGCGTCGTGGCGGCGAACACCGGAGGGATGCCACGGTCGCGCCCGAGCGCGAACAGCGTCCTCGCCGTCAGCTGGACCCCGGCGAGCGCGGCGACGAAGCTGTCGATCATGACAACGACATCGACGAGGGTCGCGAACCAGTGCGCTACGTAGCGGTCCGACAGGGTGGACAGCGAGGTGGGATCGAGCGCCCACTGCTGGGCATGGCCGACGCCATAGCCGATCGACATCGCCCAGGTCACAAAGACGTAGTAGATCATCGCCGCGATGACGGTACCGAGGATCGCACGGGGAATGACCTTCAGCGGTTGGACAGCCTCCTCCCCGAGCACCGCGGCCGCCTCGAAGCCGATGAAACCGGTGAAGGCGAGCACGACCGCTAGAAAGAGCCCGTGGGTGGTCGGGCTCAAAGCCGGATCGAAGGGCTTCCAGGTGACGCCTTGCGCTCCGCCGCGAGCGACAATGGCGAGAGCCAGAACGAGGATCGTGAGGACACCGATCACCGCGAAGACGAGCTGCACCCGAGTGGAGACCCGGATGTCGACGAGCGCCAAGAGGAGCATCACCGCGAGCATGATGCAGTAGAGCGGGAACCAACCGAGGCGGATACTGGTGTTGCTCTGCAGGATCGTCGAGAGGAAGTCGCTCGACACGATGAGCACGAACGAGATGCCAACCGCATAGGCGATCGCGTAGATCCACCCCGCGAGGAACCCGGCGCGTGGGCCAAGACCCCGGACGGTGTAGGCATAGAGCCCACCTGCATGAGCGATGCGGCGGGTGAACCGCACTATCACCGAGGCCAGGCAGAGGCTCCCGACCCCTGCGATGAGGTACGCCCATGGCACCGCGGCACCTGCGGTCGCGGCGGCTGCCGCGGGCGCTGCAGAGACCCCGAACGCCAGCGCCAGGAGCGCGAGCGACTGGGATATGGCATCGCTGCTTCCGAGGATCCCGTGGCGCAGCTCACCACTCCGCGACGATGCAGGCTTTGGAGTCCCAGGCTCCCTCAGCATCTGTTCCCCCTCGTTGCTAGTCGTAACACTCGTTCAGCCTGGGTGCGATTCAGTCGTCCACGAGCGCGAGCACACGTGCCGGCGCACCGTTGGCATTCCGCACCTTGAGAGGTGCAACCACAAGTTGGCACCGCGGTGGAAGCTGGTCGAGAGACGCCAAGTTCTCGAGGATGACACGGCCAGCCGACAGCCATCGCCGGTGGAGTTCGTATGTCTGGCTCTCGACGGGATCGGCGGAGGGGCCGTCGAAACCCACGCCCGAGATCTTGCACTCGATGAGGGCAGCGGTCGCCTCGGCGTCGGGGTAGCACCAGCCATGCCAGTACCCGTCCGTCCCCCACCTGGCAGCGTTCCCCGAGCAGAACAGGACGAGATCGTTGGCTCGCAGACCCGGCAGATACGGCGCGACGACCTCCGTGTCGACGGCTCCGGGTGCGTGGTCACGCACGTCAATCACCACCGCTTGGGTGACGAGTCGCTCTATCGGGATCTTGTCGAGGGTGTCCCCTCCCGCGATCTGGTGTGCGGGCGCATCGACGTGGGTGCCGCTGTGGTTGGTGAAGGAGTACCTCGACATCGCGTAGCCATCGATCTCAACGACCGCAAGCTCCTCGAAGCGCGGGGCCTCGATCCCGTCCATTAGCGGCATCGAGTTCTCCATGGTGTGGGTGAGATCGATGATCCTCACTGCGCTCCCCGAGCGACGCTCCAAAGTCGTATCAACGATCAACACTACCGTTGTGCCACGATGACTTCAAGGATATGTGCGCCAGGGCAATGAAGACGCCGGCTCGATCATCTTGGCTCCGGTCGGCCGGCGTGCGGCATCAGCGCGATCTCACGGAGGCTCAGGTGAGTAGCCGGGGGGAATCGCACCCCCCGGCTCTCGCAGAACCCGGCCTAAATCGCTCGACTGACCCGGCGCCCACAGGCCGACTTGCGGTACGCGAGACGAGGTGCCAATGAGCGAGGAGCGTGGGTTGGTGATGACGAACAGCCTCCAGCCGCGCCCAGGCCCGCAGAGTCCGGCCCCGCAGTCGTTTGTACTTATTCAAGGCCCATCGAACCAGATGCTGGTCGATGCGCCATGCGACGAGAGACAGCTTGGAGCGGCAGAACGCTCCGCAGTAACCGATCCACCATCGAACCTGGGGATTCATCTCCTCAGCGAGCTCGGATCGCGGCAAGACTATCGGCATAACTCACCGATTCCACCCCTGGTCTGGCCGAACCTTCGCGTTCGCGGCACGGAGGCGGACCTGGAGGCAAGACCGCGTGTCTTGCTCCTCGAGGACAAGAAGCCCACCTCGGCGCCGTCCCCTGGGCCGACGTCGTCGAACCCGCTCCGTTCGTCATCGTCGCAGGCAGTCGCCTGCGTCTCGATGACCTCGTGCACGTGAAGGTCGAGATGGTGCGGCGCGTCCGGATGGGCGGGGAGAGGGTCAGTACGCCCTGCCCCCCAGTCCTCGTTACCACTCACAATCACTGTTCCTGACAAACTAACTTAACGTTGACAATGCGACTACACAAGAGTAATATTTGATCAAGAGTAGGGGGACGGGGGATGCGAACGCTGAAGAAGAGTGTGGAGAGAACTCCCGACCGGTGGGTTCAGAGCGTATGCAAGATGTGCCTGCACGGGTGCGGCATCCTGGTGCGCATCGAGGGTGGCGTTGTCACAAAGATCGAAGGCGATCCGACGAATCTTGACAACCTCGGCAAGCTCTGCCCGAAGGGCAACGTGGGCATGCTCCGGCTCTACGACCCAAAGCGCGTGAAGGCCCCAATGGTACGGACCAACCCCGAGAAGGGTCCGGGCGTGGATCCGGGCTGGAAGGAAATCTCCTGGGACGAGGCGATGGGCCTTGTGACCGAGAAGCTGAAGCCGATACGCGAGACTGACCCGCGCAAGCTTGTGGTGGCGAGCGGCGACTTCCAGCGTATCTTCAACTGGGCGTGGCCCGCCGCCTTCGGCTCGCCTCACTTCTTCAGTACCGTTGGCCAGTATTGCGGGGCGGCATACCACCCGATCAACGGTATTACCGATGCGAGCTTCGCTGCTGTGAACGACTACGAGTACTGCAAGTACTGGCTGCAGGTCGGGGCGGGCGACGGCTTCTCGAGCCACCTACATCTGTCAGGCTCGGCCAAGCGCATGGCGGATGCCAGGATGAATGGCATGAGGGTCGTCACGGTCGAACCACGCATGTCGCCTGCGGCGGCCAAGGCGGACGAGTGGGTACCAATCCGCCCTGGAACCGATCGGGCTTTTGCGCTCGGATTGATGCACAGCATGGTCTTCGAGCACAACATCTACGACCGGGGGTTCCTGCAGCATCGCACCAATGCTCCGTATCTGATCGGGCCTAGTGGCTCCTACGCCCTTAGCGCGGACGGCAAAGCAATGGTGTGGGATCGTGCGGCCGGCCGGGCGCGCGAGTGGGACGACCCGGAGATCGGTGAATTCGAACTCGAGGGACGTTACAAGCTAGGAGACGTGAGCTGTGCTCCCGGGTTCCAGCTCTTCCTGGATATCCTGGAACGCCATACCCCCGAGCGCATGGAGGAGGTGTGTAGTGTGCCGGCGGCGACGATGCGACGCCTGGCCCGTGAGCTCGGCGAGGCTGCACACATCGGTGAGACGATCACTCTCGAGGGCAAGGAGTATCCATATCGGCCGGCGGCGGTGAACTACTACCGCGGAGCGATCGCCCACAAGGATGGTGGGCAGGACGCGATGGCGCTTAAGATGCTGAACACCCTCCTCGGTAACATTGACGTTCCCGGTGGGCACTTGGGCGTGCCGCTCGACCTGCGTGGGTTCTTCATCGAGCCGGATGAACATGGCATGCTGAAGCCCCAGCCACATATCCTGCATCCGCCTGTCCCGTTCAAGTTCCCGGCCGACAGCCTCCAGATGATGGAATGGTTCCCACTCGGTATGGATGCCGGGCACATCGCTGTCGATGCAATGCTCAACCCCGAGCGCTACCGGCTGGATTATGTTCCCGAGGTGCTGCTGACCTACCACTCCAACCCAGTCTGGAACATGCCGGCTCCCGATAAGGTGCGGCGCGCGATCGCAAAGTTTAAGTACGTCATCTCGATTGATGTTGTGATCAACCCGACGACGGAGTGGGCCGACCTGATCCTGCCCGACCACACATACCTTGAGTCAACTGTGGCGGTTTCCCTTGAGCCACCCGTGGTGAAGGGCCTCGCGTTACGCCAGGCCGCCATTCCACCGATGTACGACACCCGGGATGCGACAGAGATCTTGATCGATATTGCCGAGCGGTGCGGCTTCCTCGACGTCTGGAACGGCTTTCTCAGCTTCCTGCTCGGCCTGACTGTCCGTGATGATCTGATTTTGGCACCAGACCGGAAGTATTCGAACGAAGAGATCATCGATCGCATGTGTCGAGCTGCATACGATGATGACCATGATCTCGAGTGGTTCAAAGCTAACGGGCACATGGTGACAAAGCGCAATGCTGCGGAAACGTACCTGCCCTATGACGGCCTCCGAATTCCGTTCTACTACGAAACGATAAGAGCTGCGGGCGACCAGCTCAAGGCACAGTTCGCTGCAACGGGGTACGACTGGGACACCTCAGCTTACGTGCCGCTCCCGGCTTGGTGCAGCAGCCCGATCCACATAGAAGACACTGAATACCCACTTTATGCCATTACATTTAAGACGGCCGAGACGAATTTTGCCGAGACCATGTCGATCCCTGTCATCAATGAACTGACACGGGGAGCGGCACAGACGAGGGGCGTGCTGCTGAATCCGCGGACCGCGAGAAGGTACAGCATCGCCGACGGAGACCCAATCGAGATCGCATCGCGCTTTGGTCGAGTCGAGGGGAGTGCGGCACTCACCGAAACGGTGCACCCCGATGTCGTTGCGGTATCGAACGCAGTCACCGGCAATGGCCGCAAGCTCGGCACGCATTTCAACGTCTTGCTCCCCTCGGAGCTTGAGTACACAGATATCTTTACGGGCGCACTTGAGTCGGTTGCGCGCGTTATGGTTCGCAAGGTAGCGAAGGAGGGAGTGGCATGACGCGCTGGGGGATGGTGATCGACCTCGCGCGTTGCATTGGCTGCAATGCCTGCACGGTAGCTTGCAAGATAGAGAACGGAACTCCTTCCGATCACTACTGGGCACGGGTGTATACAGAAGAGGTCGGAATATTTCCCGATACCAAGGTCACCTATGTCCCCGCGCTATGCAACCACTGTGCAGACGCGCCGTGTGTGCCTGTCTGCCCGACGGGAGCAACTCGTCAACGTGACGATGGAATCGTCCTCGTCGACCAGGAGATTTGTATCGGCTGCCGCGCCTGCATGATGGCCTGTCCGTACAGCAACCGCTTCTATTTGCGAAAACATGCCTTGAAGACCGGCTACTACGGTGAGCGGACCGCTTATGAGGATCTCAAGTGGAAGCTGTTCACGGTGGGGACAGTGACCAAATGCACGTTCTGCGTTCATCGCGTGGACAAAGGTCTGGAGCCGGCTTGTGTCGTCACCTGCCCCACGGATGCTAGGATATTTGGTGACTTGGATGATCCCGAGAGCGCCCCCAGTGTGCTGATCCGAAAGCGCGATGGGAAACAACCGCTTCCTGAGATGGGAACCAACCCATCCGTCTACTACGTTGAATGAGGGCTCGTACTAGCAGAGAAAGTCGGACTATGGCGAAAGAACAACCACCGCTGCTCGGACGCAGCCAGTTCATGATCGGCTATCAACCGCAGGGGCAGTGGTCATGGCTGATCACTTTGGCCTTCCTCCTCGGAAGTGTCGGGGCAGGTCTCTTTCTTATCTCCTACCTCAGTGGGTTTCGTCTGGGTGCTGCTATCGGGTTGCTCATTGTTGGTGTGGGCAAGACTACGGCCCACCTCCTCTATCTTGGTCGGCCCGAACGCTTCCTGCGAGTAATCACCCGCTGGCGAACCTCTTGGCTCGCGCGCGGCGCAATAGCTATGGTTGGCTTCGTTGCTTTCGGTTTCCTTTACCTAGCGCGTTACCTCCACATTTCGTTTGTTCCTCATGGCGTCACCGTCGTCTTCGGTGCTGCCGCCGTCGTCATGGCTCTGGTCATCATGTGCTACGACGGCTTCGTAATGAAGGCAAGCAGGGGTATCCCGCTCTGGGACACCTACCTTATGCCGGTACTTGTATTCTTCTACGCTCTCCTCGGGGGTACCACGCTGGCGCTCGTGGCGGAGCACCTCTCAGGGGTGACCGCCCACTCGCGCCTCGAGTGGCTGGAGATCGCCTTGCTGGTGTTGAACGCCGTCCTGATCGGGGTTGTACTCTTCACGGCGAAGGCCAGGCAAGCGGCGGTGAAGGCTGCGGTCGCCCTGCTCACGCGGGGGCCGATGAAGCGCCTATTCTTCGGCGTCGCGGTAGGGCTCGGGATCGGCGGAACGATTCTGCTCGTCGGAATCTCGATTGCCACGGGTAGCGTAGTAGCTCTTGTCATCGGAGCAGCGACAGAACTTCTGGGCGATTTCTTTGTCGTCTTCTCGCTCTTGCGGGTGGGGCTCCATCCAGCGATTCGCTCCGTGCCTGAACGGAGAATTCCTGTGGCCGTTGGGGCCTGACGATGGCGGAAACCCCTTCTCGCCCCGCGAAGGGCTGGCTCGACGAGGCAAGGCAGCGACTGGCCGACGCCGCTGGCGAGGAGTCTTCGGTGTATGACTTAAGCGCTGCGCAAGTGGAGGCACTTTTGAGCCTTGCAGGCGTGGCGGCACACGACAGCGGAGATCGGAAGAATGCTCCGCTTATCGCCTACCTTGTTGGGCTGGCGAAGGGACGTAATCTAAGCCGATCGCTCGATGAGCTTGTGAGATCAGTCCGTGATCCAGGGGCAGCATGACGTCGTGCAACGGGTTGCCGACGCCTGGCTCGGTCGATGAGCGTCGGTGACCATGCCTCGACGGGGGTCACAACGGCTACCGGGGAGGGGCGCGGAGGCCGCGACGTCGGGGTGACCGCGCAGCGGGACGGGTTCTCACCTTCGTCTTACAGCACCGCTGAGGTGTCGGTGCTTCGCCTACCGGAACAGGTGCAAGAGCGTGACGTCGTGGCAGTCGAGGAGCCGCTGGAGATCTGGGTTGGCGGGCAGTCAGTGGCGGTGACTATGCGTACCCCCGGGCACGACGAGGAGTTGGCGCTCGGTTTCTGCCTCACGCAGGGAATACTGCCGCTCGCGGTGCGACTGCCAGATGACCTTGCCGCGAACACGGTCGAGGTGGACGCAGATGGTTTTGATCCTGAGCGATTGCGGCGTAACTTCTACACATCGTCGTCTTGCGGCGTGTGTGGTTTGGGTGCGATCGACGCAGTCGCGGTTGACGCGCCACCGGTCGAGAGCCCGTTCCGAATGGCCGAGGCCGTGGTGTCCCAACTACCAGAACGACTACGCACCATGCAGGCGGCCTTTGCAGCGACGGGAGGGTTACACGCGGCTGGCCTCTTCACGGGGGCGGGGGAGTCCCTGTGCGTGCGGGAGGACGTAGGGCGTCATAACGCGCTGGACAAGGTCATTGGTTGGGCGTTCGGCGCGGGTCTCCTTCCACTCTCGAGCTTCGTGCTATGCCTGAGCGGGCGGGTTTCATTCGAGCTCGTACAGAAGGCGGCTGTCGCTGGCTGCCCGGTGATCGCAGCGGTCGGCGCCCCGTCGTCGCTCGCGCTCCAGCTTGCACGTGATCGGCGTGTCACCGTCTGTGGCTTCATTCGCGAGAAGCGTATTGCCGTATATACCGAGCCAGAGCGCATTAGGGGGCACTCATGCGACCCGACCCTAGAAGTGAGACATCGGTGAGGCGCGTATGGGGCTGAACGGATTCAGTGGCAAGAGCGCTCCATCTCATTGCCAAAGAGCGGCTCGAGGCACGAAATGTAGCGGCCTCGTGGAGGTCGGAGCGCAGCACGTAGTTGGTGAGTCGCCCAGTGGCACCGAGAGAGAAACCGCCTCCAACGGATCCTTCACGCCGGAGAATGCCGACGAGATCGTCGAATTGATTGAGCGCTGCGGAGATGGTGCTCTCATTATCGGTGGCGGCACGTACTTTCAAAGCCTTGATGTTCGGGGCCCGCTATCTGAGCTGATGCTGACTGACATCCGACGTCTCGGCCCGGACGCGGCCGAAAGCGATTCCGAAGGCTCTGAGATTGGTGCGACAATCAGAAGTGCGGCACTGGTACATGGAGACGCCGGACATAGTGACCTATGGCTCGGCGCAGTGCGCTACGCAGCGATGCAAGTGCCCCTTCGGATCCGACACACAGTCACGGTCGGTGGCTGCGTTGCCGTGGCATCCCCGTTCTTCGACCTCCCGGTGGCATACATGACGCGCGACGATGTTGTCGGTGCGAGTGGTCGTGGTGGCCTGCGGCGGATCAGCCTCGGGGACTTCTCCACGCGCTTGTTCGAGAACTACGTTGAGCGCGGCCAGTTCCTTGCAGAGCTGCGACTTCCCCAAGTTCCACCGCGGTTTGCGAGCGCGTTGGTCAAGGTCGCATCCGCCGCGAGCGGACAGGGGCTCGACAGGGACACGCTGACGACAACCGGTAAGGCGCGTGCCTCCGACGTCGAGCCACTCTCCGCACATCGTGCATCAAGTCGATACCGCAAGGTTCTAGCCGGCGTGCTGGTCCGCCGTGGCTTTGAGAGCAGAGTTGCCAGAGAGTGTCTTGAGGAGGATCGAGCGTGAAGCGGATTATGACTATGAAGCCGAATGGTGGCCGGGAGCCGGAGGAAGCAGGCGCGGCTTCCGGCATCGCGGCGAATTCTCGCGACAGAAGGGAGCGGATGTGCAGACAGCGCTGAAAGGAACCGAGCGGGG
>CAZAMA010000077.1:0-5383 GCA_964485645.1 uncultured Acidimicrobiaceae bacterium | reverse complement strand
GAGCGGGGCGCTTCAGGCAAGCAGCTGGAGCTGCGATTTCGGTCTGAACCCGTCCCGTGGTGGAGCCTCTTCTTCGCCTGGATCGGAATGGTGCTCGGCACTCAGCTCCCAGAGCTGGGACGTACAATGACCGAGATCATCCCCGGCGACCTGGTTACCGTCGCAGGGATCGCAAACAATGAGGCCGACTTCGGCTTCACTACTCCACCGGTTTGCGCGACGATGGGTTTCCGCGGCGTCGGCTTTTTCGCGGAGAAGCTGGAGAACCTTCGGGCAGTCGCCAATTTTCCGCATGACGACCGCCTCATCTGGGCGGTGCCGACTGAGTTCGGAGTGCGCTCGATCGAGGAGCTTAAGGACGCGAAGATTCGCGTCGCGCTCGGAGGCAAGGGAGGGCCCGTCGGCTTTGCGGTCGAAGAGATCCTCGCTGCCTACGGGATGCCACGTGCGGAGCTCGAAGCGCGGGGATGGGAGTTCAAGGAAGCCGACTACTTGTTCGGAGCGATCTCCATGGTGACACGCGGCGAGGCGGACATGATCGTGCACGAGGGTCGCAAGACGCCTCCCTGGCGGCAGCTCCTACAGGCACGCGAGATGACATTCCTGCCGATCCGCGAGGACGTCATCGCAGGCATGGTCAACAGATACGGGTTCCGCAGAGCTGTCCTCAGCGCGGGGATGCTCGACGGTGCTGTCACCGAGGAGCTACCGACGCTCGACTGGTCAGGTTGGCTGCTCTTCACCCATGCCGGCGTGGACGAGCAGCTCGTCCACCGCGTCACAAGCATCATCGTCGAGCACAAACACCTCTTTGAATGGGCATTCAAAGGACAGCCGCTCGAAAAGAGCGATCTCGTCTGGCCAATCCAGCCTGGCATGCTCTGCGAGGACGTCGGTATCCCGCTCCATCCAGGGGCGGCGCGCTACTACAGGGAGCACGGATACCTCTCCTGAAGGCGCCGCGACACGCGCGACCGACCGATGCAGCTCAGGCGCATACCGGGCTTCCCTCGCGAAGCCAGACACCAAGCTATGCTGCCTGTTGGCTCTACCATAGCTCCTCACACTCCCCTGGAGGCATGTATCCGAGGGAGCTGGAAGCCAGTCTTTGTGGTACGAGGCCATCGCCACTCCGGGATCGGGCAGCTTCGAGGCTGAGGAGTTGGGGGTCGGCAGCCCGTCGCCGGTTCTGACCCGGCCCGTGCTTACGAGATGGCGGGTGCTCCAGCCAGCGGGCAATGGATGCCAGCTGCTCCAGCGTCGGGGCGCATGGCTCGGTCCCGCTTGTTGTCGCCCACGTGAGGTAGAGCGCAAGGCGTCCCGCGTAGGCGAGGGCCGCCCCGACCGAGCGGCCCTCGCCGTCGACGAGCATCTGCAGGTACTGCGCCGCGTGCCGATCCTCGAGGTAGTGCTCGTCGACAACGGTCCAGCCCTCGCGACCGTCGAGAGGAGAGATCGTCCGCTGAGCCCAGAGCTCCATGGAGACGAACATACGTTCCGGGTGTGACACTCACCTCAAGAGAACCCGTCCGCCACTGCCGATCGTCGGTTCCCCCGGACGTGGCGGAGGCATCCACTGAACTCAAGAGAACGTCGAGGTATGCCGGCAAGTGCTCGGGTGCGACGCGCCCTTGATGCGTGCCGTCCAGCCAGCGCTTGAGAAGGCTGGCCACACGATGGACGGCAAGGAGGACCTCGTGTGCCTCGACGCCCGATTGCTTGACGTTGATCGCGAGATGTGCGTACTCGGCCCCAAGTGCGTTCGGGTAGCTGTATAGCGCGTCGGTGATCACCGTCGTGCCGGGTTCGACGGATGCGATGATGAAGCTCCGCAGCCTGTCAGCCGAGGCGTCGACGATCACCCCAAGTCTGACCCGACCGAACCCCCGTTTACCGCCGGGGGCCGGTTCGACCGCCACTGCCACCAGGGTCTTTCCCTCGGCACCACGGCCACGCTTGCCCTTTCGAGGCCCACCGATGACAGTCTCGTCGACTTCGACATCTCCGCCGAGCAGCTGACGTCCAGACGCAACCATCGCGGTCCGCAGCCGGTGCAGCATCGACCACGGGGTCTGGTGGCTGCCGAAACCGAAGACCCGATGCAGACCGAGGGCGCTCGCACCCTGCTTCTGCGTCGTCACGAGCCAGGCCGCCTCGAACCAGACGGTGAGGGGCGTGCCGGTCCGGTGGAAGATCGCCCCGGCGGTCACGCTCACCCTTCGACGGCAGCCTCCACACGATCGCCGGCCGTCGGGCAACACCCAAGACGTCGTTTTCTCGCAGTTCGGGCATACGAACCCGTCGGGCCACCGGACCCAGTCCAGGTAGTCCAAGCAGGCCGAGTCCGTCGGGAACCACGCACGCAGGTCCGCAATCTGCGAGGGGTAATGCACCCCGGTAGATGCTGGCCCTGCCAGTTGCACGTTTGACGCGACTGCACGGCTCCCGTAATCTGATGGTTGATCAAGTCGTCGTGTCGGGTGAGGGGACTCTATGGACGTAGCCAATGTTCGGGCGCGGTTCTCGTCGCTCCAGCGCGGCTTCGTATTCCTCGATGCACCCGGTGGCACCCAGGTGCCCGACGAGGTCGGTCGTGCCGCCGCGCGGAACTTCGACGAGGCCAGCGGGAACATCGGCTTTCCTTACGAGACGAGCCGGCGGGCAGCAGCCGTAGTCGACGATGCCCGCGATGCGGCGGCGCGGTTCCTCGGCTGTAGCACCGAGGAGGTCATCTTCGGTCCGAACATGACCTCGCTCAACTTCATGCTCACCCGCACCGCTGGGCGCACCTTGCGCCCCGGCGACGAGATCGTCACGACGAGGCTCGACCACGATGGCAATGTTGCTCCGTGGCTCGAGCTCGCCCACGACCTCGATCTCGTGGTGAGGGAGGTGGACATCCATCCAGACACCACCCTTGACTACGACGATCTTGCACGCCTCCTCAACGAGCGGACCAGGATCGTCTCTTTCCCTTGGGCGTCGAACGCGGTCGGTACGACGGTCGACGCGGCCCGTGTCTGCGCACTTGCCCACGATGCCGGCGCACTGGCTTGGGTCGACGCCGTCCAGTACGCCCCCCACGAGCCGATCGATGTCCGGGCAGTCGGTGCCGACGTCTTGCTCTGCTCGTCCTACAAGTTCTGTGGACCCCACCTCGGGATCGCCTACGGGCGCCAGGACCTCCTCGAGTCCTGGCGCCCGTATAAGGCCCGTCCGGTCGGGCTGCAACCGGTGGGGCATCGATTCGAGACCGGGACCTTGCCCTACGAGCTCCTTGCCTGCCTGCTGGCAACGTTCTCCTATCTGGACAGCCTGGGCGGGATAACTGAGATCGCCGCATGGGAGCGCCAGCTCGGCGAGCGCCTCCTGGGCGGCCTGCCTTCCGATGTCCGCCTCTACGGCTCGCCCACGATGGATGGGCGCGTCCCGACATTTCTTGTGAACTTCGACGGAGTCCCCTCTGGCGAGCTTTCGCTCGCATTTGCCGAGCGCGGCTTCGGTGTCTGGAGCGGCGACAACTACTAGGCGCTCGGCCTCTACGAGCGCATCGACTGGGGGGACGCGCTGCGCATCGGCCTCTCGCACTACAACACCATCGAGGAGATCGACCGTTTCAACGAGGTGCTTGCCGACCTCGTGACCAACTACCGATCGCAGCACGGGGGCCACGCAGCACCGGGGCAGCTCGCGCCGGGTGAGCGGTTCCCGACCGAGGCACTGGCGCGTTTAGCCGGTTTGGATCGCCCCCCGCTCGAAGGCCCCACGGTGGTCTACTTCTACCCGAAGGACGGCACTGAGACCTGTACGCGCGAGGCCGCAGAATTCAACCGGCACCTCGACCGATTCACCCAGTCGGGCATCTCCTTGATCGGGGTGAGCACAGATAGCCCTGCGAGTCACGAGTGCTTTGTCAGTGACGAAGGGTTGCGGTTTCCACTCGTGAGCGACGAGGAAGCGGCGCTCAGCCGTAAGGTTGGCGTGCTTCGCGACTTCGGCGAGTATGGCGAGCTGGCAGGGCGAGTGACCTTCCTCCTCGACAAGGACGGAGTCGTTCGCCAGGTCTGGGAGGTTGAGGACGTCCTCGGTCACCCCGCTGCAGTGCTCGCGGAGGCGCTTTCTCTCGGCCTTGGGTTCCGTGCACCGAAGGCAACGCCAAACCCGTGACGACGGCGACCGTGACCGAGCTCAGAGATTGTGCACCCGTCACGCTGGATACGCATGGCTCGAAAGTTCGAACTATGCTGGATGCTGCACGCGGCTGCCCGCGCCTTGTTCTGCGGGTGCTGCAAGTCGAGGCTGGCGCGACACTCGCGGGATCGGTCAGCGGCGCCGGAGAGCTGTGGTTCGTGGGGCGGGGTGAAGGCAGTCTCGCACTTGACGGCCACGATGCCCTTCTCCAACCCGGAGTCGGGGTGCTGCTTCTCCCGGGCAGGTACCAGCTCGAGGTGAGTGGCGACGGCCTTCTCGAGGTGGCGGTGGTGGTGCTGCCCCCTGGCGCAGCTGAGATACCCAACGACACCGTGGTGTCCATCCTCGAGGAGTGCGAGGCAGAGATAACGGGCGACAGACAGTTCCGCGTGCTCATCGGGCCGGCACACGGTTGCCGCGCGGCTACCCAGTTCGTAGGCGATATCCCACCCGGCCGCGCGCCAGTTCACGAACACAGCTACGATGAGGTTGTCCTCGTGCTCGCAGGCGTCGGCGTCGTCCACCTCGAGGAGGGCGACCGCCCGCTTGGTCCGGGCACCTGTGTCTATCTTCCGCCAGGATCTCCCCACTGCCTCGAGAACACAGGGAGCAAGACGATGCGCGTGCTCGGGGTGTTCCATCCCGGTGGCAGCCCGGCCGCGAAGAATGGGAACGCGGGTTGATTAGACGCAAAGAGTCTGCTATATATTACGGACCAATGACAGTTGGTCATCAATAGAAGTTCTGTTGGGTCATAAGACATCACCAAACAGGCAGCTTAGACAAGGGGGGATACATGGGTATTCATAAGCACTCAAGGAGCGCTGCGATTGCGCTAACGGTAGCGGCAAGCGGGCTGATAGCTGCCTACGGCCTTGCCGGCCCAGTCGGCGCGTCGACGAGAAGCTCCGCGCCGGCTGAGGCGCACAGCTCGCGGCCGGCAGCCTCGAGCTGCAGCGGTTCGGTCGGAGTCGAGGCTCCGATTACCGGCCCGGTCGCCACGATCGGGCTGCAGCAGCTTGACTGGGCGAAGTACGCGGCGACGTTGTACAACAAGGCCCACGGTACCCACTTCGGTGTCGTCGCCGAGGACACCGAGTTCCAGCCGGCACAGGCGACGATCGTGACGCAGGATCTCGTTTCGAACAGCTCGGTCCTCGACATAGTCGGGCCGTCATCAAGCGCCGAAGTC
>CAZAMA010000076.1:0-15170 GCA_964485645.1 uncultured Acidimicrobiaceae bacterium | reverse complement strand
TACATCGGCGCGGGCGATCTCGCACCAGGCGCTGCCGACCGGAACGAGCTCGACGCGCCAGGTCCAGGAGATGGAGAGGCCACCGGTATGTCGCGAAGCGGCATCGAGAAGAGTGTCGAGCAGGGTGTAGCGGTCGATCCCGGTGGCGGCAGCTCGTGCTTCGAGGAACTGTTCGTAGGCATCGCGCGGACGGCCTGCCACGAAGGCCGCATGGGCCAAAAGGCAAAACGCTTGAACTCGATGCTCCCGCGTAACGCTCGCCCTTCCCGGCACCTGTTCCGCGGTCGCGGTCGACGCTGCGGGTCGTCCCGCGGCATTCATGGCTGCGCTCAGGAGCAGGAGAAGGTCTGCCGAGGCGTTCGTGCCAGCCAACTCGACAGCCGTGGTCAGCTGCGCGACCGCGGTCTCACGTCGCCCCCGTTGAGAGCAGACCGCCCCGCGGAGACAAGGACCTCGATGGCCGTTTCGTCACCTATGGCGCCCCCCAAGACAGCGTGCGCGGCGGCTTCTGCAGTGCTCGCCCCATTCGCGAGTAGCGCCCGCATGGCCAAGGCATGCGTCCGCGTACGCATCGGCGCGGGCAGATCCTGGTAGAGAATCTGGCGAAAGAGGGGATGCACGAACTTGGCCGAGCCCCTGCCGTCGCCGTCCACGAGCCCGGCGTCGACACTGACGAAGACGGCCGAGCCCTCGCCGTCGCGCGCCCGAGCACACGCGGCCCAAGCGAGCGCTAAGAGCTCGTTGCGCTCGTACAGGCCCACCGGCGCCCCCGCTTCGGCCATGCGGACGATTGCCCTCTTTCCGGTGCGAGCCGGAGATCGCGTCGACACCGCGCCACAAGGTTGGGCTCGACGCTACAGATAGAAGTGCGGCCGAGCCAACCGGATTGCTCGCAACGCAACTCGCCGCGGGCGTAAAGGATTCGGCGGCGTAGGAAGCCCCCGGCTACCTCTTCTGCAACCGGACGTCCAGAGAGTCGCGCACTGCGTCTCCGATTATGTTGAATGCCATGACCGTGAGGACGATCATCACCGCGGCTGGGTAGATCTGCCACCAGTAGCCGTCGTACATGAAGTTGACGCCATTTTCCAGCATCCCGCCCCATGTCGCGGCCGGCGGAGGCAGGCTGAACCCGAGGTAGCTGAGGACGGCGAGCGTCAGGATCGCGTCGGCCACTTGGAAGGTGGCATTCACGACAATTGTTCCGATCGCATTCGGCACGAGGTGCCGGAAGACGATCCTTGGAGCCCGCTCGCCCATGGCGCGGGCGGCCTGCACGTACTCCCTGGTACGCAGGCTGAGCGTCTCGCCTCGCACCAGCCTCGCAGGACCCATCCACGACAACAGGGCGAGCACGAGGATGAGCAGCAGGAGCGTCGGGCGGAATATCGACGCCAGGTCGATGAAGAGGTAGATGATCGGTATTGCGAGGATCACGTCGACGAAGCGCATCAGGATCGTGTCGGTGAGGCCGCTCAGATAGCCGGCGATCGTGCCATAGACGACCCCGAACCCGGTCGATATGAGCGCGACGGCGAAGCCGACCTCGAGCGAGCTCTGGCCACCGACCATGAGTCGCCCGAGCACGTCGAAACCCGAATCGTCTGTGCCGAGTGGGTGGCCTTTTCCGGGCGGCTGGTCGGTAGCTAGCAGGTTGGCGTGCAGCTGGTCGGTGTGCCAGAACAGCGGGCCGACGAAGCAGAACAGCGTGATGAGCACGACCAGTCCGACGCCCACGACGGCCAGCTTGTTCTCCATGAAGGCACGGAGGATCATCCGAGAGGCGGAGCCCTGCTCGTACGCGCTCCCCGCTTCGGGCGCGCCGTCGGTCGCTTCGCCCGCAGGTAGATCTCCTGCGGTCCCGGGCCTGTCACTCATATCGAACCCTCGGGTCAAGCACGGCGTAGGCGACGTCTGCCAGCAGGTTGCCGACGACGGTGACCACACCGACGAGCACCGTGATGCCGAACTCGACCGGATAGTCACCGTTGACGGCGGCGTTGTAGTACTGGAGCCCGACGCCGGGGAAGTTGAAGAGGGACTCGATTATGAGGCCGAATGTGAGGATGCCGGGAAGCGAGAGCCCGACGAGAGTGGCGATCGAAAGGAGGGAGTTCCGCAGCACATGGCGAAGCACGACGGCGCGCGGCCTAAGGCCCTTGGCGCGGGCCGTGCGTACGTAGTCCTGCGCCAGGGTTTCGATGGCCGCCGAGCGCATATAGCGGCTGAAGAGCGCGTAGCTGACGAGAGTCAGGGTCACGATGGGCAACACGAGCCCGGCGGGTTGCGAGAGGAGTCCTCCGATGCCCGAGGCTTGTGGAGCCTCCGCCGGGAGCAGGTGCAGGTTCACCGCGAAGGCCGCGATCAGCAACAAGCCGAGCAGGTAGGAAGGCATCGAGTACAGAACGAAGGAAACCCCCGTCGCCAGGTAGTCGACGGCCCTGTTGCGGCGTACGGCCTGGATGAGGCCGACGGGGATCGCGACGAGGAGCGAGAGCACGAGCGAGGCGCCGACGAGGAGCGCGTCGTTCGGCAGATCCTCGGCGACGATCGAGTCGACGCTCTGGTTGAGCTTGAAGGAGTAGCCCAGGTTGGCGTGGACCAGTTGGTTGAGCAGGGAGAGGTACTGCAGCGGAAGGGCCCGGTCGAGCCCGTACTCCCGGTTGAACTGCCCGATCTGGAGCCGCGTTGCCCGAGGTCCGATAATGGCTCTCGCGATGCTGCCTGGGAGCAGGTGCTCGAGGATGAACGCGATCATCGTCACGCCGAGAATGACGATGACCGCCTGACCGATGCGCCGGAGAATGTACCCGGTCACTACCTCAGACCCCGAACGTCGACGCGTCGCCCCGGGGGGCCGGCACCATCACACGCCGTTGCGCGGGATCGTCGCGTGCCACGACTTGGAGAAGACACGGACGTCGCCCTCGTACGCGTCCACGACGTTCGTCACGAGGAAGGCCTGCGCCGTTGCCGACATCGAGCTCTCGGTGCGGACGGTGGTACGCCACTGCCCGCGGGCAACCGACATCTCTCGCTCGCACCTGACCTGCGCCGACAGCGGGTGACCCTCCTTGATCCGGTAGGTGTCCCGCTCGCTCTCTTTGTACTCAAGCCCGTCCTCCACGAGCCGGTGACCGTCTCTGGCGGCACTGATCGTCTCGGTCACTCCGCTGGCGACGTCATGACGGGTCTCCCTCGTCGCCAGCGAGCCGAGAGCTACGTGGGCAGGGGCGGGCGCTCGTTCGGGCACGGCGAAATGGGGAGGGGGGAGATGCTCGCCGCCTGCAGTCCACAGCGGCAGCTCGAGCGCGCTCACGCCGCCAAGGAGCAGCGTCAAGGTGACCGGAACCGGCGAGGGCCAAATCCATGGCCAGTAGCTTGGCGACACTGTCAGGCGCAGGCGGTGACCCGCGGGGAGCTTGTAAGCGATCGAGTTGAGCACGACGTCGACCACGTACGGCTGACCTGGGACAAGGGGGCTCGGGCGCTCGTCGTTCTCCCGGTGAGTGAGGTTCCTAAAGCCGCGCGTGATGAGAGTCGACTCGCCGTCGGGCCACACGTCACAGAGCCGAACCGCTACGAGAGCGAGCGGCTCGTTCGCAGCGACCTCCAGGCGTACGCTCGGAGCGCCGAGGATCTCCATCGTCTCGGTCAAAGGTGAGCTGTCGAAGCAGAGCGAGACGCCGTCCTCTGGCCGCTGATCGCCGGGGAACTCGATCGGTCCCCCGTGACCCCCCCATTGCCCGGCGTCGACGGCAACAGCGGTCCGGCCGAGGATGGACATGGCCCCTCGAAAAAGGGGCACTGGTCCGAGGGTGCCGGTGCTGGCCGAATCCGTGCCCGGGCCCTCTCCGCCGGGTGCGCCAGCCCCAAGCACCAGGCGTCGGGTCTCGATCCCGGGAGCCGGCCAGCCGTCGAGAGCGAGCCAGCGCCCTGGGAAAGTCTCGTAGCCGGGCGCGGGACGGCGTGCTTCAGGCATCCAGGTCTGCAGCTTGGGCTCGTCCATCACGCCGTTGTCGATGCCTTTCAGCCAGAAGTCCCACCAGCGGACCGCCTCCTGCAGGAACCCGATCGCGGGTCCGGGAGCTCCGTCCTCGGGATAGTCGTGCGCCCAGGGACCTATGAGTCCCTTGCAGGGGCCCCCATAGCCGGCAAGAAAGCGCAGGATCGCGTTGCGATAGGCATCGCTCCACCCGCCGACCATGTAGATCGGGCAGCGGATGGCTCCGTAGTCCTCACAGACAGAGCCCTGCTTCCAGAACTCGTCGCGTGTCTGGTGGCCGAGCCATGCCTCTATGAACGGCGGAGTCCTGTCCAGGCGGTCGAGCCACGCCTCGCGCCAAGTAGAACCGACGACGGCGGGATCCGGAGGTAACGCGTCGTACGCGAGCATCGTGGAGGCCCAGGGCAGAGCCGTCCACGCGAGCAGGCAACCGCCCATGTAGTGGACGTCGTCGACGTAGCGGTCGTCGGTGGAGGCCACGCTGATCACTGCCCCGAGCTCGGGCGGGGCGTGCGACGCGATCTGCAGCCCGTTGAAGCCGCCCCAGGACTTGCCGATGATGCCCACCTTGCCGCTGCACCAACTCTGGCCGGCAAGCCAGCTGACGACGGCGACGCCGTCTTGCTGCTCGAGGGCAAGGTACTCGTCCTCGAGGATTCCGTCGGAGTCTCCGCTGCCTCGCAGGTCGACCCGTACCGAGGCGTAGCCATGACCCGCGAAATAGTGGTGAATCGGAGCGTCTCGGAGCACGAGTCCGTCGTTCTTGCGGTACGGCACGTACTCGAGGATTGCCGGAACCGGCACCTCCTCGGCGTCTTCGGGAAGCCAGATGCGCGCGGCAAGCCTGCAGCCGTCACTCATCGGGATCCACGTGTGTCGAATTACCTGCACACGCGACGGAAACTCGGTACGGACCGGCAACGGCTCCCCTTTCACCTCTCAGATCCCTGCCTCTCGCCCAGATCACCGCAGATCGCAGCATCTACACCGAGGCTTCCGACGACTAGCTCCCTAACGACCAGTTCTCCGGGTAGATGTTCCCGAGCGGGTCTTGTGGGAGAGCGCCTCGCAGGTTCTTGCTCACTGCCGAAATCTGCGCGTCCAGCTGCGGCATCCACAGTACCGGCAGGTCCTTCGCGAGGTAGTTCTCGTAGGCGTAAAGAGCGGGAAAGCCACCACTGTGCAACCGGCTGATGAGGCGGTCGGCGGTCGCGCTGCTATAGGAACCGCCGTTCGACGTCCCAGTCGAGTCGAATATCGCGCCTCCGTCTGGAACGTTGTAGCCGGGATCGAAGTACCAGCCCTGGCCATAGTAGTTCATCTGCCAGCACGACGGCTTGGTGCAAGAGACGTCCGCGGCCACGACCGTGCTGAACGGAGCACCGCTCAAGACGAGCTGGATACCAGCTTGGGAGAAGGTCGATTGCAGCTGGGTGACCTCCTCGGTCACGGCCTGAGTCCCGGTCGAGTACGCGAAACCAAAGCTCAGCTTGGCACCCCTTGCAATCCCGGTGCCGCAGTCTCCGGCCGCCGATCCAGGGCGCAGGCACACGTCCGATCCATTCGGGACGATCCGCCAGCCGTGGCTCCGCAGGACCGAAACCGCGAGTGAGGGCGAGTACGGGTAAGGGTTGGACCGCTGAGCAGCCGAGAGGAACTGGCTGGCCGGTACCAACGGGACGGGTCCATAGGTCGGGTTCCCGTAGCCGTGCAAGAAGGCTTTCAGAAATCCCCCCTGGTCGATGAGGTCCTGCATCGCCTGGCGGATGTACAGCTGGCCGAACACGGCTCGCACCGCCGGGGACGCGAAGTTAAGGCTGATGTAGGTGATGCCCCAGCTCGGCCAGGGCGCGATGTCGTAGCCGTCGGCTCGCACGCGAGAGATGGCCGCCGCGTCATTAAAGGGGACGTAACCGTAGGTGAGGCTCTTACTCGTAAGGAGGGAGTCGAACTCAGCCGTATCGCTCGTGAAGCTCACTACGCGGAGGGTGTGTACAGATCCTGTAGCCGGTCCGGAATAGGCGTGATTTCGCACGTAGGTGGCATCACCCGTAGAAGCGGTGTAGCTGGCGAGGCTGAAGGGGCCGTCGACTACCTTCCACAACGGGTTCGTGGCGTAGGTGGACGTGTCCTTGTTCTGACTGGAGAGCAAGGCGTAAACCGCCTTCGCCCCGCTCGTGGTCAGATCGTAGTTGCCCACGGCACCCCCGACCGACGTCTTGTCCCAGGCGTGCTGGGGGATCGGGATCAGCTGTCCAAGCTCGTTGTAAAGCCAGCTAGTCGAGTAACTGCCCTTGAACACGATCGCGAAGCGAGTGGGTCCGAGCACCTTGAACGACGCGACGTTGTCGGGGAACTGCCCGGCCACATAGTCCCACCAGTTCTGCTTTGCAACCTTTAACAGGTTGAACCAGAACTCCACGTCGCGCGCGGTGACGGGCTTGCCGTCCGACCAGCGGTACGACTTGAGCTGGATGGTAGCCGTCGTATCCCCTCCGCGAACCGAGACGACGGCTGGGTCCGCGAGGCTGTACTTCGCGTTGACGCCGACGCCTCCGGGGGAGCCGAACCAGTAGAGGGGTCGCCACATGAGGTACTCGGAGTACTCGATATTGGCTGCAGTGGCGTATTCGTAGGACAGGATTGGGAGGATGTAGTTGAACTGGTCTCCGGGGGTGAGCGCTACCGTGGCGGTCCCGCCGTTGCCTGGTCTGGCGCTTGGCGACGACGGGGTCGACGACGCGGGCGCGGAGCTGCAGGCCGCGAGCAGGAGAACGGACAGTATCGAGGCGACCGAGACAGCACGCGGCGACCGCCAGGCGAGCCACTTGCGGTCCCTTGCTCGTGCGGCGCCGTCCCTACGCGCAGCAGAAGCGGGTTTCTCCATGGGGCCCTCCCCGGGGGCGCAAGCCAGCTGGCCACGACGATCGCAGCCGCGTGCACGGTACCTGTCCCCGGAAACTAGTGTCAACGTGCCCTCTGGCCGAGCGACGAAGCGGCCATCAGGCTCTGCGGCAGGTCCCGCCACGACTTACACCGTCCCTCAGGCCTACTCTCCGGCTCGAAGGAAGTGCGAGCCGTGCGCTACGGTTCTTCGGGGTGGCACGGCCGCCGTCGGACGGGCCGAGGAGCAAGGGGGAGAGATGGGACGAGCGCAAGGGATCGTCGGGCCGTTGGCAGTGAGACGAGCTCTACACAGCCGCGCCCGCGTCGGAGGGCTGCTGGCCGTGCTGGCCCTCCTGTTGGCGGCATTCTCGAGTGCCGGCCTGTCGAGCTCGGCTGCTGCGAGTCCTGCAGCAAAGATCGTGAACGGCGGAACGCTCACGTATGCCTATACGCCAGGGAACACTTTCAACTGGATCCTGCCCTTTCCCGTCGAGTCCAACTACACCCAGTGGGACCTAGACATCGTCTACGGCTTGTACCGCCCGCTCTACTTCGCCGGGAAGGGCGCGGACCCAGTGATCGACTTCAAGCGGAGCTTCGCCGAGCCGCCGGTGTGGTCCGACAACAACACCACCGTCACCATTCGCCTGAAGCACGAGAGGTGGTCCGACGGGTTGCCGGTGACGACAAAGGACATAGCGTTCTTCTTCCAGCTGCTCGATGCAGGCAAAAGCCAGGTCGCCTACCACGTGCCCGGTGACATCCCCGACAACGTCAAGAGCATCGACTACGTGAGTCCTACCGAGTTCGTGATGCACCTCACCTCGAGCTTCAGCCAGGAGTGGTACCTCGACAACGAACTGACCGACATCGTTCCCCTCCCCGTGCAGCTGTGGGACCGCACGTCGCTGTCTGGACCGGTTGGCAACTATGCGAGCACCAAGGCGGGCGCCAAGGCCGTCTTCAGCTTCTTGTACCACCAGTCGCAGGACATATCGACATATGCCACGTCGAAGCTCTGGCAGGTGGTCGACGGTCCTTGGAAGCTGAAGAGCTACGACATAACAACCGCACGGACTGTCGTCGTCAAGAACACGGCCTACACCGGGGCTGCCAAGCCCCATCTGAACGAAGTCATCTACGAGACGTTTCCGAGCAATACCGCGGAGCTCGCGGCGCTACGCTCCGGTGAGCTCGACTACGGGTTCCTGCCAATCAGCGACTACGTAGGGCTGAAGGGCTACTTCGAGTCGCACGGCTTCACCGTTGCTCCGTGGGCTCCTGCCTACGTGCAGTGGGCGGAGCTCGGCTACACAGGGCCCTACGGCAAGTTCGTCCGCCAGCTCTACATCCGTCAGGCCCTCCAGCACCTCGTCAACGAGCCCCTCTTCTTGAAGGCGGTCCTTCACGGCTTAGGCCAGTACACCTATGGCCCCGTCCCGAACATCGCGGGCTCTCCCTATGTGAGCCCGGAGGAGAAGACCGATCCGGATCCCTACTCGACGGCCGCGGCGCGCAGCCTGCTCGAGTCACACGGCTGGCGACCGAACTCCTCCGGCGTCATGGCCTGCGCGCGCCCGGGCGTCGGTGCGAAGCGGTGCGGCGCGGGGATCACTGCCGGGACAGCGCTCAGCCTTCCGCTGATGATCCAGTCCGGCTATCCGACCGTAATTGCCCAGGCCGAGTCCTTCCAGACATCCGCGGCGAGTGCCGGAGTCCGGATCACCATCAATCCCCAGACGGTCACGTCGATCTACTCCATCGGTGGCGTTTGCCCGCCGGGCCCGTGCAACTGGGGAATCATCTTGTTCGACTCCTGGCTTTGGGACTACGGGCAGTCCGACGTGTATCCGACCTCGGGCCAGACCTTTGGAAAGGGCAACTACTGGGGCGGTGGGTACTACTCGCCGACGGCGCAGCGTCTGATCGACCTCACCCATACGAAGACGGGGCTGAGCTATCTGTTCAACTACGAGAACTACCTCTCCCGCAACATCGCCGCTCTGTGGTTCCCGACCGCCGACAACGAGATCTCGGTCGTGAAGAACAACGTCGGCGGTTGGAAGCCGCAGGGGGTCTTCAACAACCCGGAGGTATCGAGATGGTACTTCACCTCGTAGAAGCCCGCGCGAGCACCGCTGAGCCGGGCTGGGGGGCACTGCGTCGAGCATCGTCGGCTACGGATTGCCGGAGATCGCTTCCGGGGCTCCCTTTCCACCCTTGGCGAAGACGAGTTCGGCATCCTGCTCGTCGCGGATGAGATCCAGACCGGTTTCGGCCGTACGGGCGACACTTTCTGGGCGATATCCGCCGATGGCGTCGTGCCCGACCTCATCACGGTAGCCAAAGGGCTCGGCAACGGCCTGCCGATCGGAGCCGTGATCGGTCGCCCTGAGCTGATGGACTGCCTCGGGACAGGGGTGATATCTACTTTCGGCGGCAATCCGCTCGCGGCTGCCGCGGCGCTCGCGACCATCGACTACGTGATCGAGCACGATCTGCAGGCCAACGCGGCAAAGATGGGCGAGCACTTGCTGGAGGGGCTCGCCGAGATGGCCTGTCGCTACGCGGCAATCGGCGCCGTACGGGGAAAGGGCCTCTTGGTAGGCAGCGAGACGGTGCGACCGGGAACGAAAGAGCCGAACTCCCGAGCCGAAGCCCTGGCTCCGAGGAGGCGGCGCTAGGTCCTGCGGGCGACAAGGCCAAGCTCGTATGCAGCTATGACGACCTGGACACGGTCGCGGACACCGAGCTTGGTCAAGATGTGCGAGACGTGGGTCTTGACCGTCGCCTCGGAGATGCACAGCTCGTTGCAGATCTCTACATTCGAGCGTCCCTTTGCTACGAGAAGGAGCACTTCCATCTCGCGTTCGGTGAGGGCTGCGACGTCCGTGGAGCGCTCGGCGGGCGGCTTTGCCTGAGCTAGGAGCGCCGGAAGCAGCTGCTCGATGAGGCGAGTGGTGACAGCCGGCGACAGCAGAGCGTCCCCTGCCGCAACGACGCGGACCGCGTAGACGAGCTCGTCGGGGGTTGCATCCTTCAAGACGAAGCCCGACGCGCCCGCCGAGAGCGCGCTGGTCACGTACTCGTCGTGTCCGAAGGTCGTCAACATGAGCACCCGGGGCGAATCATTCGTGCTCGAGAGCCGACGGGTGGCTTCGATGCCGTCGAGCCCGGGCATGCGTATGTCCATGAGCACGACGTCGGGCTGGCACGCCGCGGCCTGGGCCAGAGCTTCCTCCCCGTTTGCGGCTTCACCGACAACCTCGATATCGCCCTGCGCGGCAAGGATCATCGAGAAACCCTGCCTCATCAGAGCCTGGTCGTCGACGATCAGGACCTTTATCGGTCGACGGTCGCCACTCGTGCTCACCGCGGCTGCGCGAGCAGAGCGGCGGTGGCAGCACTCGAGACGAGCGGAAAGCTGGCTCTGACCTCCCAGCCGCTCTGCACCGGGCCCGCACGGAGAATCCCCCCGCCCTGGGCAGCGCGTTCTTTCATCCCCGTCAGTCCGTGGCCGGGTCGTGCGTCAGATACCCGATCGTGTTCGAGACCCACGGCCCGCCTCGGTGCGGGCCCGTTCCGCACGGCTACGTCCAGCATGCCGGTGTCGTAGGTCAGCCACACGGAGGTAAAGGCGCCCGGAGCGTGACGAACGGCGTTCGTGAGCGCCTCTTGCACGATTCGGTAGGCCGAGAGCGAGATTGCCGCCGAGGTCTCCACTGGCGTGCCCTCGACGTGCAGCGTCACAGGAAGCCCGGCCGCCGCGGCACCCGATACCAGGTCGGGGACCATCTCGATCGTCGGGAGCGGCGAGAGCGGCAGTTCGCCTGCGTGACCGGGGGGGTCGTGGAGGCTGTCTTCCTCGGCACTCTCGTCGAGGCGAAGGGCGCCGAGCATCTCACGCAGCTCGCTCATGGCGCGCCGGCCGCCATCAATCATCGAGTCGAGGACAGGCCTGGTCACATGGTCCGCCGGCAGCGTCTCGCGGACGGCGCCGGCCTGGACGACGAGGAGGCTGACGTGGTGGGCGACGACGTCGTGAAGCTCCCGAGCGATGCGGACGCGCTCGGCCGCGACGGCTCTCGTCGCGCTCCATCGCTGTTCGCGCTCGGCCTGCTCGGCGCGTTCGCGAAACGTCGCCAAGAGGCTGCGCTGGGCGCGTACGGCAAAGCCGATTGCCACCGCGGCGGTAAGAAACGCCATGTCGGGGACGAGCCGTGTCAGCTCACCGACGCTCGCGGTGTGCAGGAGCGCCGCCACCGTGACACAGAGGGCAGAGGCAACTGCCGCGATGATGGTACTCACCGGCTGACGCACCGTCGCGAGCACGTACAAAGTGAGGGCCACGAGGAGCACCGCGCCGTTGCGCTCGGCCGGCGCGCTGAGTAGTGCCGTCGAAGAGGCCAGCGCTACCTCGACGGCCAAGACCGCGTAAGGGAGACGCCGGCGGCAGGGCAGGAGAGCGACGCCGACCAAGCCGAGTGCCGCGCCGAGCACTTTTGCCGGGGAACCGGCCGGTCCGCGCGCCGTCGCCCAGGACACCGCGACAACGGCCGCGACCGGCACTCCCACAGCGACCGTGACGGCGCGTTGCCACCACCATGGCGCAGTCGTGCCAGCCGGCTTTGACCGGAGCCGAGCGACGACGGCTCTCATCGGCCGAAAGGAGCGGCCGTCACGGGATCAGGCGTCCCGGTGTTCGATCACCCAGAGAGCTGCCGCGAGGACGATGCCAGTGAAGACGACCAGCACGGCGAATCCGGACCATGCAGAAAGAGTATGTGCCGAACGGTGCAGCGAATAGACCTGGCTCCCCGCCTGTGTCGGCCACCACTCTGTGATCGCGTTGCTCCAAGACGCCGGCAGGGCCTGAACGACCCCGGGCAGGACGAAGAGCAGCGCCACCATGGAGGAGATCGATGCCGCGGTATTGCGCACGAGGGCACCGACGCAGCAGGACAGGAGGCCGATCACGGCCAGATAGAGCCCTGCTCCGACGACGGCCCGTAGGACGTCCGGAGCCCCGAGGTTCGTATGGGGTGCGTTCGACCCGATCGCCAGCTGGCCCAGCAGGAAAGCTGCAAAGGCCATTACCTCGCCGACGACGAGGGCGACGGTCGTGAACACGACTGCTTTGGAGGTAAGGAAACGGCTCCGCCGAGGAGTCGCGGTCAAGCTGGTCCTGATCATGCCCGTTCCGTACTCGGACGTCACGACGAGGCCGCCGAGAACCGCGATCGCCAGCTGGGCGATGGTGAGAGCCCGGAAGCTGACCGCGGTGGGATCCCAGGCCTGGCCCCTGAAACCTCCCGTCGCGTAGTGGCTCCCCGCAAGATAGGAGATCAAGGTGCCGACGCCGACGCCGAGGAGCAGCGAGACGAGAAGGGTGACCCAAGTCGAGCGGACCGAGGTCAGCTTGGCCCATTCGGAGCCAAGCGCATCGGAGAAGCGCGCAGGAGCCGGGATGGCTTGCCTGGAGCGCGGCTCGGCCGGCCCTCCGGCCAGTGGCGCGAGAGCAGTACTCATCGGGAGCCCTCCCCTGCGGGGTAGTCGGTGCCGACGGCGGCGAGCTCGGGTGCCGATGCGACGAAGTCGACGCTGTCCTTGGTCAGTTCCATGAAGGCGTGTTCGAGAGAGGCGCGTTGCGGTGTCAGCTCGTCGAGGATTATCCCCGCTTTGAAAGCGACCTCGCCCACGCGCGAGGAGCTGACGCCCGAGACGCTCAGCCCGCCCCCGACTGCAGGCTCGGTCCGCGCGCCTTGCTCGGCGAGGCGAGCTGCCAGCAGGCTGTCGTCTCGGCTGCGGACGACGACAGTACCGGCGGAGCTCAGACCTACGAACTCCTGCACACCGGTATCGGCTATGAGCTTGCCTCTGCCGATGACGAGGAGGTGGTCGGCAGTGAGAGCCATCTCGCTCATGAGGTGGCTGGAGACGAGCACGGTCCTGCCTTCGGCCGCCAGTGATCGCATGAGCTGGCGGATCCACAGAATCCCCTCCGGGTCGAGACCGTTGACCGGCTCGTCGAACATCAGGATCCCTGGGTCACCGAGAAGCGCGCCTGCGACCCCTAGCCGCTGGCTCATCCCGAGCGAGTAGCCACCAGCGCGCCGGCGGGCGACGTCTTGGAGCCCCACCATCTTCAGCACCTCGTCGACGCGACTCAGCGGGAGGCCGTTGCTGAGGGCGAGAACCCGTAGATGGTTGTAGGCGCTCCGCCCGCCATGGAGCGCTTTCGCGTCCAGCAACGCACCGACCTCTCTGAGCGGCGCCGGCAGGTCACGGTACGCACGGCCATCTATGGTCACCGATCCGCTCGCGGGACTGTCCAGACCGATGATCATCCGCATGGTCGTCGTCTTACCGGCACCGTTCGGCCCGAGAAATCCGGTGACCTGGCCCGGTTCGATCTTAAATGACAGGTCGTCGACAGCGGTCGTGGTTCCGTAGCGCTTTGTCAGATGGACTGCTTCGATCACTGGCACTCCTCTTTGAACGGGCTTTGCCGGCACCCGCGACGCGTCGGGAGCCCTACGTGCCATTTTGAGCTCCGCGAGCTCCGGGCGCATCGGGCTCGCGGATGATCTGCCAGATCATCCCTTAGGGGGACGAGCCTCTCCTGCCGGCGCGGAGATGGTACGGAAGCCGCTCGATCGCGAGTGCCTAGGACCGCTTGTCGGCCCGTGGCCTCACGAAGCTGTGACGAAGTAGCCGAAGGCGTCTACGACGACGTTCATGGGATCACCATGGCTGTTGTAGACCTCTGTCATGCCCGTCGACGCCCTATCTGCGGTCGTGAAGTTCGCGACCGTCTCACCTGCTGTCCAGTTGAGATCAGAGGCCACTGGCACGCTGGACAGGGCAGATGGGTAGACCGTGAGGTACCCAGGGGCTCCACCTGCGACGAGGTCACGTTCGTGGCCACCGCGGTGGCATCTGCCGGGATGGAGGCGTTCGTGAGCGGAAAGCTCTCGGAGCTCTTCGGAGCGAGGGGGCTGCCGCCCAGTCTCGCGCGGGTGTCGACGAGGCGGACAGGATCTATGGCGACAAAGGCCGACCCGCTCCCGCCCGCCGCCGTGTAGTAGCCGTCTACGTCGACGTCCACCTCCACGTTGCCCGCGTGGTTGTAGATCATGATCTGGCCACCTTTGCCGACTGCGACTATTGCCCTGTTCGAAGTGGTCGCGCCGGCCGTGAAGTTGACGTCGGATGCCAGCGGCAGAGATGCTCCCGCAAGATACGCAGTGAGAATGCTCGCGCTCGAGCCGCGCTGAACCGTGAAGTTCACGACTACCGCGGTTGCACTGGCGGGCACCTCGTCCGAAGCGGTGGGGCCGGTGACGGTAACGGCGGTGGGGCCGGTGACGGTATCGGCGGTGCCGCCAGCGCCGGGGCGGCGGGGCCGAGGAGCCCGAAACCTGCGGCGAGCAGGGCCAGGGTAGCCATGGAGATCGTGCTGAGCCTGTGCGAGCGTGGTCGCCTTAGGTTCGCGAGAACGGCTCCCGTGACGTGGACAGGTGATCGCTTCATGGACAGACGTATGAAAGCTCTAGCGGCGCTCTGTGCCGAAGGTTTTAACAATTCGGCGCTCGCGAGCTCGCTGACAGCTCTGTGCACGGTAGCGGGTCCGACGCGAAAGCGACGCTGCGGCTCGCGTGTCGGCGGAAGTCGCGTTCCTGGTGGTGCGGCCGCGACGAGCGCGGCCAGCTCGTCGCGCAGCATAGAAGCGCTACTGTCTTCTATGAGCAGGGACGGTAGCGCCTCTGTTGCGAGGGCGAAGGCGCGAGCCTGATGGCGGCTCCGCATCTCAGCTCCGGCGTGCTCTTCGTGGTGCTCGGCGCCGGGGTGCTTCATGCCGTCTGGAACGCGATCACCAAGGCGGTCGAGGACCGTCTCGTCGTGTTCGCGTGGATCGGCACTGCCCTTGCCGTGAGCGGCGGTACCGCTCTCGCCTTCACCGGCTTGCCGGCGCGAGCGGCCCTCATCTTCCTGGTCGCTTCGGCCGTGGTGCACGTGGCGTACGACCTCGCCCTCATGAACGCATACCGCCTCGGTTCGTTCAACCAGATGTATCCCATCGCGAGGGGGACTTCGCCTCTGCTCGTCACCGCGGGCGCCGCGCTCTTCGCGCAAGAGAGCCTGGGTGCGCTCGAGCTCGCCGGTGTTCTCCTGCTCGCCGGCGGTCTCGTGAGTCTCGCCCTCTCGGCCGGCCGGATCAACCGCTCTGAGCTGCCAGCGGTCGGAGCCGCGCTCTTGACAGGTGTGGCGATTGCCA
>CAZAMA010000075.1:0-15219 GCA_964485645.1 uncultured Acidimicrobiaceae bacterium | reverse complement strand
TCGGGCCCGGGTGTCGTCGTCTCTCGTCGCGCGGCTCGGGCGACTCCTGTCGGGCCGGTCACGGAGTGCGAGCACGTCGCCAGCAAAGCTGCTCCTCCCGTTGGCGAATGTGGCGTACCCGTAGTCCCCGTCGCATAGGAGCCTGAGCGGCGTCGCTATGTGGCGGAGGGGTTCCCGGCGGTATGCGACTCGCCGGCGCATGAAAGTCGCTCGTCGCCTAAGCAGCTCAGCGTTCCCTTCGGAAACCTCGATGCCAGCCTCGTTCAGGAACTTCTGGACAGCCTCGAGCGTCGAAGCCGTCCGATTCCAGCTCGTCACGTTCTGACGTGAGCTACGCCGTCCTCTTATGCCGATCTCGTTGTCGTCATGCTGGCGGTAGAGCACAAGGGGCTCGTCAACGAGGGCGAGCGTGCCTCGTGCCGCAAATACAAGCGCGATCCAGTAGTCCGCCCAGAGGTCTAAGTCCGGCCAGAGGGACCCGAGAAGTGCGCCACGGCGCACAGCGAGGTTGTGCCCGGCGATGAAGGCTCTTCTTGCGAGCACGGCCAGGCTCGGCGCGGGAGCAAGACCGTGGAGTGTCGACTCCCAGAGAGTTCTCTTGAACCGGCCCCCCGACTCTGAGTCAAAGGGCATGGAGTCGCTCGCCACCGCATCGACTGCAGGGTTGTCGACGAACGGTGCGAGCATCTTCGCGATCTTGTCGTGCGCCCAGCGGTCGTCCTGGTCAGCAAAAAAGATAATGTCCGACGCGGCGTTCGTCACGAGCTGCTTGTAGTTGGCTGCGAGGCCGACATTGGCGTCATTGGTCAGGATCCGCACCGTCATGCCGGTGCTGCTGGCAAACTCGCGGACGACTTCGACCGAGGAGTCTGTAGATCGATCGTCGCTCACCACGAGCTCGTCGGGCACGACGCTCTGTGCGGCGATGCTGTCGAGCTGCTCGCGAAGAAACCGCTCGCCATTGTATGTCGGCAGGCAGACCGACACCGTCGGGCGGCGCGAAATCGCCCGACTCGTCATTGGGTCAGATTGTAGGTGCACTGGGAGGTCTCAGCAGGCAATGACCTGGTCCCCGAGCTGTGCGGCTCTAGTTCGCTCCCGCCGCTCGGTGCAGTTCCATGCGCCGTGGAAGCTGTGGAAGCCGAGATCGAAGGCAGTAGCTCAGCGGCTGGCGCGCCGGGCGAGCGCCGCCAGGGAGGTGAGGGTCGGGGAGGCAGGGGGTTTCTTGCGCGTTTGTGGGGCAGGCCCGGCCCAACTGTGTGCGTGGAGCGACCAAAGACCCCCAGTGCGGTCACTTTGGGCACTCAGTTGGACGAGCGTCGGCGAGGTCCAGACGTCGCGGAGCCGCGCGCCGGCGAGGTGAGGGGGTCGGGACGTCCGCCGTCTCCGCAGGGGAGGCCGCTCGTGTCGCAGACGAGCATCCTCAGCGATCTACGAAGCCGCTCGCATCTGTTCGGCGTGCTCGGCCAGAAAGCGATCGCCGCTGGCGAAGAGGTGACCGCGCGGTCGGGGCTTGGTGGCGGTGCGGGTGAGTGCCGTGATTGCGTCGCGAATCAGGACGGCCTCGGGGCGGAGCGAGGCGACATTGCGTCGACGGGGGCGACTACTCTTCACGGCGATGGAGCTGCAGGCCAGCGCACCAAGCGGGGCCACCTCGACCGCCCGGCGCACCGCGACGGCATCGGTGCTGTTCGTCGACGTGGTGGGATCGACCGAGCTGCGGGCCCGACTTGGGGAGGAGGCGGCCGACGCTCTCTGGCGAGACCTCGAGGGTCGCCTGGCAGCCCTCGTCGCGCGCCATCACGGGACGGTGATGAAGAGCCTCGGCGACGGGATTCTCGTGGTGTTCGAGTCCGCCATAGACGCGGTCGACGCCGGCGTGGCGATCCAGCAGGAAGTCGAGCGGCACGGGCGCGGCCACTCCGGGCCCACGGTGGCACTTCGAATCGGCGCATCGGCTGGCGACGTGTCGTTCGAGCGCGGCGACGTGCTCGGCACCCCGGTCATCGAGGCGTCGCGGCTGTGCGGCGCCAGTCAGGCGGGGCAGGTGCTCGTAGCCGACCTCGTGCGCTCGCTCGCCCGGGGGCGGGGAACCCACGTCTTCGAGCCGGTGGGGTGAGCTCACCTTGAAGGGGCTGGCCGAGCCGACGGCGGCTTGTGCCGTGCAGTGGCAGCCGCTGCCCGATCGGGCGGCCACGACGGCAACTGTCATGGCGCTGCCGCCGTCACTTGTCGCCGGTGCTGCGACGCCATACGTCGGACGCGACGAGATCCTCCGCCGGCTGCGCGAGGCCTGGGCCGCCGTGCTCGAGGGACCGGCCTGCCGGACGGTGCTGCTGGCGGGCGAGCCAGGGGTCGGAAAGACGCGCACGGCCGCTGAGCTCGCTCGCCACGCCCACCTTGACGGCGCGATCGTGCTGCACGGCCGCTGTGACGAGGGTATGGCCGTGCCATTCCAGCCTTTTGTCGAAACCCTGGAGCTCTACACAGCCACCCATCCTGCCCCGGTACTGGGTCGGCTCCCCGGTGAGCTGGTTCGGCTGCTGCCCGAGTTGTCGCAACGCGTGCCGGATCTGCCGGCCGCAGTCGTCTCCGACCCTCGGACCGAGGAGTACCGCCTGTTCGAAGCGGTCGCATCCTTCTTGGCGGCGGCTTCGGAGCAGTCGGGCATGGTGGTGGTCCTCGACGATCTCCACTGGGCGACGAGGGCCACTCTGCAGCTTCTCGTGCACCTGCTGAAGACCTCGGCAGCGAGCAAGTCAGCTCGGCTGCTGGTGGTGGGCACCTACCGCGATACCGAGCTCGAGCCGGGACACCTCCTTCCAAGCGTGCTGGCCGACTTGCGTCGCCTGCCGGCAGTGGAGAGGTTCGACCTCGGCGGGCTGAGCGCGGACGAGGTCGTGGCTCTCGTAGAAGCCGCCGCCGGCCACGTGCTGGACGCCGCAGGTCGTCGACTGGCGGAGGCCGCTTATGCCGAGACCGCGGGCAACCCTTTCTTCGTCGGCGAGCTCCTGCGTCACTTCGTCGAGACCGGCCAGGTCCACCTGATCGACGGTCGCTGGGAGGTGTCCGATCCCGACCGCGTGGCGCTGCCCGAGAGCGTGCGCGACGTCGTGGGCCGGCGGCTCGGACGCCTCTCGGAAGCCGCCAATGCCGTGCTTGTCGTGGCAAGCGTCGTCGGCCGCGAGTTCGACCTCGAGCTCGTGGGTTCGGTGGTCGATCTCGACGAGAGCGCGGTGCTCGACGCGCTCGACGAGGCGTGCCGGGCTCGCCTCGTGCAAGAGATCGCCCCGGACCGGCTGAGGTTCTCCCACGCAGGGGTACGCGACACTATCTATGAGCAGATGTCGGCCACCCGGCGGCGTCGCCTCCATGGCCAAGTGGCCGACGTCCTGGAGAAGCTGCGGCCGAACGACACCGCCGCGCTCGCCCGTCATGCGCTTGAGGCGGCGCCGACGGGCCCGGCGGTGCGCCGGGCCGTGTCGTACCTGCTCGCCGCGGCTGGCAACGCGCTGGACGCACGGGCGCTGTCGGAAGCCGAGGCTCTGTACCGCCAGGTGCTCGAGTTGACCGACCAAAGCGACGACGACCATCGGGTGGCGCGAGTCGAGGCATTGTGCGGGCTCGGTGAAGCCCAGCGGGACCAGAGCGACGCATCGTTTCGTGCGACCCTGCTCGAAGCGGGCCGGAGCGGTCTCGCCCTTGGTCGGATCGACCTCGCGATACGCGCGGCGGTGGGCAATTTTCGTGGGGTGCAGAGCATCTTCAACTCCGTCGACCGTGAACGCGTCGAGCTGCTCTCCGCCACCCTCGACGCCGCCGGCCCCGAGCGCTCTGCGGGCGTGGCGTTGCTGCAGGCGACGCTGGCGGCAGAGCTGACATTTGATCGCGGGGTCTCGAGCGACAATCGCCTTGATCTCGCCGACCGCGCCGTCGCGATGGCGCGCGAGCTCGGGGACGTTCGGGTGGTGGCCGAGGTCCTGCTGCGCTCCGGCCAGGCTGTGCTCGTTCCCGAGCGATGGGAGGCGGCGCCATCGCGACAGCGCGAGGTGATCTCGCTCGCCGACGAAGCCGGCGACCCGACTCTTAGGGCGCTGAGCAGGCTCTGGGCCGGTTGCTCGTATCTCGGCGTGGGCGACGTGGCCGAAGCCCGCCGCCTGATCGGTGCCGGGACGTCGATCGCCGAGAACGACTGCCCGCAGCACATAACCGCGATCGCGACGGCTTTCGAGGTGCAGTTCGTGGCTTACGGCGGCGACCTTCCTGGCGCCGAGGCAGCCAACGACAAGGCCCGGGAGCTCGGAGAGCAACTGGGCATGCCTGATGCCGAGCAGTGGTGGGCGGCCATCTTTGCGGGCTTCGAGTTCCTGCGTGGCCATGAGAACGATCTGGCCGATCTCGTCGTGGTCTATGCCGACCAGTACCCGGAGGCGGCGGTCTGGCGCTGTGCCCATGCACACCACCTCGCGGAAGCCGGACGGCTCGACGAGGCCCGGGAGGTGATCCGCACCTACAGGCTCGACCAGCCAGAGGCATTCCCCCATGACCAGTTCCGGTTGATTGCCTGGACCAACCTGGCACTCGCCTTGATGAGCCTGAAAGACGCCGAGCTCGGCGCCGCTCTCGAAACGGTGCTCCGACCGTACGAGCATCTGTGGTCCCACTACGTCGGCTTCACCCTCGGCCCGGTCCGCTGGCAGATGGCCGCGCTCAAGGTCGCGCAGGGCCTTTATGACGAGGCGATCGAGCACTTCGACGCCGCCGACACTGTCCTTCGCGAGCAGGGCATGCCACTTTTTCGCCTCGTGCTCCATCGTGACCTGGCCCGCACGTTGCTGGCGAGCCGGGTGCGGGCCCACCACCTGCGCGCGGAGAAGGTCGCGAAAGACGGTGTCGAGGAAGCCTCGCGCAGAGATCTCCACGGGCTCGTTCGGCAGTTCGCCGACGTCCTTCGTGCCTTGTCCGCCACTTGAGACCGGCTCCGGGCCACAGCCCGCGGACGGCGCGCGGCCTGCGACTTGCATTCGGGTCACTTCGAGTTCGGCCGTTTCGCTGGTGGTTCTCGAGCCAAGTGCTGTCGGCATCGGGGTCGATGACCCAGGCGGTCGCTCAGTCCTGGCTCGTGGTCCGGCTCGGTGGGCAAGGAGTTGCCCTCGGCGCGGTCACTGCGTGCACCTTTGCCCCACTGCTCTTGGGAGGCGCTTGGACGGGCGCGCTCGTCGACCGGCTCGACCGGCGTCGTCTGCTGCTCGGAACCCAGTCGAGCTTCATCGTCATCTCCTCGGTCTTCGGCCTTCTCACCCTGCTCGGTTCAATCCGTCTCTGGATGGTGTTCGTTTTTGCCATCGTGAGCGGCTTTGTGAACGCCGTCGACCAACCGGCGCGCCAGGTCTACGTGCTCGATCTCGTCGGGCGCGAGCGCACGGCAAACGCCATCGGGCTGAACGAGATCGTCATCAACGCCTCCCGCATCCTCGGCCCGGCCGCCGGCGGCGTGCTCCTCGTGACAACCGGAGTGGCGGGCTGCCTCTTCTTCAACGCCGCCACCTTCGTACTGCCTCTCCTCGTGCTCTGGCACTTCCGGCCCGGCGGACATGTGCCTCCCCGGCCCAGGCGCAAGGGGGAGGTGCGGGAGGGGTTGGCCTTTGCCTGGGGGCAGCCCGCGATCAGATCGGTGTTGGTGATGGCTGCTGCCTCCGGGATGCTGTTCAACCTGAGCGTCTCTCTTCCCCTCGTGGCCGTCCAGGTGTTCCACCTCGGAGGCGGCGGCTACGGGCTCATGATGGCGACCTTCGGGGTGGGAGCCTTAGGAGGCGCGGTCCTGGCTGCAACGGGGAGCTCGTTTCCGAGCGGACGGAGCATTCGCCGCCTCGCGCTCCTAAGTGGGATAGTCGTTCTTGCGACCGCGCTCTCGCCCGATATCGGGGTGGAGCTCGGCGGCCTGGCGGTGTGCGGCCTGTGCTCGATCTGGTTCATCGCCCGCGCGAACGCCCTTGCTCAGCTTCGCGCCACTCCGGAGATGCGAGGAAGGGTGATGGGGGCTTGGACGATGGCGCTGCCCGGCACGGCGCCGATCACATCCCTCATGGTCGGCCTCGTCTGTGAGGAGGTCGGGGCGCGGGAGGGCTTCGGGCTCGCAGGCGTCGCCCTCGTGCTGAGCGCCGCGGTAGCCTGGCGAGCCCTTCGAGACACTCACCGGGAACCTGTGACACCGTCGCTCCTCCAGGAAGCCTGAGGACGCCGTCGCGCGGCGAAAGCCCTTGCAGCTGCGGGCGACTTCGCGAGCGCTCTGGCAGCTTCCGCGGCGACCGCGGCAGTGTCTTGCACCGCGACGACGTGCACGCAGACGTTCGCCGAGACCGGAAGCGCCGCGACCTGGACGGTCCCCGCGGGGGTGACAGGCGCATCGTTCGACTTTTACGGGGCCGAGGGTGCTCAAGGTTCTTCGGGCGCGCCGGGTGGTCTCGGCGCCGAGATCTGAGGAAGCCTGCCGGTGACGTCCGGCGAGACGCTGCAGGTGAACGTCGGAGGTGCCGGGGATCCCGGCGTCTCGCCTGGCTCGGGTGGGGGTTACAACGGCGGAGGCGACGGCTCGTGCTTCGAGGGGGGAACGCCGAGCGGAGGAGGCGGCGGAGCCACCGACATCCGCAGTGGGGCTCTTGGACTGGGAGACCGGCTGCTCGTTGCCGGTGGCGGAGGAGGCGGCGGCGGCATGTTCACCCTCTGACCTCGGCCCGGCCGCGCGCGGGTTCCCATTTTGGGATCGATGATTGGGAGAGGCAGCGCGCTCGGCTATACCCCAACGACGCGAACGTGCTCGCCGGTCAGGAGCACCCGGAGGTCGTGTCGGTCGCTCGGGAGCACGACGCAGTGGGTGGCGCCATGGCGTCGCAGACCCGCGACCGCCGTAGCGGCGACGAAGGCGTCGATAGTGGCGTCGCAACCCGCCTCGCCGAGCAGCAGACCCGCGTGCCTGGCGAGTTGCTCATCAGCTGGCCACACGTCTGTGGCCTTCAAGACGCGGTACACCCCGGCGTCCCGAGCGAGCAGGTCCCTCAGGGCGCGAGGCACGCAACGGGCTGAACGTTCTCGCGCGTCATCTTCCCGGCGTCATCGGCTATAGGCGCGTCAACATGACTCGGTGGAATCGACCGATGGTTCGGGTGACAGATGGTCCCCGTCGGGTGCTGCTCGTCTTCGTGCCCGGCGGCCCAGCCAGGATTCTCGGCCTGCTCCGGGAAGGACCTGCGGGCGGCGATCGAGTACCCTCCGCTTGCCCGCATGCCGGTCGAGTACCTCACTCCAGTCATCGAAGACCGCGCCGTGGAGGTCCAAGTCGCGCTCGGCGAGCGCGGACAGCACCGGGCAGCATCGATTTCCGATCTTCCCATCGCCGCCACAGCCGAGCTGGTCCAGCTCACCGTCTTACACCGTGACAAGGTTTTCGAGCTCATCGCGGATGTCACCGGTCAACCCATCGAGAGGCTTACTTCTTGACCCGCACGACATCGTTCCGGCTTTCGCCGACGACCGGTCCTGCGATGGCCCGAAATCGGCGTGCATGCCAGCGATAGCCGCGAGATGCTGTCAGGTATTTCTCCGTCGTGCGGCGCCGGGTGATGAGGACGCCGGTGCGCGAGTTCATGTCCGAGCGTGGCAGGTCGCATACCGCGGCCTGCTGGCAGACGACTACCTGGCCAGCGTCGCACCCGCAGATCGGGCCGCTCGGTAGACACTCGCCGAAGCCGGCCCCGGCTTGCCGCACACCACCGTGGCCGTTGGAGAGGACGTCATCTGCGGGTTCACCACCACAGGTTCCTGCCGAGATTCCGATAACGATGGCGTCGGCGAGTTGTATGGGATCTATGTCCACCCTGACTGGTGGGACCGCGGGGTAGGGCGACTGCTGATCGACGACGTCTGGTGCCGCTTGGCCGCACAACGATTCTCCGAGCCGGTCCTGTGGGTGCTCATGGGCAATGAACGAGCTGAGCGCTTCTACCGCATCGACGGCTGGAGGCCCGACGGCCGGCGCTGATTGGGGACGCCGATGGGGAGCTATCTGCGCGATCACAGCGGCGGCCGGAACACCGGAGGCGTGATGATTGCCGATTGCTTGCCGGCGGCGAGAGTGACATGCTCCCCGCATGTCTTCCTTCCCTTCGGCGTCCGCCGAGGACGTCATCGACCAGCCGGTCCGGGCCCAGCTCGAGGCGTTCCTCGACGAGCACCGCAATCAGCTCAATAGGTGCCTCGACGGGCTCACCGAAAGCCAGGCCCGCCGATCGCTGGTCCCCTCTCGTACCACCTTGCTCGGCCTGGTCAAGCACGCCACCTTCGTCGAGAAGGTCTGGTTCGACGAGGCGGTGACATGCCGGGCACGAGCCGAGATCGGCCTCCCGCCTACACCAGACGAGTCGTTCATCCTCAGTGACGATGACACCATCGCGACCGTCCGCCAGGCGCACCTCGAAGCATGTGAAGCGTCACGCCGAATGACCTCGGAGCTGGCCCTGGACGACATCATCCAGGGCAACAGGCGTGGCCCACTCCCGCTGCGCTGGGTGTATCTCCACGTACTGCGCGAGCTGGCGCAGCATTGCGGCCACGCCGATATCCTCCGCGAACAGCTCCTGCGCGACTAGATCGTAACGGCTGGCCTTGACGCCTCCCGATCGGGAGCCGGGTGCCTCATGGGGCGCTGCGTAAGCGCCCTCAGCCGGCGATCAGGGACGGGTGACCGGCGCGGAAAGTGATGCGCGCTAGGTGAGATTCGGGGACGCTTCCGTTGCCCTCCCCACTCGCGCATGTATAATGCATGCATGCCGAACGTGCAGGTAAGGGGTGTCCCGAACGAGGTCCACGAGGCCCTGCTGCGCCGAGCGGAGCAGGCAGGTCAGTCGCTCCAGCAGTTTCTCGCAGCCCAGCTCGCCCTGATCGCAGCCACACCGACGGTTGACGAGATGCTCGATCGACTCGAGGGTCGCCCGAAGGGCCGGCTTTGCGCGGAGAGTGCGATCGCGGCGCTCGATGAGCAACGTGCTGGTCGTTGACGCGTCGGTCCTGGCTCCGGTGCTCGCCGACGCCGGCAATGACGGGCAGCGCTTCAGGCGCCGTCTTCGTGGCGAGACGATCTTCGGTCCCGATCTGTTGCGAATCGAAGTCATATCAGTGCTACGACGGCACGCCAGCACGGGCCGGCTGACGTCCGAGCAAGCTGATGCTGCCATCAGCGACCTTCTCTCCTTCCCGATCAGGGTCTTCCCAACGACGCCCCTCCTTCGGCGAGTCTGGGAACTTCGCTTCAACCTCTCCGCATACGACAGCTGCTACGTCGCTCTGGCAGAAGCAGTCGACGCCGTGCTGCTCACCGCCGATCAGCGTCTGGCCAACGCCCCTGGGCCACGCTGCCACATCGAAGCGCAGTGACGCTTACCCGGCGGGCATTCGCTGATTGCTCAGCCCCGCTACTGCAGGGTCAGCCTCATGCGGATGACGGTGCTCGGCGGTGGCGGTGCGTGGCCCACGCCGGAGCGCGGCTGTAGCGGCTACCTGACCGATGAAGTGGGTTTTCGGTTGCTGGTCGATCCCGGCTATGCCACCGTGCCGGAGCTGCTGAGGACAGTTGAGGCCGCTGACATCGATGCGGTGTTGATCAGTCACGGCCATGCCGATCACTGCGCCGACCTCAATCCATTGTTGCGAGCGAGACATCTGAGTGAGGACCCGCCGCCGGCGCTGGCGGTGTTCGCGCTTAGCGGTGCTGCCGACGCGGTGCTGGCTCTGGACGGCCAGATGCTCACAGCTGACTACGTCCTTCAGCAATTCGGAGCCGGTGATTGCTTTACCGTCGGCCCGTTTAAGGTGACGACGCGGGCGTTGCGGCACTTCGTACCCAACGTAGGTCTGCGACTCGGCGTCGGCGACGCCTCGGTCGTCTACACCGGCGACGGCGGCGCCGATCCGCAGGTGGTGGACTTGGCGGCTGGCGCGTCGCTGCTCGTGGCCGAGGCCACATTCCCCGGAGAGGTTCCGGAAGACTCGGTCGGCCAGCTGGCCAGTGCCTACCAGGCCGGCGAGTACGCCGCCGCCGCGAACGTAAGGCACCTCGTGTTGACGCACTTGTGGCCCGACGTGCAGCTGTTCAAGAACGCCGACGTCGGCTGGCAGGGAGCGGTGGGTTATTTGGCCGCTGACCCTTTCAGCGCCAGCGTGATTGCCGTGTACGCGGGTCGTGTCGGCGCCGGCAGTCAGCCGCCGGGACCGGACGACCTATGGGTCACGGTGACCGACGGCGGGCGTGTGGTCGGCCCTGGCATGCACACCCCACCCCACCGTCTCTTCGTCGCCCGGATGCCCGAGCCGGCGGCGGTCGCCTTGGCCGACGCTCTCGCCGACCACCGCCGACCGCTCCCCGGTGTCAACGGCGAGTCGGCCGCAGGAGTAGCCCGCGTCGGGCCCCTCTACACCCTGCGGCCTATGCGCCGGCGCGGCTTCGGCGCCGCCGTCACAGCCGCGGCCACCGCCGTTGGGGCCGCCCAGGTGGTGCTCTACACCGACCCGTCCAACTTCACCTCCAGTTCCATCCAGCAGGCCGTCGGCTACCGCCCCGACCGCGAGGCCGAAGAGCGGGCCTTGTTGTCCGCTGGCGTCGCGGTCGGTCGCTGAAAGCTTAGGAAGCGCGTGACCGAGCCCGTTGCAAGCGAACGGTGCCCGCAAGCCGCTGGGCTACTCGGGCAGGGCAACGGTGATGATCTTGCAGGTGAACGGTGCGCCTGAACGCTCGATTCGAGCGTCAGCAGTCAGCAAGGCGGTCTGATGTCGCTCGGCCGCAGCAACGTAGATAGCGTCCGCATACCGCAGCGATGCCTGGGCAAGCGCCCAGGCGCGGTGCACATCGGCCCACGGGGTCCCTTCGATCTCTATCTCGAAGGAGGCGGCGTCCGTAAGGGCCTCGGCGATTTCGGCTTCCTGGAGCGGATGATCAGGGCGGTTGGCAGCGGCTCGAAGTCCTGACATCACCTCGAACGCGAAGTGCCCGGGCGCGACCAGCAGCTCGGTCGCTGCTTGGGCGGCCAGACTTTCGCGAGCGGCCGCTCCTCGCGGTCCGCTGTCGGCAACGGCGTCGATCACTAGCGAGGCATCGATGATCACCGTGACGGCCGCTGGCTCACCCAGTTCCCTCGTTCGTCGTCCGCGGCATCGATGGCGTCGAGTACGGCTTCTCGCGCCTCGTTGGATACGGCAGGCCGCCCCTGAAGCCGTTGGGCCGTTCTGGCCAGAGCATCCTGGCGTCGCAGGTAGGCGGCCTGAGCATGCACAGTGTCCCATAGGTACGCCTGCAACGTGGTGCCTCGTTGGGCGGCTGCCCCTTTGATCTGCTCCAGGTCCTCTGGTGGGACGTCTCGGATCAACACATTCGACACGAGACGATGCTATCGTAGTTGATATCGGCCTTGCAAGCAGGCGATGCCATCTGCCGTTGCGGGATCGGTGCACGGTACGGCCAGTTACCCCGCGGGCAACACTGACTCGGCGGCCCCGCCGCGGGCCGCAGCTTTACCATCCAGGGTCAGGTTGCGGTCGGCAAGCAATTGGGGACGAAGGCGCGAAAGCGCCGCCGCCGCCCTTCGGTGTCAGCCAACGGCGAAAGCGGTGAGAGCGTCGGTGTCTCGGGAGTGGTAGGCGGTAATCTGTATCTCGTGGCGATCAAGGCGCCGGGCGCGGTGGCGCTCAGCTATCAGGACCTGCAATCCTTTCCCGACGATGGGTACCGCCGCGAGCTCGTGCACGGCCAGCTGCTCGTGACGCCTTCGCCGGTAGGCCGGCACCAGTGGGTCGTGATGAGCCTGGCGTACTTGCTCAAGGCAGCCTGCCCTCCTCATATGGCAGTGCTGCCCGCCCCCTACGACTGGAAGCTCGCCCTCGACACGGTGTTCCAGCCCGACCTGATGGTGATCCGCGCAGAGGACTTCGACCCCGACGGCCCGTTGGACGACGCGACTCCGCTGCTCGTCGTCGAGGTGCTCTCGCCTTCTTCTCGCACGACCGACCTCACCTTGAAGCGCTACGAGTACGAGCGGGCTGGCGTCCCGGCGTACTGGATCATGGACCCCGATGCACCGAGCCTTGTCGTGCTCCGCCTCGAGGCCGGGCGCTACCTCGAGACCGCGGTGGTCGAGGGCGAGGCAGCATACGACGCTGACTGGCCCTACCCGCTGCGGATCATCGCCTCCGAGCTGGTTCGCTGAACTGCGCCGCCGCGCCAAGGCGGTCACGACGCCTTGGGGGAGCTGCCCCGGCCGGGTGAAGGCGCTCGGGACGACCCTGCGGCTAGACCTGCGACTAGCCACGATCACCTCCGGAGGGGCACAGGGGCACCAGATGAGCTTCAGGAAGAACAGAACGCGCGTAGCTGTCTTCGCGGCAGTCGCCTCGATGCTCGCAACCCTTGTCGGCGGCGGGGTCGCCGCGGCGGGGCCGCGCACGAGCGCGGCGCCCGGCCCCGTCCCGGCTTCCGGCCCCAGCGCCGCCCCAGGCCCCAGCGCCGCGCCCCGCCTGAGCGGCGCGCGTCGAGTCGGCCAACCCTCCCCGGCACCTGCCTCCTGGCTTCCCCCCACGCCGGCGAACTGGCCCCTCGTCGTGGGCAAGAGCCGTACGGTCCCGATCGAGGTCACTTCGGGGATCACCCAGACAGAAACGAACTTTCAGACCGTGGCCGGTCCGCAGCGCGCGAACGTGCTCAGTGTCGACCTGGCCAACCCGAACACGGCCTTTCGGGTGGTGCTGGCGAAGGGCCGGATCGAGAGCGGCCCCAACTCCGACGAGGTCGTGAGCTCGATGGCCAACCGCACCGGCGCGGTGGCCGGGACCAATGGGGACTACTTCTTCGGCGACGGCCGCTTTCCCACCCCCCTCGGGCAGGGCCAGCCCGTGCATCTCCTCGTGCAAAGCGGCCAGGTTACGAACGGGCTCGCGCTCCCAGCCTCGCCAACCGCCTGTGCCACGTTGAGCTTTACCTCCGCGGGGACCGCGACGATCGGGGACGAGACGTTCTCCGGCGTGGTGAGCGCGGGCGGCACGAGCTACCCAGTCGGCGGAGTCAACACGCCGGTCTATCCAGAGAAGGGCAGCCTCTGTGGGCAGGCCACGCCCCGCCTCGGTCTAGTGGTCGTGACTCACGAGATAGGCCAAGTGGCACCTCTCGGCGCGCCGGCCCCGGTGGTAGAGCTGAGCCCCGCAGCCGGATCTCCGAACACCTTCACCGTGACCGCGGTGCTCGCGAGGCGAGATCAGGTACCTCTGCCTGCCGCCGGAGACATCGCGCTTGTGGGGGAGGGTGCCTCGGCATCTTTCGTGGACACCCTCAAGGCGGGCGCCTCGGTGCAGCTGAGCGAGGCTCTGTCACCGCAGCCAGACGTGACCCAAGCGGTCGGCGGCGGCATGCTCCTCGTCCAGGACGGCAAGCTCGCGTACGGGGGAGCCGGCACCGGCCCCACCGAGGCGCTCACCGGTGTTGGCGTCACCAAGGGGGGCCACCATCTGATCGTGGCCGTGTTCGACGGCATCCAGCCGAGCTTTGCCGTTGGTCTGGAGCGCTCCGAGCTGGCGGGCTACCTCCTCGCACATGGGGCGTGGGCCGCGATGGAGTTCGACTCGGGGGGCTCGTCTGAGATGGTGGTGCGCCAGCCGGGCGCACACAGGGTGAGCGTGGCCAACTCGCCGTCTGATGGCCAGCAGCGCCCGGTCGCCGAGTGCCTGTGCTTCTACTCGACCGAAGCTGCGCCTGGGGCCGCGGCGACGGCCGTTGTCAACGGCGGCCAGCCGCTCACCCTGCTGGCGGGGACCTCTGCCACCGTCGGTGCCTACGCGCTCGACGCGGTTGGCAACCGCTCCTTCCAGCGGGCAACTGTGACCGTCACGCCCGCAGGTATCGCGAGGGTCTCCGGCGACACGATCACCGCCCCGCCGTCGACGGCGCCGCCGGGAGCGGGGGAGTCGGGCCAGCTGACCGTGACCGCCGGACAGGCGACGTCGTCTGTCCCGTTGCGAGTTGTCACCTCGCTCTCCTCCATCTCTATCTCGCCGCGTGCGCCTGACCTCGCCCCGGGAGCAAGACAAGCCTTCTTGCTTAACGCCACGGCCCCTGGCGGCGCCACCGTCAGCCTTCCGCCGGGCACGGCGTCGTGGCGCGTCCGCCCATCCTCACTCGGGACGATCTCCCAAAGTGGCGTGTTCACAGCTTCGCGCACAGCTTCAGGGCTGGCGAGTGTCACCGCTCGTGCCGGCGGGACAAGCGCGACAGCCTCGGTCGCGGTGGGAGGTCTCGCCCGGGTCATCGATCCGATGACCGATGTCGCGAGCTGGAACGTGTCGGGCAGCGACGGCGCAACTGGTCGGATCGGTACCTCTCCGAAGGGGCCTCCCGGTGCCTCCGGCTCGATGGAGGTGAGCTACGAGATGCCCTCGGGCTCGGGGGTAAAGCAGGTCGTCTTGTCCCCTAATGCCGCCAACGACGAGATCACCTCATACGGGGCCAAGACCCCGACCGCCGTTGGCATATGGGTAAAAGGCGGCTCGCGCGCTCCCTCACCCGCTTCCCCGCTCGGGGGCGGAGCCCTCACCCTGGCCGAGAGCTACGCGGAGGTGAACGGTCAGTCCGTCGTCCTCTACCCGACGACGGTCGACTTCGCGGGCTGGACGCTCGTCGAGGGCAGCCTTCCCGTGGGCGTCCAGTACCCGCTCACCGTCAACTTCCTCGACCTGTTGGTGATCAATCCGCCGTCGACTTTGCACGGACATGTGTACCTGTCCGATCTGGAGGCGATCTACTCGTCTCGGCCCGCGCCGAGGTTCCGCTATGTGGCCGAGCCGCGAAACCCGCCCTGGTTGCGCTTCACCGAGAACCCCGCCCACTTCACCCCGGGTGCGACCACGCTCGCCGCCTTCGACGACGCCCACCTCTACTGCGCCGATCCGAAGAGCACCGGCTCGGTCGTGCTGGCCGACATCGGCCGGCAGCTGCGCCGCCTGCCGGCAAGAGAGCACCCCCAGATGGTGCAGGCCAATGGAGACATGGCCGACAGCGGGTCCATGTGCGACCTCGAGATGGTGAAATCCGCGCTCTCGGGTTTCGGTATCGCCTACCACGAGTCTGCCGGTAACGGAGAGATCGGCAACGGTGCCTACCCCGAGAACGGCAACTTCGCCAAGGTCTTC
>CAZAMA010000074.1:0-15256 GCA_964485645.1 uncultured Acidimicrobiaceae bacterium | reverse complement strand
GGCCGACGGCCAGGACTTCGCCCTGCTGGGGCTTCTCCTTGGCGGTGTCGGGGATGACAAGACCGGACGCTGTGGTCTCTTCTGACTCACTTGGCCGAACGACGATCCGGTCGTCCAGTGGCTGCAGCTTCATGATCTCAGGGCCTCCTACTGGCTCCATTAGCACTCTCACTACGTGAGTGCCAATGGTAGCAGAAGTAGTTGGCACACGCGACCAGAGAGTGCCAACTCGTCGCCCCGAGCCGCTCAGCCCCCGAAACCCAGCCCCGGCTCGGCGCCTGCCCCCCACCCACTTGCGCCATGGCGCTCGAGGGCGAAGTAGCCCGCGGCGCCGATCATCGCCGCGTTGTCGGTGCACATCGCGCGACTGGGCAGGTGCACCGACAGCCCGAGCCGGGCGCCGGCCGCGCTCGCTCGCTCCCGCAGGCGCGAATTCGCCGCCACTCCCCCTGCCAGGCAGACTCCTGTGACCCCCCGAGCCACCGCCGCCTTGAAGGTCTTCGAGACCAACACGTCCACGACGGCTTCCTGGAAGCTCGCGGCCACGTCCTTGGTAGCGATGTCGGGATTGTGGTCGACGTAATTGACGACCGCTGTCTTCAGGCCCGAGAACGAGAAATCATTGGTGCCCTCCATCGCCGCTCGCGGAAAGCGCACGAGCTCCGGGTCCCCGTCGCTCGCGACCCGGTCGATCGCAGGCCCGCCGGGATAGCCGAGGCCCAGGTACCGGGCGACCTTGTCAAAGGCTTCGCCGGCGGCATCGTCCTTCGTGCCGCCAAGTACCTGGTAGGTGCCCGGAGCCGTCACCTCCACGAGGAGCGTGTGCCCTCCAGAGACGAGCAGGACGACGACGGGCAGCTCCAGATCTGGTTCTTCCAGGAAAGACGCGTAAAGGTGACCCTCGAGATGGTTCACTCCCACGAATGGCACGTCCCAGGCCATGGCCAGGGCCTTGGACAGGCTCACACCGACCAGGAGGGACCCGACGAGTCCGGGACCCACCGTTGCCGCCACAGCGTCGATGGGCGCGCCCGGGCCGGTGCTCTCTCCGCCGGCGGGCACAAAGGGACGCCCTTTCTGGTCGAGACCGGCGAGCTCGAGCGCCTCGGTGACGATCGGGACGATCAGCTCCACATGCGCACGGCTCGCCAGCTCCGGCACCACTCCGCCAAAGCGCGCATGCAGATCGACCTGACTCGACACAACCGACGACGCGATCCTGCGGCCGTCGTCGACGACGGCCGCAGCCGTCTCGTCGCAGGACGTCTCCACGGCCAGCACTCTCACGACGGCCCATCTCCGGCCACCGAGGGAGACGATCCGGGGCGGAGTCGCTTCTCTATCGAGTCGAGCCTCTCCGCGTACTGCGCGCTCTGGACTCCGTGGGCCCACATGATGATGGCGTCCTCGTGCACCTCGGCGTAGTAGTTCTTGCGGATGCCGGCGGGGGCAAAACCGAACTCGTGGTACAGCGCCTGTGCTCCCGTGTTGGAGACGCGGACCTCGAGCGTCATGGCCTCGGCACCACGTTCGATGGCCTCGCGGGCGATCCTCGTCAGCAGCATGCGGCCAATCCCTCGGTGTTGCCAGGGTTGCGACACCCCGATCGTCGTGACGTGGCCCTCGCCGACGGCCAGCATCAGGCCCGCGTAGCCTATGACGACGCCATCGCATCTGGCGACGAAATAGGCACGGGTCGAGCCTTGGCTCAGCTCGGAGAGATAGAGGTTCGCCGACCATGGGCTCGGGAAGATGACCTGCTCGATGGCCACTACAGCCCTCAGATGGCGCCTTCGCATGGGAACCACGTCGAGACCGCGCGCGGCACCTTCGCCTTCCCGGCGGGACATGCTCGGCAGACGGAAGCCCACTACGGCGTCCTCTCGGAACGGCCGGGGGCGTCATGGCGCGTCGTCCAACCGATCCGCACGTCGGCATCGCGTAAGTAGGTGGGCCGTACGTCGCCCGCCGCGACATAGCGGGGGCCGCCGAGCTCGCTCACCGCCGCGAGAGCGAGCGACGTCACGGGTGGAACGGCAAGCTCGCTGCCGGCGAAGCGCACCCGGGGCGCGAGGCCCGCCAAGAGAACGTCGCGATAGCGCAGCGCTCCGTCTCCAGCGAGCACGACTGCCCCTTCCCCCCCGCTGCCGCCGTCGTCGCGCCGCGCCAGCCCGTCCAGCCCGTCGAGCCCGTCCAGCCCGTCGAGGTAGTCAGACACGTCCACCACGAGCTCGGCCGGGCTGCCGTGGCGATCGATCGCCGTCTCGCCTGGCAGAGCCGGCAGGGACCACGCGACTTCTCCGCGACGTAGGTCTACGACTCCGATCGCACCGCCGTGACCTGCGCCCAGGCACGCTCGCCGCAGGATGTCGAGACTGCTCAGTCCGAGGACCGGAACTCCGAGGGCCATCGCAATACCCATCGCGGCTGCCACGCCCACGCGAATGCCGGTGAACAGCCCCGGACCGACATCGACGGCAACCGCGCGAACATCGCCGATCTCGACACCGGTCATGTCGAGAAGCGATCGCAGCGCGACATGGAGGAGCTCGACATGGCGGCGACCGGCCCGGATCTCGACGGCACCGACCGCTCCCGTCTCGTCGGCCAGCGCCACGGCCGCAGCCGCCGTCGCGCTCTCGATGGCCAGGACAGTCACTGCCTCGCGGCACCAAGTGCCGTCGTGAGGGCGGGCTCCCTCGCGATCCACGGTCCTCGCGTTTCGATCTCGACCGCGCGCTCGCCCTCGGGTGAGGACGGCTCGAGCCGCACGACCAGAGCGCCGTCTCCAAGGAGCGTCTCGGCAGCCTCTCCCCATTCGGCGACGACCGCGGCGCCACTCTCGAGCTCCTCGTCGAGTGCGAGGTCGAGCACCTCGCCGAGGTGGTCGAGCCGCCAGAGGTCGACGTGGACAAGGTCCAGCCGGCCCGAGTAGGTGTGACGAAGAGTGAAAGTTGGGCTCGTGACTGCTCCTTTGTAGCCGATCCCTCGGGCCAGGCCCTGCACGAACGTCGTCTTACCGGACCCGAGCGGCCCGACGAGCAGCACGACGTCACCGGGCAGCAGCAGCGCCGCCATGGCCTCGCCGAGCGCCTCAGTCGACGAGGCGCTCCCACTCCGGGCCGTGATCACGTGCCGGCAGCAAGGAGGCGCTTCGCACGCACGAGATCCGCGCGCATCTCGGCCACTACCGTCGCACCGCCACGCAACCCATAGGAAGGATGGAACGTCGGCACCACCACCGTGCTCTCGTAGCTGTAGCTCCTGCCCCGCAGCTTCGTGACGGACTCCTCGGTTCCAAGCACCGTGCGGGTGGCGAAGTTCCCAAGCGTCACGATGACGCGGGGCCGCACGGCCGCCACCTGCGCGTCGAGGTAGTGGCGGCACGACGCTACTTCGGCCGGCGTCGGGTTTCTGTTGCCGGGCGGTCGGCACTTTATGACGTTGCAGATATAGCACGAGGACCGGTCTCGACCGAGCTCCTCGCCAATGAGGCGGTCGAGCAGCTTGCCAGAACGCCCGACGAACGGCTCGCCGAGAAGGTCCTCGTCGTGACCGGGCGCCTCTCCGACGAACATGAGCCCGGCTTGGCTGCTACCAGCCGAGAACACGACGTTGGTGCGGCTCTCCGCCAGCGGGCAGGCAAGGCAGGCGCGCGCACCTGCTTCGATCTCGGCGAGCAAGGCCATCTACCGAAATGCTACCGGCCGCGGCCGGCCCGCTGGCTGAGGGTCTCGGCTCCACCTCGCCGGCCCGACCCGCTCCCGACGTAGGAGCGAGGGACCCGCGGCCCGATCCGTGTGACCACCTCGTAGCAGATCGTATCGAGCACTCGTGCCCAGTCGTTTGCCGTTAGCCGGTCTCCACCTTGCCGGCCGATGAGCACGACCTCGTCGCCGGGCACGACCGCCGCATCGTCTTCGCAGTCGACCATGATCTGGTCCATGGTGACGGAACCTGCGAGCCGGCGCCGCCGACCGTTGACGAGCACCTCGCCGCCGCCGGTGAAGAAGGAACGAGGGATGCCGTCGCCATAGCCGAGCGGCACGGTCGCGACGCGCGAGTCGGCCGCGAGGGGAGTCGTCAACCCATAGCTGACCGCCTCGCCAGCTTTGAGATCGCGGACAGAGCTGACCAGTGCGCTGAGCGAAAGTGCAGGGCGGAGATCGTCGGCAGGGCCGCCGGCGCGCTGGCGCGAGAGGGCGGCCTCCACCGCGGGGCTCGGGCAGTACCCGTACAGCCCGATCCCACATCGGACCATGTCGAGACGCGAGCTCGGCCAGGCGATGGCACCCGCGGTGTTCGCGGCGTGAACGCGCCGCGGCCTGCTGATGCCGAGCGAGGCAAGGGACCGCAGCGCGACGCGAAGGCGCCCGAGCTGTCGTGCGGTGAAATCACGGTCGGTTTCGTCTGCGACGGCCAGGTGGGTCCACAGGCCGGCGAGCTCCAGCTCCCCGCCGTCCTGCAACAGTCGTGCGAGGTGCTCGAGCCCCTCCGGATCCACCCCGACCCGGTGCATGCCGGTGTCCAGCTTGATCTCCACCGGGGCCGGACCCCCGTCTCGCGACGGCCGCCGCCCCCTAGCCGCCTTGTTGGCCAGAGCGAGGCCTTCCAGGCTGTAGATGGTCGGCACGAGGCCGTAGCTGTAGACGTCCGCCATGGCGTCCGCACCGGGCTCGGAGAGCACCAGGATGGGCGCGTCGATGCCGGCGTCCCTGAGCTCGGCTCCCTCGTCGACGAGCGCGACCGCCAGGTCGCTCGCGCCTCCTTCGAGCGCGGCCCGTGCTGCCTCGACAGCTCCGTGGCCGTAGGCATCGGCCTTCACGACCGCGCACAGCCGCGCGGGTGCGACCAGCGACGCGAGGACGCGGGCGTTGTGCGCGATCGCACCGAGGTCGACGAAGACCCGAGCAGGGCGGCGCGCCCCCGCAGCCACGCTTCTAGCTCCGTTGCTCCGGACGGCCCTCGTCCCGGTCGACAGCCGCGTCCGAGAGAACGTCGGCGACCAGCTCGGGCAGGTCGCCGGCGAGCAGTCCCTCGGCCCGACCGCGACCCGCCGCGCGCCCGTGCACATGAGCCGCGAGCGCGGCTGCTTCCAGCGCGCCAACGCCCCTGGCAAGAAACGCGCCGATCACCCCGGACAGGACGTCTCCGCTTCCCGCCGTCGCCAGTCTCGCAGAGCCCGCGGCCGCCAGCAGCACTCGTCCGTCTGGCCCGGCCACAACCGTCGTCGGACCCTTCAAGAGGACCGTTGCGCCGGTTCGCGCGGCCAGAGCCCGGGCCGCCGCGATGCGGTCCGGTCCCGGTCGAGCGCCTGTCAGGCGAGCGAACTCCCCGTCGTGGGGCGTGAGCACGACTGGTCTCGAGCTGCGGGCGCCGATGACCTCGGCGGCATGCTGCAGGGTCCCGAGCGCGCCCAAGGCGTCGGCATCCACGACAGCCGGCACGGAGACATCGGCGAGAAGAGCGCAGAGGCTCTTGGCTGTCTCCGCAGCGCTCCCAAGTCCCGGTCCGAGCACGATCGCGCGACACCGGCCCACCTCTTCCATCACGCGGTGGTGGAAGTCCACCTGCTCGATGGCGAACCCGACGGCCGCGCCCAGGCGCAGATCGCTCGGATCGGCGCCCGGCACGCCCAGGCGCACCATCCCGGCGCCGCCTCTGCCGGCTCCCGCGGCGGCATAGGCGGCCGCTCCGTACATCCCTGGTGAGCCCGCGACGATCACGACGCCATGTGACCACTTGTGATCGGATCGCGCACGCGCTGGGAGCAGCGCGGCCACATCGCGGTCGCAGACCAGGTGGATCGTCGCCTCGACGTCGTCGATCGGAAGCCCGATCCGGCGCGTCACGACCACTCCGCAGTGCCCGGGCCCGTCGTTCAGGACCATGCCGGGCTTGAGGGCGCCGAAGGTGACCGTGTGTGTCGCCCGAACGGCCGTTGGGCACGCGACGCCAGACGTCGCGTCGAGGCCGGTCGGCACGTCCACGGCCAGTACAGCAGCTCCGCCCGTCTCGGGTGCCTCATAGGTACCCCGGTAGCCGGTTCCATAAGCCGCGTCGATGACGAGATCGGCTCCGGCGACGCGTCTCGGCGCGTCCGCGACGTCGAATACCACGACTCTCGAGCCGCGCCGGGCGAGATGGCGTGCCGCCACACGGCCATCGTTCCCGTTGTTGCCGGGACCGGCGACGACGACGACCCGTCGCCCGTAGGCTCCACTCGGTCCGAGCATCGAGAGCGCCTCGCCGGCCAGCGCGGTACCGGCCCGTTCGACGAGGACCGAGAGGGGGACGGCTCTTGTTGCGATACCGTCGACGGCGCGCATCTCGGCAACTCCGAGCACGGGTTCCATCAGGCGCAGGACCCGAGGAGAGCCAAGCTGGTCATGCCACCACCACCACGGCCATGGCAAGCGTCTCGGTGTGGGTGAGGGAGACATGCCACCTCGTCACCCCGAGGGATCCGGCGCGCTCCCGGGCTCGGCCCGACACGACGAGGCGAGGAGCTCCACCTGGTTCGGACAGCACCTCCAGATCGGTGAAGTCAACGCCGCCGAGACCAGTCGAGAGCGCCTTCATGGCGGCCTCCTTCGCGGCAAAGCGCGCCGCCAGGGTCGGGACGGGGTCGCTCCGGCGCTCGGCAAGGTGCTGCTCCTCGCTCGAGAAGAGCCGCTCGACGAGTCCCGGGCGTCTGGCGAGCAAGGCCCGGAACCGACCGATCTCGACCGCGTCGATACCCGTACCGATGACCGCGCTCACTCGACCGTGACGACCTTCGCAAGGTTGCGTGGCCGGTCGACGTCGTTGCCACGCGCACGGGCCACGCCGTAGGCAAGCACCTGGAGAGGCACGACGAGCACGGTGGCGGCGAGGATCTCGTCGGTGTGCGGCACCTCGAGGACGAAATCGGCTAGCGCAGCCACCTCAAGGTCGCCGGCGTCACAGAGCGCCACGACGGTCGCACCGCGGGCACGCACCTCCTCCACGTTTGCCAGGAGCTTGGCCGACAGCGATCCGCGGTTGGCCACCACGACTACGACGGCGTCGCGGTCTATGAGCGAGATGGGGCCGTGTTTCATCTCTCCGGCCGGATACCCCTCGGCTCGCACATAGGCGAGCTCCTTCAGCTTGAGGGCTCCCTCGAGGGCGACGGCGTAGCCTCCACCCCTGCCGAGAAAGAAGACGTCGTCGACAAAGGCAAGCTGTTCGGCTGTGTGGCGGTACTCGTCGAAGCGAGCCACGACTTCGCCGACCCGAGCAGGAATCGCCTCGACGAGCGCTGCCAGCTCCGCGATCTCACCTGTGCTCAGACTCCGGCGTAGCGACGCGAGATGGAGAGCGAACACCTGCAACAACAAGATCTGGGCTGTGTGGCACTTCGTCGACGCGACCCCTATCTCGGGTCCGGCGCGCGTAGAGCGAACCCCGTCGGCCTCTCTCGTCATGAGCGAGTCGACGACATGGGTCAGCACGACTGTGAGCGCCCCGCGGCGCTTTGCTTCGCGCAGGGCATGGAAGGTGTCGACCGTCTCACCTGACTGGCTGATCGCGAGCACGAGGGTACCGGGTTCGATGACGGGGTTCCTGTAGCGGAACTCGCTCGCGATCTCGACGGTGCAGGCAAGCTTGGCCCATGCCTCGATCGCGGCGCGCCCGGTGAGGCCGGCGTGGTAGCTGGAGCCGCACGCGATCACGATCACCCGCGAGATCGCGGCCAGCCCGCTCTCCTCGATCCCTAGCTCCTCGAGCTCGGTCGTCCCTTCCGCGTCGATACGCCCGAGGATCGTGTCGGCGAGAGCGCGTGGCTGCTCGTGGATCTCTTTCGACATGAAGTCCTCGAAGCCCTCGCGCTGAGCTGCGCGCACGCCCCAGCCGACCCGCAGCCGCGTGGGCTGGACTCCGTCTCCGGCCGCGTCGAGAACGCGGATCGTACCGGGCCTCACTTCTGCGACCTCACCGTCGCCAAGGGCGTACAGCTCACGGGTCGTCTCGAGCAGGGCCGAGATATCGGACGCGACCAGCCCCAGACCGCTCGTGCGGCCAACTATGAGCGGCGACGTCCGCCGGGTGGCGACGAGCACTTCGGGCTCGTCCGCCGAAGCGAGCACGAGGCCGTAGTCCCCCCGAAGCTCCGACACGCATCGCTGCACCGCCTCGAGCAGTGAGGCACCAGCCGCCACCTCCGCTTCGACCAGGTGTGCGACCACCTCGGTGTCGGTCTCGGATCTGAGCACATGACCAGCGGCGACGAGCTCTGCGGCAAGGTGGCGGTGGTTCTCGATGATGCCGTTGTGTACCACCGCGACCCGTCCGGTGCAATCGAGGTGAGGGTGGGCGTTTGCTTCGGTCGGCGCTCCGTGGGTGGCCCATCTCGTATGCCCGATTCCCGTACGCGCCATCGGTACGAAGTCCGTCCCGGCAAACCGCTCGAGAGCTGGGATCGACTCGCCCCGAACCGCGGCGCGACGGCGCCACAGCGCTCCGCCGCGCCTCGATTCCTCGAGCTCATTGGCCGTGGCTACAAGCACCACGCCAGCTGAGTCATAGCCGCGGTATTCGAGGAGCGCGAGGCCGTCGAGAACAAAACGCAGCGGATCGTCCGAGCCTGTCACCCCAATGATTCCGCACATGGGCAAAAGGCTACCCGGGGCCCAAGATCGCCCCGTGCCAGGCACCCGAACGCCACGCGCCTCTAGCTCTAGGCAAGCTCGCGCTCCACCACCGCCGCCAGGCGGTTCGCCTGTGCCCGGACCTCTTCGATGGTCGGGCCCTCGACCATGACCCGCACGGCCGGCTCGGTGCCACTCGGTCGGACGAGGACGCGACCGGCTGTCCCGAGCTCGGCTTCGACGGCAGTGACCTCCCGCCACACTGCCGAGGCGCCTGCGAGGCGATGCTGGTCGCGCACCGGTACGTTCACCATGACCTGCGGCAGGCGTCTCATGGCCGCCGACGCGAGACCAGAGAGCGGCTCCGAGCGCCGCGCGAGGAGATCGATGAGCTTCAAAGAGGTGAGAATGCCGTCCCCCGTAGAGGCATGCTCGCGGAAGATGACGTGGCCGGACTGCTCTCCGCCGAGCACGTATCCGCCGTTCTCGAGAGCATCTGAGATGTGACGGTCACCAACTGGGGTCTCTACGACGGACAGGCCCCTTTGGCTCAGAGCCAGGCGTAGCCCGAGATTCGAGAGGACGCTCACCACGACATGGCCGCCCACGAGTTGCCCCCGCTCGTGCAAGTCGGCAGCGAACAACGCTATGAGCTGGTCGCCGTCGACCACCTCGCCCGTCTCGTCGACCGCGAGCATGCGGTCGGCGTCTCCGTCGAAAGCTATCCCGAGGCTGGCGCCGCTCGAAGCGACCGCCCGCTGCAGCATCGCCAGGTCAGTCGAACCACAGCCTGCGTTGATGTTCGTCCCGTCCGGCGTGGCGTTGATGACGCTGTGGTCGAGGCGGAGGCGGTCGAAGACCACGGGCGCGACGGCACTAGCAGCCCCGTTGGCACAGTCGACCACGATCCGTCCGCGAAAGCCTGCAGCCGACGGGACCGAGGCGACAAGCCGCTCGGCATAGGAGCCGGCAGCGTCGCTCTCGATCCAGATCTGACCGACCCTGCCCGCACCAGAGATAGGGCCGCGCACTGCTGTGGTGAGCTCCTCCCCGATGGCGGCCTCGTCGTCGACCGAGAGCTTGGATCCCCCCGCACCAAAAAGCTTGATGCCGTTGTCCGGATATGGGTTGTGGGACGCTGACACCATGGCAGCGGGAACACCGCGCTCACCGGCGAGCCAGGCGAGCCCGGGGGTCGGGATGACGCCCAAGTCGACAACGTCGCAGCCCTCCGAGGCGATACCAGCTGCAAGCGCCGCGAGCAGCATGGGGCCAGATCGCCGGGTATCACGACCGAGGAGCCAGGGTGACCCAGCCAGGTGACGGGTCGCGCCGCGGCCCAGGGCCAAGGCGATCTCCGGGGTGACTTCGACGTTGGCAGTTCCGCGGATCCCGTCGGTGCCGAATCGCAGCACCTGGACAGGCCTCAGCGCTTGGAGTACTGGGGCGCCTTGCGGGCCTTCTTCAAGCCGTACTTCTTGCTCTCCTTCTCACGCGCATCGCGCGTCAGCATCCCGGCCTTCTTGAGCTGGCCGCGCAGATCAGGGTCGAGCTCGATCAGACCACGAGCTATCCCCAGGCGAAGCGCGCCGGCCTGTCCTGACAGCCCACCGCCGTCGATAGTGGCATCTACATCGAAGTCGTCAGCCCGGTTGACCAGCCGCAAGGGTTCCGAGGCGAGCATCCTGGCTGTAGCAGAGGGGAAGTACTCCTCGAAGCCCCGGCGGTTGATGGTGATCGCGCCCTTTCCCTCCCGGAAACGCACTCTCGCCACGGCTCTCTTGCGGCGACCGGTGGCTTGTACGAGCGGCTTGGGCATCAGGGGTTCAACCTCTCATTCGAATCGATGACTGCGGCACTGCGACTGCTCGCGGCGCCGAGAACTGAGCCGCCCACCCTCATCGGATCCTGGCGGCGGCAGTTGCGGGGAGCGCGAGGGGCTGGGGCATCTGCGCGTCGTGCGGGTGCTCGGGTCCGTCGTATACCTTCAGCTTGGTCAGCATCTTGCGCCCGAGAGTGCCCTTCGGCAGCATGCCTCGCACTGCCGCGCGCATGAGCTCCTCGGGCTTGTCCCGCAGGAGCTGGCCGTAGCTGGTCGCTCGCAGGCTGCCCGGATAGCCACTGTGGTGGTACGAAAATGACTGCTCCGCCTTGTTGGCGGTGAGCACCACCTTGCCGGCATTTACGACGATAACGTGGTCGCCTGTATCGAGGTGGGGGGAGAAGATGGGCCGGTGCTTTCCGCGTAGCACTCGCGCCACTTCGGTCGCGACGCGGCCAAGCACCATGTTCTGCGCATCGACGACGTACCAGACGCGCTCGACTTCGCTGGGTTTAGTGGAATAGGTACGCACCAATAGTCCTTGCTCGGTCTCTAGTCATTACCGCTCGCGGCTGCGAGCTGCCGGCGGCTCATAAGGTTACGGCTGCCCTCGGGCGGCCCGGGTTGAAAGTGCTGCGCGCGACATCGCCACGCACGCGTCGCACGCACAACAATAGGCGCTGTGAGCGTCTCAGGCAACCGAGCCCCAGCTCGGCGGCGCCCAGATGCCGCCCTCGAGGAGATCGGGGGGGTATCTGACGTGCTCCAGACACAGCCCGAACGGCGGCGCCAGGCTCTGGCCACCAGAGCGGTCTCTGGCACGCAACCTCATCAGCAGATCGGCGGCAGTCATGCGGCCCTTCCCGACGGCAACGAGAGCACCCACGATCGAGCGCACCATCTGGTGACAGAACGCATTCGCTTCGATCTCGAAGGCCAGCAGCCGTCCGTCGCCTTCGACCGACAGCCTCGTCTCTCTCACGCACCTGACTGTCGACGCTGCATTTGCAGGACGGCGGCAAAAGGCGGCAAAGTCATGCTCGCCGAGCAAGGTGTCGGCTCCGAGGCGCATCGCCGCGATGTCCAGCTCGCCCGGCACATGCCAGCTGGAGGAACGAAGGAGAGGATCCGGCCAGGGCGTCCGGAGCAGGACGTACCGGTACCGCCGCGCGAGGGCGGACCGGCGGGCATCGAATCCGTCGACCGCTCGCCGCGCGTCCAGGACAGCCACCTCTGGCCCGACCTGACGGCATAGCGACCGCACGAGGCGTCCATCTTCCCCAAAGGTGTCGAAGAGCTCCTCCGCCACGTCGGCGTGGACGACCTGACCGCGCGCGTGCACGCCGGCGTCGGTCCTACCAGCACAGGTGAGCGACACCCCATGTCCGACAAGCCGCTCGAGCGCCGTGCCAAGACGACCGGCGACGGTGGATTGGCCGGGCTGGAAGGCAAAGCCGTGAAACGAGCTGCCGTCATAGGCGACGAGGAGCCGCACACGACAAAGCGGCCCCGAAGGGGCCGCTTTGTCGTGTGCGGTCGTGAGTCCCGTCATAGGCGACGACGCGTCTTCGTCGAAATGCCTCAGCTGGTCCTCGGGATCTGGCGGCCTCACACCCACTGCACGCGGGCCATGGGAGCTTTGTCCCCCGAGCGCGGGCCCAGCTTGAGGATTCGCAGGTAGCCGCCCGGCCGATCCTCGTAGAGGGGGGCGATGTCGTGAAACAGCGCGTGTGCCATGTCCTCGTCCCTGATGAAGGCTATGACCTGGCGGTAGCTGTGCATGTCTCCCTTGATGGCCTTGGTCACCATCTTCTCTGCAATCGGGCGGAGCGCCTTGGCTTTCGCCTCTGTCGTGGTCAGTCCCTTGTCGTAGGCCTGATGAGCCGCGATGAGCGAAGCCACCAGGTTGCCCATCATCGCCTTCTGGTGGGCGGCGTCACCGCCGAATCGGCGAGCCTTGCGCGGAGCGGCGGGCACCTAGATCCCCCCCTCCCGCAGAGCCAGTCCCCGTTCGTCGAGCCGCACGAGGACCTCGTCGAGCGACTTTTGGCCGAAGTTGGTGATCGAGAGCAACTCGTCTGGAGTCCGCTGGATGAGCTCGCCGACTGTGTTGATCTGCGCTCGCTTGAGGCAATTGCGCGGACGCTCCGACAGATCGAGGTCCTCTATGGGAAGGTCGAGGTCAGGAGAGCCTGTCGTCGCGGATCCGACATCGCCGAGCTCCAGGCCGTGACCCTCGTCCGCGAGCTCCGCCACGAGGGACAAAAGCGAGCGGAGAGTCTGACCCGCCGATGCGAGTGCCTCGCGCGGGCTTATGGATCCGTCGGTCTCGATGTCGAGCACGAGCCGGTCATAGTCCGTCGAAACCTCGACTCGTGTGGGCTCGACATCGAAGGCAACCCTTCGAACGGGGGAGTAGATCGCGTCAACCGGGATGACGCCGATGGTCGAGGCGGCCTGCTTCCGCTCGGCCGCCACGTAGCCCTTGCCCCGCTCGACGGTCACGTCCATTGCGAGACGGCCCTTGCCGTTCACGGTCGCAAGGTGGAGCTCAGGGTTGAGCACCTCGACATCGGAGGTGACTTTCAGATCTGCGCCGGTGACGTCGGCCGCACCCTTCACGTCTACTCGCATCGTCACCGGCTCGTCCGACTCGCTTCGCAGCACGAGATCCTTCAAGTTCAAGATGATGTCGCTGACGTCCTCCTTCACCCCCTGGAGGTAGGTGAACTCGTGCAGGGCCTCGTCGAAGCGAACCTGCGTGACGGCCGCACCCGGTATCGAGGACAAAAGTGTCCTGCGGAGCGCGGCACCGAGGGTGCGGCCGAAGCCCGGGTCAAGGGGCCCAATCGCGAACCGCTGCCGGAATTGGTCGGACTCGCCTAGCGACTCGACGGTCGGACGCTGGATTATGAGCATTGGGTACTGGGCTCCTTAGACGGCTTGACTGCTACTTGGAGTACAGCTCGACGATGAGCTGCTCTCGCACCTGGGTATCGATCTGCTCGCGCAGTGGCACTGCCAGGACTCGCACCGAGTTGCCCCCTCCGGCCACTTCCAGCCAAGCGGGCGGTCTACGGTCAAGGGTGTCCTGGTTGTGGCGGACGACGATGAAGTCGCGGGCCTTCTCGTTGAGCTCGATCACGTCGGACTGTCGGACGCGGTAGCTCGGGATCGTCACACGCTTTCCATTCACGCGGACGTGCCCGTGCCGGACGAACTGGCGGGCCTGGTTCCTACTAGCACCCCAGCCGGCGCGGAACACGATGTTGTCGAGGCGGAGCTCGAGCATTCGGAGAAGGTTCTCGCCTGTGATGCCGTCCTGGCGGTTCGCCTCGCCGTAGGTGTTGGCGAACTGCTTCTCGAGCACTCCGTAGATCCGCCGCGTCTTCTGCTTCTCGCGCAGCTGGGTGTTGTACTCGGAGCCCTGGCGAAGCCTGTCACGCCCGTGCTCGCCGGGCGGGTTGGGCCGCCGCTCGACGGGACAGCGCGCTGTGTCGCACTTCGCGCCCTTTAGGTAGAGCTTCGTCTTGTCGCGCCGGCAAAGGCGGCAGACTGGGCCGGTGTATCGAGCCATGGTTGTCTCGTGCTCCTCAGACTCGCCGCTCAGACACGACGCCGCTTCTTGGGGCGGCAGCCGTTGTGAGGGATAGGGGTTACGTCCTTGATGCCGACGACCTCGATTCCGACGGTCGAAAGCGATCGTATTGCGGTCTCGCGCCCCGAGCCGGGGCCTCGCACGAGCACATCCACACGCCGCACACCGTGCTCCATCGCCCGCTTCGCGCACTGCTCGGCCGCCATCTGGGCTGCAAATGGCGTCGACTTTCTCGATCCCTTGAAGCCGACGTTGCCGGCTGACGCCCAAGACAGGACGTTGCCCTCCTGGTCGGTGATGGAGACGATCGTGTTGTTGAACGAGCTCTTGATGTGGGCGACGCCGTAGGTGACGTTCTTGCGCTCGCGGCGCCTCGGCCGCCGGCCGCCTGGCTTCGTGGTCTTTGCCATCAGTGCTTACGTACCTTCTTCTTGCCGGCGACAGTCTTCTTCGGTCCCTTGCGGGTTCTGGCATTGGTATGGGTGCGCTGGCCGTGAACCGGCAACCCGCGGCGGTGCCGGATGCCCTGATAGCACCCGATCTCCATCTTCCGCTTGATGTCTTGGGCCACGTCACGCCGAAGATCGCCCTCGACCTTCAAGTTGGTGTCGATATAGGTGCGCAGCCGTGCAACTTCCTCGTCAGTCAGCTCACGCACTCTCGTCCCGGAATCGATACCCGTCGCCGCGCACACGTGCTGAGACGTCGTCCGACCGATCCCGTAGATATAGGTGAGAGAGATCTCGAGCCGCTTCTCGCGCGGGATGTCGACTCCTGAGATGCGTGCCATGATCAGCCCTGCCGCTGCTTGTGCCGTGGGTTCTCGCAGATGACCATCACGACTCCGTGTCGCCTGATCACCTTGCACTTCTCACACATTGCCTTGACGCTCGGTCGCACCTTCACCCTTGCCGTCCCTTGTTCCGGGTTACTTTCCTCTGCGAGCCAGGTGCCGGGCACCGGGCTCATGACATTCAATCGGTAGCCAATCTCCGGCTGCGCCAGCCGGCTCTGCTCGCTGTCACCAATCAGCTGTGATCACTTGTACCTGTAAGTGATCCGACCTCGGTTGAGGTCGTACGGCGTTATCTCCACTTGAACGCGATCACCAGGGAGGATCCGAATTCGGTGCATCCGCATCTTGCCCGAGCTGTGTGCCAGCACCTTGTGCCCGTTCTCGAGCTCGACACGGAACATCGCGTTCGGCAGCGGTTCCACGACCGT
>CAZAMA010000073.1:0-15271 GCA_964485645.1 uncultured Acidimicrobiaceae bacterium | reverse complement strand
CGCCCGGGCCACAAGGCATCAGCCGGGCGGAGACAGCCATGGATCCGCCATCTGGCCCTGCGGCCTCCAATCAGTCGGTCACCACCGAGCCATGATGGAGGAGTGAACGCGACCTTTGACGACCTCGTCGCAGAGGCTGTGAACGCCCCGATGGAGGGGTGGGACTTCTCGTGGCTGGCCGGGCGAGCGACCGAGGAACGCCCGTCTTGGGGCTACCAGCAGCTGATCGGCCGGCGTCTGGCGCTGGTGTCGGCTGGGTTGGACATCGACACCGGCGGTGGGGAGGTGCTCGCCGGACTCGACTGCTTCCCCGCCACCATGGCGGCAACAGAGTCCTGGGCGCCGAACGTCGCGGCTGCGACCAGGCGGTTACATCCCCGCGGCGTGGTCGTCGTAGCTACGAGCGAAGATCGTCCGCTGCCCTTCGCCGACGCGGCGTTCGACCTCGTCGTGAGCCGCCACCCGGTCCGCCCTCGCTTCGAAGAGATCGCCCGGCTCCTCGCCCCCGGTGGTTCCTACCTGGCCCAGCATGTCGGCCCACGCAGCGCCTTCGAGCTGGTCGAGCTCTTGCTCGGACCCCAGCCCGACGGTGGTCTGCGACGCGATCCCGACGTCGAGGCCGCCGAGGCTCGAGATGCTGGGCTGGAGGTCGTAGAGGTCAGGAGCGAGCGCCTGGCGATGGAGTTCCGCGACGTCGGCGCGATCGTCTGGTTCCTACGCAAGGTCCTCTGGCTCGTCCCCGGTTTCAGCGTCGAGACCTACCGTGACCGGCTCCAGGCAGTGCACAGCCAGATCGAAGTCGAGGGGATCTTCGTCGCCCACTCCACCCGCACGCTGATCGAGGCACGCAAGTCATGACGAACGACGACGCGGTTGCAGCGCCCGTCATTGCCTGCCCGGGGCTGGCGCGGGCGTCCCCGACGCAGAAGGCCCCGTCCATCCCTACGTCGTCTCGGCTCCCGGCTGCTGGTCCTGCTACGGGACACTCGTCGCCGAACTGCAGGCCGAGCCGTCTACCGCGCGGACTCGGGGTCTCGCCACCGACGCCTATGGCGTCCAGCACCCCACCAGCCCCGACCGGCGCAACCGCCAGTCGGTCGCCGTGCACTTGGTCAGCTTGCATCTGATCTTGGACCACCACGCGCAGGCGACCGACGTTCCCCGGCTCCGCGCGCGCCTGATCGAGAAGCACCGTGCGAGGGGATTCCCGTGGCTCGAACCGCCCGCCGACCGGGGAGCGGTCACCGTAGCCGATGTGGCAGCGACACCGTTGCCGTTGGCTCTGGTTCGTCGCGATGCCACCGTGCGATATGACGTTCGAACTGCTTCAGTCTTTGCATAGCTCACCGGCCTCGGGGTCGGGGTTCACCGAAGGATCCTTCGGGCGCCGCCGACAACTAACCGGCGAAAGCACGGGCGTCGGATGGGCCGCTGGTCCTCAGCAGCGCGCGTGCCATCTCGGATGGCACACCAGCGCGGGACACCCCCGGCGGCCCGAGGGCCCTCGGTGCTGCGAAGCGAGCACACCTTCGACTTCGGTGCTAGCCGGTGATGGCGAACATGTAGCAGCCTGCAAGCACGTTGCGGCTGTGGAGGTAGCTGACCTGGTCTCGGGCGAGGAGTTCGGTGATGGCCCGTTCGGCGTCGTGTCCTTCGACGATGCGGTTCAGGTCGTAGATCTGGTGGCCATCCGCGTCGTAGACGCGCAGTACTTGCGGGCGGTGGCGCAACGCCTCGGGGTAGCGGCCTGTGTCAAGGTAGCCGGCGCAGGCCTCGGCGTGGACGAAGATAGGCCCGATCTCCGCGTAGGGCCCGCCGAGGGTAGAGGGCTGGTAGGCGATGAGCGCTACCGCCTCGCCACCGACGGCTTCTCGCAAGCAGCAGCGCAGCGGGGCTCCTGGACGCTCCCGGCTGGCCACCACCGGGTTGGAGAAATCGTCGACCCCTCGAGCCCGGATGCAGTCCAGGTACGAGTCGGACACAGCACGCACATGGAAGTCGCTCATCGTGGGAACCTCTCGTTCGTGACGGTCGAGGCCGGGCGGGACCGGCGGACATACAACGTGGGTAGCGGTCTTGGTGTGAGGATCCGCGCGACCGACCCTCACAAAAGCGTCCGGAGCGGCGTTGGATGAGTGTGGGCCTGCCACCGTTCCAGCAGCTCGTCGACGCTCACTGGCGCGATGTGGCGCGCCTCGCGGCCGCGCTCGGGGGAGCCCAGGACGGCGACGACGTGGCCCAGCAGGCCTGGACCCAGGCGCTCGCTGCCTATCCGTCGCTCGCCCACGGACGCAACCTTCGCTCCTGGCTGTTCACGATCACTGCCAGGACCGCCATCGACAGCCACCGCGGCCGAGCCCGCCGGGCGGTGCCGCTCGCCGAGCTACCCGAACAGGCGGCGTGGGCCACCGCCGACCCGGGCGACGAGATCTTGTGGCACCGGGTGCGTTGCCTGCCCGAGCGCCAGCGGATCGCGGTCATGTTGCGCTACGTGCTCGACCTTCCCCATGCCGAGGTGGCCAGGATCATCGGGACCACCCCGGCGGCTACCCGCCGTCTCGTCAGCGACGCCTTGGCAGCCCTGCGCGAAGTGCCCGGAGCCGACGCATCGGAGGTGGTCCCGTGAGTTCGATCGAGGCAAGGCTGCGAGCCTTCGAGACGGATCTCCGCCGACCCCGGCTGCCTGCTGCCGATGTCGCCTACGCCGTGCACGACTCTGCGATCGGCCGGCTCGTCCTTGCCGTCGCGCTCTCCGGGACGGTGCTCGCTTGCTCCTATGACAGCGAGGAGACCGTCACCGGGCGACTAGCCCGCGCGGTGTCCCCGCGGGTGGTGCGAGACTCGACTCGCTGCGACTCGCTGCGCAGGCAGCTCGACGAGTACCTCTCCGGACGCCGTCGCGAGTTCGACCTCGCCGTCGACCCGGTGCTCGCCACCCCGTTTGCCCGGCGCGTCCTCGAAGCACTTTGCCGCGTGCCCTACGGCGCCACGAGCGACTACGGGACGATCGCGCGGGCGATCGGCTCACCAGGAGCCGCCAGGGCTGTCGGTAGCGCGCTCGGCTCCAACCCGGTCTGCGTCCTGCTGCCCTGTCACCGGATCCTCCGCGGCGACGGAACGCTCGGAGGATACACCGGCGGGACCGCCGCCAAGCAGCTGCTCCTGTACACCGAGCAGCATCTCCGGTAGGGGGGTGCGGAGCACGATCTCGACAATCTGCTCGCCGGTGACGACGATGCGTCCTTCAGCTTGGAGCTGTGCAGCAAGGATCTCCGCCTCATCGCCGAGCTCGCGTCCGAGGCAGGCTACGAAGCCTCCTTTGCCCCGGTGGCAAGGGGATGGTTCGAGGCGGCTCTTGGCAGCTACGGCCCCCGTGCCGGTGAGCTGGCGGTCTCACGCATGATCGAGGCCGCCGCAGGCGTGTCGATCCGTACCCCGGTGCGGGAGAAGGCGTGAGGTGACCGGCAGCACGCTGCTCTGCTACATAGGTGGGGAGCGGTGCCGTGGCGGCGGGGGCCTCCTCGAGGCCGTGAACCCGGCCACCGGCGAGGTGTTGGCCGAAGTGTCCGAGGCGGACGTGTCCGACGTCGAGGTAGCGGTGCGAGCTGCCCAAACGGCCCAGCACCACTGGGCACGGGCATCTGCCTTCGAGCGAGCGGCGGTCTGCGAAGCGATCGCCACCGAGATAGCGCGCGAGCGCGAGGTCCTTGCCCGGGCGCTGACCGAGGATCAGGGAAAGCCCTTCTACAGCGAGTCATTCAACGAGGTGGACGAGCTGGTCCTTTACTTCGAGATGGCCGCGGAGGACGCCCGGCGCCTGGAGGGCTTGCTCTCGCACTCGAGCTCTGCCGAGCGGCGCGTGGCGATCCATCGAGTCCCCCTCGGCGTCGTCGGTGTCGTGACTCCATGGAACTGGCCGTACACGACGGGGGCCCAGATAATCGCACCGGCGCTCGCGGCGGGAAAAGCGATGATCCTCGAGCTCGGAGGCACCGGCCCGATGGTGGTTCTCGACGACGCCGACCTCGATCTCGCTGCCGCCGCGGCTCTCGAGGCGGCCTTTCTCTGCGCAGGGCAGAGCTGCACCGCGGGCGAACGCGTCCTTGTCCACGCCGCCGTTCGGTCCGAGTTCGTCGAGCGGGTCGTCGCCTTGACGGGCAAGGAGGTACGCCTCGGCGACCCATTTGACGAGCGGACGACGATGGGTGCGCTCAACAACGAGGCGACTGCCGCGAAGTTCGATCGCCACGTCGCCGACGCTCGTGCTCGCGGGGCCCGGATCTGCCATGGCGGGGCGAGATCAAAGGGATGGCCGACTGACCTTTCGCCGAGCCGACAGTTCTCGACGGCGTGGGTCCCGACATGGTAATCGCCATCGAGGAGACCTTCGGCCCGGTTGTGCCCGTGATCGAGATTGCCTCGGATGCCGAGGCGCTCGAGATCACGAACACCTCCCCCTTCGGGCTCACCGCCGCGGTGTTCACCGAAGACCTCGAGCGCGGGCTTGCCTTCGCGGAGGCCGCCAGAGCCGGCACCCTAAACATAAACGTCTCGACCAACCACTGGGAGTCACACCTTCCCTTCGGGGGTCGGACTGGCAGCTCGAGTGGGAGCGGACGAGTCGGTGGCGCCTTTGCCATGCACCACTTCACCGAGCTCAAGACCGTGGTGTACCGCGCGCCCCTGCTCGCGCGCGAGCGCCACGACGAAGAGAGGGTCAAAAGGCTGTGAGGGCCGGAGCCACAGAGCAGAGCTCCGCCCGGGATCGGTCGACTCTCGCGTCGCTCGCCGACGTGCTCATTCCCGCGGCGGCCCCGATGCCGTCCGCGAGCGAGGCGGCGGTGGCAGGTAAGTGGCTCGACCGGGTCCTCGAAGCCCGCCCAAACCTCGCTCGGCCCCTCGAGGAGATGCTCGCGCGCGCGACTGATCGGGTTGCCGCGCCGTACGTGAGAGAGCTGCAGGAGGCGAACCTTGATGACTTCCTGATCCTGGCCACAGTGGTGAGCGCCGCCTACTACAGACACCTGCGGGTGCGTAAGCTGCTCGGCTATACGGGCCAGGTGCACCAGCCGATTCTCTCCGACGAAACCGCCTACGACATGCGCGACGGCCTGCTCGAGTCAGTGCTCCGACGGTACTCAGTTGCGGCACAATGGCCGACGGGCTCGGCCACCGGGCCTCCGGAGCCGTCGCAGCCCGCCATCTCGCTGCGGCCGGATGGCGGGTCGTCTGCCTCGAGCAGGGCGACTGGCTGAGCCCGTCCGACTACCCGGGGGACAAGAGAGCCTGGGAGCTCCTCGCCGGCGGGCAGTGGAGCGCTGATCCCAACCGGCGAGGACTTCGCGAGGACTACCCCTGCGACGTCGCGGAGGCCGACGTAACCCCGGTGATGCACAACGCGGTCGGTGGGAGCACCATTCACTACGGAGCGCAGTGGGCACGCATGCGGCCCCAGGACTTCAGGGTGCGCTCGCTCGACGGTGTCGGCGTCGACTGGCCGATCTCCTACGACGAGCTTGCGCCCTACTACGAGCGGATCGACCTCGAGGTGGGCATCTCGGGCCTCGGGGGTGACCCCATGTACCCCTCTGGCAACCCCCCTCCGCTCCCGCCGATACCGATCGGTGCGCTCGGGCGCAAAGCGGCGTCGGGGATGAACAAACTCGGCTGGCACTGGTGGCCCGCCAGCCACGCGATCGCTTCGCGCCGCTACGGCAACCTCAGCCCGTGCATGCGCCGAGGCACGTGCGGGACCGGGTGTCCCGAAGGGGCCAAGGGGTCGATGGACCGGACCCACTGGCCCGCGGCCTTGCGCGCCAGGGTCCGTCAGGTCTTGGTCGACAGTCGCAGGCGCGCGAGTGGGGTCGAGTACCTGGACCGCGAAGGCGTCGAGCGACGCCAGCAGGCCGATGTCGTCATTCTCGCCGCGAACGGCGTCGGGACCCCGCGACTCCTGCTGCTGTCGAGCTCACGCGCGTTCCCCGATGGGCTCGCGAATTCGTCGGGGCTCGTCGGGCGGCGCCTCATGTTGCATCCTTACGCGAGCGTGCTAGGCGTCTATCAGGACGAGCTGCGCAGCTGGGTCGGGCCGGCGGGCACGCCGCTGCTCTCGCTCGAGTTTGCGGACTCCGACGGCATCCCGGCCCCGAAGATCCGCTTCCGTCTGGATGCCGATGCACGCGCCAACCTTGCCTGGCAGACCGCACGTGCCCGCGAGGCGCATCTCGCCGGTGGCGCCCTCGAGACGGTCGACCTCGACTGGTCGGCCTGGGGCTGGCACCTGCTCGGCACCGCACGGATGGGGGAGGACGCGGCGACGTCAGTCGTGGACAGCTACGGCCGGTGCCATGACGTTCCGAACCTGCTCGTGCTCGACGGCAGCGTGTTCGTAACCTCTGGTCCGATGGCACCGACGGCAACGATCTGCGCGAACGCCCTGCGCTGCACGGAGCACCTGATCCGCCACCGAGGGGCGCCCTACTCGACCGACTCATCCGCACGAGAAAAAGGGGGCTTCATGCCAAAGACTGACATCATCTCTCGCCGGGACGTCCTCGATACGGGGCGACAGGCGCTGCATTGCTTGCGGGCGGTGGCTCGCTCGCTGCCCGCGTCCCGGGCACGAGCCCCGCGACGCGCGTGCCGGCTCGAACGACCAAGCCCCGGCGCGGTGGGACGCTTCGCGCCGCGATGACTGGCGGCACATCCAGCGACACCCTCGATGCTCAGGCCCCGATTCAGATCATCGACTTCGCTCGGGTCGTCCAGCTCTACAACGCGCCAGCCGAGTTCGACATCCAAGGACGGCCACAGCTGTCGTTGATGGAGGAGATCACTCCGAACGCCAACGCGACCGAGTGGGTGATGCGGCTTCGCCCTGACATCACCTTCCACAATGGGAAGACTGTGAGCGCCGACGACGTCATCTTCAGCTTCCAGCGTGTCATGAATCCCAAGGCACCGTTGCCGGGGGCTCCTCAGCTCTACCTCCTCGACCTCGCGAAGCTGAAGAAGCTCGACGACCGCACCGTGCGCTTCTCGTTCCGCTCTCCCTTCTCACCTCTCGTGCAGGTGCTCTGTAACTACTACTACTTCATCGTGCCGGTCGGCTACGACCCAAGGAGCCCGGTCGGCACAGGGCCGTTCAAGTACAAGAGCTTCACGCCCGGCCAGCAGAGCTTGTTCGTGAGGAACGAGAACTTCTGGCAGCCGGGCCTCCCCTATCTCGACGAGGTAGTGATCTTCGACTACGTCGACGAGACGAGCCAGATAAATGCACTCATCGCCGGACAGGCCGACGTCGTCCAGTCCTTGACCGTCGCGTCCCTCGGTTCGCTGCGGTCAGCGGGCGTTCCCGTGGAGATCTCAGACGGTGGTCAGATCACGCCATTCACCATGCGGGTCGACGTCGCTCCATTTAGCGACGTACGGGTGCGGCAGGCCATGCGCTATATCGTCGACCGGCCCCAGATGCGCGAGCTCGTGTTCGAGGGATACGGCCTTTTGGGCAACGACCTCTTCTCGATCGTGGATCCCGACTACGACCACTCTATTCCCCAGCGTGTGCAGGACATCGGCAGGGCAAAGTCCTTGTTGAAAGCGGCCGGACATCTCGATCTCCGGGTGCAGCTTGTCACCTCGGCGATAAACGCCGGGACTGTCGAGGTGGCAACGGTCTTTGCCCAGCAGGCGAGGAGCGCGGGTATCACCGTCACTCTACAGACGGTGACTCCGACGGACTTCTTCGGGTCCAATTACCTGAAGTGGACCTATTCACAGGATGAATTGGAGTCTCTCTACTATCTCACGATGGCCGGTGAGTCGAGCGTGCCGACGGCTCCGTTCAACGAGAACCACTTCGACAACCCGAGGTATAACGCCTTGTACGCAGAGTCCCTCGGGACTATCAATCCCACCCGCCAGCGTGAGCTCGTGCAAGAGATGCAGACGATCGATTGGAACGAGGGCGGGTACGTCATCCCTTACTTCCCGCCATTTATCGATGCGCATGGAAAGAACGTGCGTGGCGTGGTGCCTGGAAAGGAGCTGCCCCTCACAAACTTTCAATTCAAGTACTTCTCGTTCGACTGAAGAATGGCGGAGCAATGACTGAACAGGCTGGGACACTGCAAGGCTCGCCCGGAGCCCATTCGATCCTGCACGCGACCGTGCCGCGCGTGCGATGGGGGGACCAGGCCTCTGGCTTCGTGAGCGACTGGGTGTACTGGAGGGCTCCCGGGCTCGTCGTCGTCGTGTTCTCGATGCCGCCAGACGGGAGCTTCAAGGTCTCCGACGAGTGGATGCCGCGCTATGATGCGCAGGAGTGCCAGTACGTCCTGGGTGGCCAGTACACCGTCCACAATCCGATCACCGGTGAGATCCGGGTCGCGGACGCGGGCGAGGCGATCTCCTTCGGCCGCATGAGCTGGCACTATGGCTACAATTTTTTCGACAGCGAGCTTCGGGTGATCGAGTGGTTGAGCTTCTCGGCAGATCGCGCGGCGCTGCCGGCAGAAGGGACGCGTCCAGCGCGCGAGTTCGGGGTCGACCCGGGCCTGGTTGAAGCATTGCCCGAGCACAGGGACGACGGGGCGCACGGCATCGAGCTCGTCACCGAGGCGACCTCGCTGCGCGCGATCCTGGGCTCAGAGCGTCTGCTGCTGGCTTCGGTCCTCACGACGACCCCACTTCTCACCGTGTCGGTTGTCGAGGTTCCTGGCGCTCACCGAAGCGACGGTATGAGCCACCCGTCGGACACGCTGTTGCTCGTCGCGACGACGGGGCCGTCACTCGTAACCGGGCTCGGCGCCTGATGGCGCTCATGGGTGGAGACGAGCTGGAGGCGTTTCTCGGACAGACCGGCCCGACCCCGCTCGGCGTTGTCGGCACGTTGCGCCACGACGGCTCGCCGAGCCTCACGCCGGTCTGGTTCCGCTGGGACGGAGCCTCTGTGAAAATCTGGACGACCGACTCGCGTGTCTGGGTGCGCAACCTCCAGCGCGACCCGCGTGTTGCCTTCTCGGTGCAGACGTTCGAGGCTCCTTATCCAGCGGTGGTTATCCGCGGGCGCGCGAGCCTGCGGAGCGGAGACGATGCCGCGACGGTGGAGGAGATCCGAGCGATCACCAGGCGATACGTCGGACCAGAAGAAGTCGAGACCTATATAAGCGACTGGCCGGCGTTGCGCACGATCGTGACGATCGTGGCCGACCGTGTCACCTCCTGGAGCGAAGGCGGCTGAGCTCATGCGGCTGCGAGCAGTTCACCGCTCGACTGCCGTCTCTCGCATCTGGCTGGGCAGGGCCCGTGCCTTGCGATCATGGGCGATCGACTCTTGGTAGAAGTGCGCCTGTCCGTCGGTGAGTCGATTGCCGACGGTCTTGCCGCCGACCCCTTGGCAGTGAGGGGCCAGTACCTCGCGGAACGAAGACATGGACGCTGCCCACAACAGCACCTGGCGCTGCTCGACGATCATGGTGTGCCTTGCCGACAAACACCAAAGAGCCGCAGTACTTCGGTTCCCGAGCCAACCGGCCCAGCCACGAGGGGAGTACGGGCTCTATGACTCAGCGATCGCTTTTGTCCGGGACGCCGGCTCCCCAAGGGTCCTGCCAGGGGGCGACACCGACTTCGCTCTCACGAGCAACTTAGGCCGCCGGGAAGTGGCCGGAGTCGACTTGGCTCTCGGCTACGACGCATGGGGGAATCTCGTCGAGCGCGCCTCGAGCACCGCCGGCGAGATCGCGGCGACCGAGAGCCCGTGAGCGCGAGGTCGCGCGCTCGATGATCGACGTCAGGCTGGGAACACTTGTTGAAGGATTAGTCTCGGTACTCAGGACCGCGTGCCCATGCGTCTCTCGGTGCGGGTCCCTGTCATGTGCCTTGCAACCGGCCGAGTCACTGCCGAAGGAGCGTCGAACAGTCATGCCGGAGTCTGTGCGACGGGTCCCCGTTCCTGCGGTGGCGAGAGCTGTGGCGGCGATGGACGCTCTGATGGCGAACCGTGGCGAGCCCTTGAGCCTCAGCCAGCTGGCGAGGAAGATCGGTGTCCCCAAGTCGTCGATGGCCAACCTCTGTGCCCAGCTAGTCGAGGAGCGGCTGCTCCTCCGAGTCGACGGCATGTACAGGCTTGGCCCGAAGCTCGCGACACTCGGGGCCGTCTATCTTTCGAGCGTTGATCTCGTCCGGGAGTTCCAGGCGGTTTGCGCCGATCGGGACCCCAGTCTTGCCGAGACGGTAAAGCTTGCCACGCTCGGCGACCACGGCGAGATCGTCTACCTGGCGCGTCACGACGTCCCGCGCCCGTCCGGCCTCACTCTCGACGTCCGAGTGCAGCAGCCTGCCCACTGCACAGCCGCTGGCAAGGCGATGCTGGCGACGCTACCGGACGACGAGGTGACGCGCTGGATCGAGCGTTGGTCGCCGTTGGCAAAGCGCACGACCAAAAGCCTGACTAGCTCCGCTGCGCTGTGGCGAGCCATAGGTGAAGCTCGCCAGCTCGGCTACGCCGTGGACGACGAGGAGTGCATCGAGGGCGTCGTCTGTGTCGGCACGGCTATCAACTGCAAGGATCTCGCGAGCGAGGTGTTTGGCCTTAGTCTGGCACTTCTGAAGCAGCACGCCGAGCGTCAGAGGCTTGCCGCGCTCGCGTCGGAAGTGAGACACCTGGGCGAGCAACTGGCCGACCGGCTACGCAATGGCTACGCGGTGCTTGGAGACGTGGCCGATCTCCACGGAGGAGATGGCGTGTCCCCGCAGCAGTCGTCGTAGGTAGGCGCGCAGTCTCAGCCGCTGTGGCGGAGGGCCGCCGCCCGCCCTTCTCGACAAATGCTATGCAATCAGCTATACCTGGCTACGAAGTGATGAGTGACGTTCAGCCGTGGCGATAAGTTTATGTGAAGTTGCGACCGACTGGCTCGCCAGATGAGAATAAAAGCACAGGCGCCCGGATGCGAGATAAGGGAGATGAGATGAAGATCTCTGAGCTATCGGTTGCAGTTCTTCGTGAAGTCGAGAAGCCATGGGACAACCGGCAGCAGTGTGCTCTCGTCATGCTGACGGCGGAGGACGGGACTGTCGGCTACGGCGAGGCAAATGCGAATCCGGCGGCGGTCAAGGCGTTGTTGGAGTCTGACCTCGGACTCGTGGACAACTGGGATGACAGCCCGCGGGCGCTCGTCGTAGGTGCCGACGCCACCGATCCGCGAGCACTGTGGCGCGGGTTGAAGACCAACACCTTCTGGTCCTGTCGAGCTGGCCTCGGCCACGCGGCCTTGGCGGCGGTCGGGACAGCCGCCTGGGATCTGGCCGGCAAGCTGGCCGGGAAGCCAACTTTCGAGCTAATGGGAAGCGGACGCGCGGTGGCACCCAGTGCCTACTGTACCCTCTACCACGGGGCCGGTCCCGTCAAGGAGACGATTGCCCGCACGCTGGCAGCTCTCGACGAGGTTCTCGACGGGGGATTTAAAGCGGTGAAAGTCGAGCCGTTGCCAGACAACACACCCGAGCCCGACGACATCGTTGCGCTCGTGAGGGCCGTTCGAGAAAGAGTCGGACGCGATCTTGTCCTAATCGCCGACGTCGGTTACCGCTGGCGCAACGCAACCGAGGCGACTGCCATTGCCAGCCGACTTGACGAGTTCGATCTGTACGCCTTGGAGGCGCCGTTTCCTCCGCACGAGATCGAGGAGTACCGCCGTCTGGCCGATGCGGTCAATACGCCACTGTGTACCGGCGACATGTTGACATCGGCAGTCGAGTATCTGCCGATTCTCGATTCAGGCACCGTTCGGTTCGTACAGGGCGGGGCGGCGCGCACCGGTATGGACGAGATGGATTGGCTTGCGAAGCGTGCGGCGGGACTGGGGCGGGGTTTCGTGTCCTGGGGCTGGGTTGCGACAGGGCTTACCCTGGCTGCCAATCTTCACGTCTCCCTCCTTCACGACAACGTTCCATTTGTCGAGTACGCCCCGCCATCGCTCTATCGGGACGGAGTCATCCGAAATGAGCTGTTCGGTCCGGAGCCCGCCATCGCCAACGGTGTGTTCGCTGTGCCGGTCGGACCAGGGCTCGGCATGGAGATCAACTCAGAGGTGCTCGCGAGGCTGAAAGTGGTGTGAGGCTCCACCTGAGCCCGCCGAGGCCTGGAGCGTCTCAGTCCGAACTGTCCGTCGGTGACCGCGCAGCCGCAAGGCTGGCACCATCCGCACCGGAGGAGTCGCCGACGACTCGCAGTCCGGATAAGCCGCCGTCTACTGGTAGCGCCACACCCGTAATGAAGCTCGCCCGCGGGCTCGCGAGGAAGCTGATCGCGGCCGCCACCTCGGAGGCAAGGCCGAGCCGACCCATCGGCTGCCGCCGTTCCAGCGCCGCGCGATAGCCCTCCGGTCGCTGAGAGCCAGAGAGCAGTCGGTGCACCCACGGTGTTCCGATGGTTCCCGGAGTGACGCAGTTGACACGGACTTGATCCTCGACGAGATCAGCTGCCATCGAGAGGGTGAGTGCGAGCACCGCCCCCTTGCTGGCGCTGTAGCAAGCACGCCTCGTGACACCAGTCGTGGCGATGATCGATGAGACGTTCACCACGGCCGCGTGGTTCGACCGGCGCAGATGGGGAAGGCAGACTCGCATCATCCGCACGATGCCGAGCAAGTTGGTGTCAAGAACCGAATGCCATTCCTCGTCGGCATTGTCTTCGACGGTACCCACCGCCCCGATGCCGGCGTTGTTGACAAGGATGTCAAGACCGCCGAACGCGCCGACACCCTCCCCGACCGCGCGCCGAAGGGACCCCTCGTCGTTGACGTCAGCTTGTAGCGAGAGAACGAGGTGAGGTTCCGGAAACGGCTCACGGTCGAGCGCGACGACACTGGCCCCTTTTCCGTGCAGCTCTCGCACCGTCGCGAACCCAATCCCAGATGATGCTCCGGTCACTAGAGCGACGAGGCCGTCGAACTCAGCCATAGCGTCCCCCCCGGTTGTCCGGTGCTCGATCGACGCGAAGAACCGCTAAAGCACACGGCCAGCGACCACGGGGCCGGCAATCACGACATCCACGCACGTGTGAAGTCCGACCCGTTGAATGGCTGCCCAGTCTTTGATGCCGTCAGGCCATGGACGTGGTTCGCATACGCGCAAAGGTTAGGTACGAAGACCGGGATGATATAGCCCCCTTGCTCGTACTGGATGACCTGCATCTCTCTTGCAATCTCCTGACGCTTCTTCGAGTCCAATGTGCTAAGCGCAGAGTTGTAAAGGCTCGTATACCTCGCGTTATCGAAGTGCGTGTCGTTGTAGTCGCTGAAGGGCAGGGTAGCCTGGGCGATCGTTGGCCAGTAGGGCAGGTAGCTCCAGGTGTCCTGTGAGAACGTGCGATGGAGGTAGTCCGGCCCGAAGAAGGCGGTCGGGCTGATCTGCGAGAGGTTGACGGTGACGCCTGCGCCCTTGGCTTGTTCGGCCAGCACCGTCGCTGACTCGACGACGCCGGCTGACACGTTGGACGTGACGAGCGTGATGGCCAGATTCTCTTGCCCAGCTTTCTTCAGCAGGAACTTCGCCTGTTCCAAGTCCTGCTCGTGTTGAGGGAGGCCGTGGTCGTACTCCGAGTCCCAGATGGCGAACAGGTCGTTGCCGATGGCGCCATATCCGTAGTACACGATCTCGCGCATCTGCTTGCGGTCGACCATGAGACGGAACGCCTGACGGACCCGGACGTCGGTGAACGGCGGTTTGTCACAGAGCATCGTGAAGGGGTTCCAGTAGCCCCCGGGCGAGGTGAGCGTCTGGAAGCCCTGCGAGCGGGCAGTCGGGATGGACGCCGGCTCGAGAAAGGCGATGGCATCGATGTCGCCGGACTCGAGGGCGTTGATCTGCGAGGCATCGTCCGCAAAGTCGATGATCTGCACGCCGTCGAGATAGGGAGCGCCACCCCAGTAGTCGGGATTGCGCACGAAGGTCCCCTCGACCGCCGGCGTGAAGGATTCGTAGCGGAACGGCCCGGTACCAACCGGGCTCTTCGGGTTGAATCCGGTCGGAACGATGGCAGAGGCATTGATGCCGGCCATCGCCTCGACGAAGGTCGCGAAGGGCGCGTGACAACCGAACCTAACCGTGTGGGCATCGAGAACCTTGCTCTCCTTCAGGTTGAGCAACAGGTAGTTCGGCGCCGCGTCCCATCTCTTCGTGAGGATCTGCGTAAAGGTGTAGAGGACGTCCTCGGCGGTGAGGGGCTTGCCGTTGTGGAATACAACTCCGTCCCGGATGCGAATCGTCCACTCGGTGGCGTCTCGGTTCGGCGTGATCTCCTCTGCCAGCTGCAACGACGGCTGCGCCTCGGCATCGAGGGTCACGAGGGTGTCGTACAGGAGAGGCCCCATAACGATTTCTGGGTTCGTGCTCTCAGTCAGGACGTTCAGTTGGTCGGCGCTCGTCCCTCCGGTGCAGCCGACCTTGAGAGTCCCGCCGCGCTTCGGCGATGACGCCGGGACGCGGTTTGCATGCGGCGCGGTAGCCGAGACACCGCGCGCCGCGAGGAGAGCGCCTGAGCCGAGAACGGCGGCAGCGCCGCCAAGAAACTCGCGCCTCGACAGGGCCGGTCCTGAGCCGTTCTGCTGGTCCGTTGTCGGTTGGGTCATGTTCTCCATCACTAATCCCCCTATTTGGAGCAGTGCCACGCAGGAGCATTCGCATTCCGGCGTGCTGTGGTACCGCCGGGACGGTTGCAGCGCCCCGGTAGATGTCGAGCGGCCTTGCTTAGCCCCAATGGTCCGAGCCCCTGTGTCGCTCCGTAGTGTCCAACCAGTTGGTCACAGCATCATATATTGGACACAACTGTCGGTCAAGTGCCGGAGAAGAGGACTCGCGGGATTGATGCTCTTCCGACACCTCGAGTGGGCTCGTGATCTTGGAAGGCGCTGTCGGGGAACTTGTCTCAGCATCTCGACTAAGCCCAACCTGCCGGAACGCGCGACATGATCCTCTCGCTCGTGGCCGAAGGGCGCACCGTGGTGCTGCCTTGTCACCTCCTCGACGAGGTCGAGCAGGCTTAGGATGCCATCGCCAGCGCGCACCGGGACAAGCTCGTCAAACAAGAACCGTTTTTCGAGATCCTGGCGGGGCCATCGGGGCTCCCTGGTACCGACCTGGCCTGATGGTCTCCGCCAGGCCCACTGAACTGGGCAACCGGCGCGAGATCGAGATCGCCCGCGTCGTTGCGAACATCGGCATCTTGTCCTCTTCCAAAGGGTTGCCAGATCCTTGCGATGACAGCTAG
>CAZAMA010000072.1:13250-15327 GCA_964485645.1 uncultured Acidimicrobiaceae bacterium | reverse complement strand
CACCGGCACCTCCGCCGCCACCTCCAGCGCCCGAGCCGCCACCTCCAGCGCCAGCGCCCGACTCGGATTCGGTCACGAAGGGCTTCAAGTAACCAGCTACGCCATTGGATGCGGCGTCCACCGGTGCCCGGAGGAGAGCCCCCGAGTCGAGGTCGACCACCACCCAGTCGGGGCCCGGAGCCAGCACGAGACAGCGGAGCTTCGTGCCGGGGCCATCCGAGCGAACCTTGCCCGGTTTGAACTGGCGCGCCGCCGGGACCCGTACCGACCGCGAGAGCGGTACCTGAGCGGGTCGGGAGCTTGAGTCACCGTCAGCATTCGAGCGGCGGCCTTGCCCAGAGCGGCGCCTCGCTGCTCGGGCGCTCCGCTCAGGAGCCATGTCGATCGGCTGGTCGTGTGCGGGCGGCACGTCGCGTGCCCACTCGGTCTGAACTGACCCAGATGCTCATGATGAGCGGTTCCTCACTCGGCTGTGGCACGGGGCTGGCTCCCTTACGGACCGGTGAGCATAGACGCGGGGCGCTGCGGGCACCTGGGCGCCTGGGCACCTGAGCGTCGGAGCGCCGAGATTGATCAACGTGCCATAGCTGCAGTCAGCTCTCCGTCGAGCACCTCCGAGGTCGCTGCGGGAAGACGACATGCTCCGTTACGGCAGACGTAAGCAAAGCCAGGTGGCCTGCCCTCGAGCAGCGGCGAACCGCCGCCCGCGCCCGCGCCCGCGCCCGCCCCGCCCCCGCCAGTCCCGCGGGAGCCCCCCGAGGCGCCCCCGGACCAAGCGAGCACCGTCCGCGGCAGCCATCTCCCCGCGAGATGCTTCACGAGGTCCGGCCGGTCACCGGTCACAGCAACCTCGACGATTCCGCTCGCCAGGAGGTCGGCCGAGCCGAGGAGGGCGGCTGCGGCCGTCGGTGCCCTTGCGATGATGGCAGCGCCCGATGCCAGCAACCGGCGTGCGGCCGAGTCGTAGCCCTCGTTACCGCTCAACGCGCCAAGGCGGGCAAGAGCGCCGACCGCGACCGACAGAGCCGACGGCGTGACGTTGTCGTAGATCTCCCGCGGCCGTACGACCAGGTGCTCGGCATCTGTCCCGGTCGTGAAGAGCCCACCGCCCTCCTTGTCCTCGAAGAGCTCGAGAAGCTGGTCGGCGACAGCGCCAGCCGGGTCGAGCCACCCGGAGTCGCCGGTGCACTCGGCCAGGCGTACGAGAGCCTCGACGATCCAGGCGGCGTCGGCAGAGTACCCGAGCAGGTCCGGCCGGCCCTCGCCGCGTGACGGGCAGCGAAACACCCGCCCGTCACCGCCGCGAATGCACCGTCCGACGAGCAGCTCGCCCAGATCCTCCGCCGCCCGGCGCCAGGAGGACTCCCCGGTGCCGAGAGCGGCCTCGGCGAGGGTGGCGCACATCATCGCGTTCCACTCGGTGAGCACCTTGTCGTCCAACCCGGGCCGCACCCGCCTTGATCGTGCGTCGAGGAGCCGGCGCCTTGCTTGTTCGATCTCGGGTGGCCGCAGCAGGTCGGCGCGCTCGGCCCGAAACAAGATGCTGCGTCCTTCGAAGTTCCCGCCGGGTCGCACTCCCCACCACGAAAGCGCGCCCGGGGCGAGTTCCGGCCCCAGCACCGCCTCGATCTCCCGGGCATCCCAGACGTAGAAACGCCCCTCCTCCCCCTCCGAATCGGCGTCCTCGGCCGCCGCGATGCCGCCGCCGGGCAGCGCCAGGTCGCCCAGCACGTAGGCGATGATCTCGCCGAGCACCTGACGCCAACGGGGGTCGCCGGTGATCTGCCAGGCGTGAAGGTAGACGCGACCGAGCAGCGCCTGGTCGTAGAGCATCTTCTCGAAGTGCGGCACCAGCCACTCGCGGTCCACCGAATACCTCGAGAAACCCCCTCCCACGTGGTCCCAAATCCCCCCGGCGGCCATCGCCTCCAGCGCGCCGAGAGCGACCTCGAGGGGCGCAGGGGAGCTGGGGCCCGCCGGACCCCCGCGCACCTCGATCCCCTCGACGTGCGCGCGCAGCAACAGGTCGAGGTAGAGGGGCTGGGGGAACTTGGGCGAGCGACCGAAGCCACCGTGG
>CAZAMA010000072.1:9126-13150 GCA_964485645.1 uncultured Acidimicrobiaceae bacterium | reverse complement strand
CCACCAGCCCGGCGCCATCCACCAGCGAGGTGCCACCCCCACCCGCGTCCTCGGGCGGTGGTGGTGCCAGCCGTAGGGCGACGGCTTGGGAGAGGGAGTCGGCCTGGTCGAGCACCTCTGCTCGGCGGCTTGCCCATGCGTCTGCCACGGCGCTGAGGACGCTTCGAAACGTCGGCATTCCTCGACCAGCCCTGTTCGGGAAGTACGTGCCGGTGTAGAACGGCCGCCCGTCGGGGGTGACGAAGACGCTCATCGGCCAGCCGCCGTGGCCGGTCGCAGCCTGGACTGCCTCCATGTAGACCGCGTCGACGTCGGGGCGCTCCTCGCGGTCGACCTTCACCGCGACGACGAGCTCGTTCATCTCCCTTGCCGTCGTCTCGTCCGCGAAGGACTCGTGGGCCATGACATGGCACCAGTGGCAGGCCGAGTAGCCGATCGACAAGAAGACCGGCCGATCGAGCTGTCTCGCCCGCTCGAACGCCTCGGGTCCAAAGGGGTACCAGTCGACTGGATCCTGGCTGTGCTGGCGAAGGTAGGGACTCGTCTCAGCACCGAGGCGGTTCGCGGCCACGGCCGGAGCCTACGGTGTTTGGATGGACCTCAGACTTGACGGCAAGGTGGCGCTCGTGACGGGCGGCTCGCGTGGGATCGGACTTGGTATCGCGGTACGTCTCGCGGAGGCGGGCGCCAACGTGATGCTCAGCTCGCGCAAAGAGGACGGACTTCGCGCCGCGGCGGCGTCGATCGCACCCGGTGGCGGCGAGGTCTCCTGGTACGTCGCCAACGCGGGGGAGCCGGACCAGGCCGCCGCTTGTGTGGCCCATACGATGGAGCACTTCGGGAGCATCGACGTGCTCGTGAACAACGCGGGGACGAGCCCGCACTTCGGCCCCATCGTCGATATCGACGTGCCCCGTGCCGACAAGACCGTCCAGGTCAACCAGACTTCCGTGCTCGTCTGGACCCAGCTCGCCTACAGGGCCTCGATGGCCAGAAACGGCGGGTCGGTCATCAACATCGCCTCCATCGGCGGCTACCTCGTCGAGCCGGGCATCGGCTGGTACAACGTCACGAAGGCCGCCGTGATCCATCTCACGCACCAGCTCGCGGCCGAGCTCGGACCGGTCCGCGTGAATGCGATCGCGCCGGGCCTCGTGCGCACCGACTTTGCTCGCGTGCTGTGGGAGCCCGCCGAAGACGCCGTCGCCGCCCGGTTGCCGCTGAAGCGGATCGGCGAGCCGGACGACATCGGAACTGCTGCTTTGTTTCTTGCTTCGGACGCGGCGCGCTGGATCACCGGTCACACTCTCGTGGTCGACGGCGGCGCCCTCGTGGCGACCGGTGGAGGTGTCACCTTGTGAGGCGGTCTCGGGCCGTCGCTATCATCGGGGCGACCCCCGCCCGCCCGACCATCGCCCGCCCTCCCCGGGCGACCCCAACCGGAGGCCCGCCATGACCGTCACCGCAAGCCCAGTTACCGAGAGCCCAGCTACCGAGAGCCCAGCTACCGAGAGCCCGGCCACCGAAGAGGACCTGCTCGCCGAAGAGGACCTCGTCGAGGAGGAGCTGCTCGTCGAGGAGATCTCGATCGATGGGATGTGCGGCGTCTACTGAGACGGGCTTCGACCCGGCAGATCCCTACGAACTGCACCCCGACGTCGCCCTGCGAAGCGAGCCCTTCGGGGCGCTCGCGTATCACTACGGCAACCGTCGCCTCACCTTCCTCCGTTCCCTCGACCTCGTACGCCTTGTCGGGGAGCTCGCCCACCACGGCTCGGTCGCCGACTCGCTCGCCGCGCTCGAGATCGATGAGGCGCGAGGGGCCGGACTGATAAGAGCGCTCGCTTCTCTTGCACAGAGCGACGTCGTGCGCCGCCGGAGCCTTCCGTGAAGTCCGGGCGGCTCTCCGACGAGCAGCGGAGCCTTCCGTGAAGTCCGGGCGGCTCTCCGACGAGCTCCTGCAAGGGCTCGATGCGCCGATCTGCCTCACCTGGGAGCTCACCTACGGGTGCAATCTCTCGTGCGTGCACTGCCTGTCGAGCTCGGGAGTGCGCGACCCTCGCGAGCTCAGCGGCGATCAAGCGCGAGCCTTCCTCGACGAGCTCGTCGCCATGAGGGTCTTCTACGTGAACATCGGGGGAGGAGAGCCGACACTTCGTCCGGACTTCGTCGAGCTGGTCGAGTACGCGGTCTCACGGCGCGTCGGCGTCAAGTTCTCTACAAATGGCACCACGATGACACAAGCGCGTGCCCGGCGATACGCGGAGATGGACTATCTCGACATCCAGATAAGCCTCGACGGAGCCTCAGCTTCCTCCAACGACCCAGTGCGAGGAGAGGGCACCTTCGATGCGGCACTCCGGGCGATGGGCCGGCTGGCCGCGGCTGGGTTCGGTGCCTTCAAAGTGAGTGTGGTCGTGACCCGCCTGAACGCCGGGGAGCTTGGTGAGATGTTGGAGCTGGCGGGACGGTTCGGGGCTGAGTTGCGCTTGACCCGCCTGCGCCCTGCCGGCCGCGGCGTCGCGAGCTGGAGCGACCTGCGACCGACCTCGGCGCAACTGAGAAACGTGCACGCTTTCCTCACCTCGCATCCCGAGGTGCTGACGGGAGACTCGTTCTTCCATCTCGGTCCCCTCGGCGCCGAGCCGCTAGCCGGTCTCAACCTCTGCGGTGCCGGACGTGTCGTCTGCCTCGTAGATCCGGTCGGCGACGTCTATGCCTGCCCGTTTGTCATGTACCCGCAATTCCGGGCCGGGAGCATCCTCGATCCAGGCGGCTTCGGCGAAGTCTGGCGCGACAGCGCGCTCTTCGGCGGGCTGCGGCAGCCGCCGAGCGGCACCGACGGCAACGTCTGCAACGCCTGTGGCTCCTACGGTGCCTGCCATGGAGGCTGCATGGCGGCCAAGTTCGCCACTGGTCTGCCGCTCGATGGGCCCGACCCCGAGTGTGTGCTCGGACACGGCGAGCGAGCGCTCGCCTCGCTCGCCTCCCACCCCGCAATCCATGGAGGCACCGGGCACGAAATGCCGGGACGGCCAGTCCCGGTCGCGTTCGGTCTCCGTGCCCAGTCTCGCGCGCCCGCGAACGCGCGGTCATTGACGCGATGAAACGGGATCGGTGAGGCGCACCGTTGCGACGAGGACCAGATGACAAGCCTCGGTGACCCCGTCGAGCTCGGGAGCGCCACCGCCCGAAACCGCCTCGTCTTCGGCCCGCACCCCACCAACCTCGGCCGGCGACGCTCGGTGTCGGATCGCCATGTTGCCTACTACCGGACCCGGGCAGCTGGCGGCACCGGTGTCATCGTCGTCGAAGAGGCCTCCGTCCACCCTTCGGACTGGCCGTACGAGCGCGCCCCATTGGCGTCACAGTCGGTGGAGGGTTGGGCACAAGTGGCAGCAGCATGCCACGACGAGGGGGCTCTCGTGCTGGCCGCCATCGGGCACACGGGCGGGCAGGGTTCGAGTGCCTACAACCAGTCGGCGCTGTTCGCTCCCTCCAACGTGCCCGACGTCGTCACCCGCGAGGTCCCAAAGGCCATGGAAGACGAGGACGTCGCCGCGATCGTGGACGGCTTTGCGGAGGCGGCAGCTCTCGCCGCGGCCGCCGGCTGCGACGGCGTCGAGGTGAACGCCGGCCAGTGGAGCCTGCTTCGCCAGTTCTGTTCCGGCCTCACGAATGTCCGCGACGACGAGCTCGGCTCGGACCGCGCCGCCTTTCTCGGTCGTGTCCTCGACGCGGTGCGCGCGGCCACGGCCGGAGTCCTCGGCCTGCGGTTCAGCTGCGACGAGCTCGCCCCCTGGGCGGGACTCGTGCCGAGCGCCGCCGCGAGCCTGCTGGCCGACCTCGCCGCGATCGGCCGCTTCGACTTCGTCACCGTCGTGCGGGGTTCGGCCTACGGGACCGGTTCCACCGACCCGGACGGCCACGTGGCCCCGGGTTTCAACAGGGAGGCGACGGCACTCGTGCGGTCCGTGCTCCCGGCCTCGGTCGCCGTCATCGCCCAGGGCTCGATCGTGGACCC
>CAZAMA010000072.1:3122-9116 GCA_964485645.1 uncultured Acidimicrobiaceae bacterium | reverse complement strand
GCAGATGGCAGCTGAGATCGTGGCGACTGGCGAGGCCGACCTGGTCGAGATGACCCGGGCCCTTCTCGCCGACTCCTCGCTCGGCGCCAAGGTGCTGGCCGGCGAGGGCGAACGGGTGCGACCATGCACCCTCTGCAACCAGGCCTGCCAGGTGCGTGATCCCCGAAACCCCCTCGTTTCCTGCGTCGCAGATCCCCACACAGGCTACGAGTCGGTGGAGGACCCGCCTCCCTTCGAGCCTGTGCCGCAGGCCGGGCAGTGGGTGGACCGCCCGCATCTGCTCGTGGTCGGAGGTGGTCCTGCAGGCCTCGAGTGCGCTCGCGTCGCCGCCCTTGGAGGTTACAAGGTGACCGTTCTCGAGCGGTCGGGGCGTCTCGGCGGAATGGCGATCGCCGCGAGCCGGCTCCCGGGCCACGGGCGGTTTGCTCGCCTGGTCGGGTGGCTCGAGGCTGAATGCCGGCTCGCCGGGGTCGAGCTCGCCATGGGGCGCGAGGCTGCTTTGGAGGAGCTGGACGCGCATGAAGGTCCAATCGTCTGCTGCACGGGTTCACGGCCCGGAAGGCGGGGCTTTGCTCTCGCCCAGTTCGCTCCGGCGCTCACGGCCGCCGAGGTCCTTGAGGCCGAGCGGCTCGTAGGGGAGGCAGCCCCATCTCCCGCCGTGGTCTTCGATCCGATCGGAGGACCCATCGGGATCGGCGTCGCCGAGACCCTCGCGTCTCTCGGCGCTGGCGTCACGCTCGTCACGCCTCACTTCGTGGCCGGCGAGCAGCTCGCGCGCACGGGCGATCTGGCGCCGGCCGGTGTCCGGTTGCTGCGAGCCGGCGTCACGATCGCGAAACGGCGCTTCGTCCGCGCGGTCGACGCCGCGAGCATCACGATCGAGCACCGAGACTCCGGCGAGGTGAGCACGGTACCGCTGGCGGTATTCGTCGACGCGGGCCACCGTCTGGCTGAGGACGGCCTGTACCGATCGATCTCGGCGGTGCGCGCCGGTGTCCTTGCCGCGGGTGACGCCGTCGCTCCCCGTACGGTGCTCGAGGCGGTGCTCGAAGGTCGCCGCGTCGCGATGGACCTTTGCCGCTCGGTCAAAGAAGCGGGTGCGTCGTGAGTCCGAGCCCGCGGTACCGGTTCTTGTTCTCGCCACTGCGCATCGGTCCGGTGACCGTGGCCAACCGCGTGGTCTTCTCTGCCCACTTGACGAACTATGCCGAGGACGGCCTCCCGAGCGAGCAGCACGCGTCCTACTACGGCGCCAGGGCGGCCGGAGGTGCCGGTCTCATAGTCACAGAGGAGCACTCGATCCATCCGACGGACTGGCCCTACGAGAAACTCATCCACGGCTATAGACCAGAGGCGCTCCCGGGGTACCTTCGCATCACCGCGGCAGTTCACCGCCACAAAGTGCCGATATTCGCTCAGCTCAACCACAACGGTGGTCAGGCTTGTTCCATGTATACCCGCCGAGCTGTCTGGGCGCCGTCTCCGGTAGCAGATCCGCTGTTCCAGGAAGTGCCCCACGCGGTCACCGAGCCCGAGATCGCCGAGATCATCGACGGCTACGCGACCGTGGCGAAGCGCTGCCGCGAGGGTGGGTTCGACGGTGTGGAGCTGCAATGCTCGCACTCTTCGATCGTGCGCGGTTTCTTGTCGAGCGCGACGAATCTCAGGACCGATCGCTACGGCGGAGCCCTCGAAGGACGGGCACGGCTCTTGCTCGAGCTTCTCGAGGCGGTGCGGGGTGCCATCGGTCCTGACCTTGCCCTCGGCGTGAGGCTCTGCGGCGACGAGCTCGTCGAGGGGGGCATCACTGTCGACGAAGCGGTCGCGGTCGCGAAGATGGTCGACGCGCAAGGTCGGACCGACTACATCAACACCTCGATCGGCGTCGCGACTGCGACGCTCTACATGATCGAGGCGTCCATGCACGTTCCGCCCGGGTACTCGGCCTACATCGCCTCGGCGATCCGCGAGGCGGTATCGCTGCCGGTCGTCGGCGTCGGCAGGTTCAAGGATCCCCTACAGGCGGAGCGGGCTCTCGCCGCAGGCCAGTGTGACCTCGTGGGAGTCGTGCGTGGTCAGATCGCAGATCCCGACTTCGTGGCCAAAGCCCGTGCCGGGAGGAGCGAGACGATCCGGCTCTGCCTCTCGTGCAACCAGGAGTGCGTGGGCCGGATGGGTCTCAATCGCTGGCTCGGATGCATCGAGAACCCGCGCACCGGCAGGGAGGCCACCGCGGTCGCCACCGCGGTCGCCCCCGCCGCCGCCCACCCGCCCGCCGCCGCCCGCCCGCCCGCCCGTGGCTCCGCTGGGCCGGTGCTCGTCGTCGGGGCGGGCCCGGCGGGTCTGCAGGCCGCCATCGCGAGCGCGCAAAGTGGCAGACGGGTGACAGTATGGGAGAGCCTCGACGAAGCCGGCGGCCAGCTGCGCCTCGCGGCGCTCGTGCCCAACCGGGCCGAGATCGGTGATCTCGTGCGCAACCAGCTGCAGGAGTGCCGCGAGCTCGGTGTCGAGATCTGCTTCGGGGTCGAGGCCACGCTCGACGGCCTCGACTCGACTGGGTCCGACCGGGTCATCGTCGCTACCGGCTCGCGGCCGCGGCGACCGAACTGGGTGGAAGAGGCGAAGCGCGAAGGGATCGCCGTCGCAGACGTCACCGAGGTGCTCACCGGTGCGTTCACTCCCGCGGGCGAGGTGCTCGTGGTCGACGAGGTCGGTTTCCACCAGGCGACAAGCATCGCCGAGCTCCTGTCAGACCGGGGCTGCACCGTGGAGATTATGACGCCGGGCATGGTTGTGGGCCAGGATCTGGGGATCACACTCGACCTCGAAGGTTTCAATGCGCGTGCGGCGTTGAAGGGCATTGTCCAGGCGACCGATCGCGTCGTCGTGGGTGCCTCCGACGGCGTGCTGCAGGTGCTCCACCACCCGACGGGAGGTACAGAGGAGCGCCAGGTGAGCTGTGTTGTCCTCGCGCTGCCGGGCGAACCCGAGGACAAGCTCTATATGGCGCTGCGGCGAGCCAGGCCCGACCTCTATGTGCGGCGGGTCGGCGACTGCGTAGCCCCCAGACGGGCGCACGCCGCCGTGATCGAGGGCGAGCGGGAGGGCTCGCGACTGTGATCGCGATCGTGCCTGTGCGCCGCGGGTGGCTGCCTGTAGGCGCCGAGGAGGTGGTAGCCGAGGCCCATGGCGTCGCGCTCGTCGTAGGGGCGGGAGCGACCGATGCCGCGCGACGCCTGGCTCAATCTGGGGGTACCAATCGCAGCGACAACGGAGCCTCGGAGTTGCGGGTGCTCGAGCTCGGCGAGGAGTTTCGTCCGGGCGAGTGGGCGAGAGCCATCGCACCGCACGTCGAGCATGCCTCCGTTGTCGTGCTGCCCGCCTCCACCGACGGACGGGACCTCGCGCCGAGGCTGGCCGCTGAGCTCGCTCGGCCCCTTCTCGCGGGCGCTGTGGCGGTGAATGCCGGTGGTGCCTTGCTCGCCCGGCATCAGGGCCGCCAGGTAGCGAAGTTCGCCTGCAGCCGTCCTTTTGTCGCCACCCTGCTCCCCGGATCGAGACCGGCGCCGTCGCGTGACGGCCCGGTCGGATCTGGAACCGCAGGAACTGGAGCGGCCCGGCCGGGACCCGCGGGAGCTGGAGCGGCAGGAGCTGGAGCGGCAGGAACTGGAGCGGCAGGAACTGGAGCGGCAGGACCTGGAGCGGCAGGAGCGGGACCGGTTCAGGTCGAGCCTGCCGAGCCTGCCGAGGCGCAGCTTGTCGAGGCGCAGCTTGTCGAGGCGCAGCTTGTCGAGGTGCTGGACGCCGATCCCGCGTCGATCGACCTCAGCGAAGCCGACCTCATCGTCGCAGCCGGATCCGGCATCGGCGGCCCGGAGACGGTGGCGCTCCTGGCGAGGGTTGCTCGCAGCCTCGGTGCCTCTCTCGGAGCTACCCGGGTCGTGACAGACGCCGGATGGATGAGTGCGGAACGCCAGATCGGCACGACCGGAGTCACGGTCTCCCCCCGGTGCTACGTGGCGCTCGGGATCTCAGGCGCCGCCCAACACCTCGCGGGCCTCGGCGCGCCACGGCACATAATCTCTGCCAACATCGACAGGAGTTGTCCGATGATGGCGATGGCCGACCTTGCGATCGTGACCGACGTCCCCGCGCTTGTCGAGGCGCTGGCCCGCAGGCTCGCCGATACGGCGGCATCCGACCAGGCCGATCCGGCAGCCCCACGGGACGAGGCCGACCCGGCAGCCCCACGGGACGAGGCCGATCCGGCAGCCCCATCCGACCAGGCCGACCCGGCAGCCCCACGGGACGAGGCCGATCCGGCAGCCGCGCGAGATGCCGGGGACGGGGGGCAACCTTGATCGCGGACTTCGAGGTCGTGGTCGTCGGCGCCGGTCCGGCTGGATCGGCTGCTGCCCTCCAATTGGCGCGAGAAGGTGTCGCCGTCTGCCTGTTGGAGCGCGGACCTGCACCGGGGTCGAAGAACCTCTTCGGTGGCGTCGTCTACCCGAAGGTGCTCGACCGGCTCGTGCCGGACTGGCGGAGCACCGCTCCCTTCGAGCGATGGGTGACCCGCCGCGCGACGGTGCTCCTAAGCGAGACCCAATCCCTGTCGCTCGACTTCCGCACCACCTCGTGGGGCTCTGCCCCGTACAACGGAGCGACGGCTCTCCGCCCGGTCTTCGACGCGTGGCTGGCCGCTCAGGCGGTCGGTGCCGGCGCCGTCCTTGTCGAGTCGACAACCGCTGTGGGTCTGCTGCACGACGCGGCGGGTGCCGTCGCCGGAGTGCGAACCGACCGGAGCGACGGCGATGTCTCGGCCAAGGCGGTCGTCGCTTGTGACGGCGTCAACTCCCTGCTCGCGAAACAGGCGGGATGCGCGGGCACCTCCGACCCGGCCAACTACACCCTTGGGGTCAAAGAAGTGCTCGCGATGCCCTCAGCCGAGATCGAGAGGCGGTTCGGGCTCGCCGAGGGGGAGGGCGCGGATTTCGAGGTCCTGGGAGGAACTGGCGGGGTGAGCGGCGGGGGGTTTCTTTACACCAATCGCGACACCGTCTCGGTGGGCTTGGTGCTCTCGCTGCCGTCGCTCACCGCCTCGGGACGTCGACCCGAGGAGCTCCTCGCGGACTTCAAGGCGCACCCGGCTATCGCACCGCTCGTGTCGGGCGGGGAGCTCGTCGAGTATGGAGCGCATCTCATCCCCGAGGCGGGCATCTCGATGATGCCCAAGCTCGCCACCGACGGCATGGTCGTGGCCGGCGACGCAGCCGCGATGTGCCTCGCGGCGGGGCTCTACCTGGAGGGCGTGAACTTCGCCATCTCGTCGGGAGCTGCGGCCGGGTCGATCGTCGCCGCGGGCATAAGGGCCGGGGACACGAGCGGGCGATCCCTGGAGGCGGCGTATCGTAAGCAGTTGGAGGAGGGTTTCGTGCTGAAGGACCTCCGAAGGTTCGCGCGCGCGCCGAAGCTGCTGCTCTCCGAGAGGGTGCAACGCCGCTACCCGCAGCTGCTCTGTGACATCGTGGAGGAGGTCTTCACCGTCTCGAATCCTGTTCCGAAGCCTGGCCTCAGGGCGCTCGTCGGCCCAGGTGGCGCTCGAGGTGGCCTGCGCCGGCGCGATATCGCGCGCGACGCCTGGACCGCGTGGAAGATGTTCAGGTGATGACATGACACTGCCATCTGGCGTCTCGCTCTCGTTCGAGGACCGTATGGCGACCACCGAGTTCAGGATCTCGCCCGACCCACACATTGTCGTGGACGGCGACGCCTGCAATGGCTGCAGCACGCGCGAGTGCGTCGCTGCGTGTCCGGCCGGGCTGTTCGTGCCCGTATCGGGTGGGGGGATCCTCTTCAACTACGAGCAGTGTTTCGAGTGCGGGACCTGCTACATGGTCTGCAACAGCGAGGGGGCGATCAGCTGGAAGTACCCCGAAGGTGGCGCAGGCGTCGTCTACAGGCGCACATGATCGAGCGTTCCAGATGACCGTGCCC
>CAZAMA010000072.1:0-3022 GCA_964485645.1 uncultured Acidimicrobiaceae bacterium | reverse complement strand
GGCGCAGGCGTCGTCTACAGGCGCACATGATCGAGCGTTCCAGATGACCGTGCCCAGCGATGAGTGCCCAGCGATGAGTGCCCAGCGATGAGTGCCCCGCCCACATGGTCGTGGGGCCCCAGATGAGCCCGCCGCTTGTCGTCGCGTGCATGAAGCTTGTCGAGCTTGGTGCGGCCGTCGATCCTCTCACCGGACACGTCATCGCAGACCCGCTGTCGGCGGGACCGTCGCCCGCGGACCAAGCCGCTCTCGAATGGGCATTGCGAATCGGGGAGGTATCGGGCGCCGAGGTCGTCGCGGTCTCGGCCGGTGCCCCCCGCTGCGAGGAGATGTTGCGGGGCGCTCTTGCCGCGGGGGCGACGCGGGCGTTGCACATAGCCCTGGAAGGCGATCAGCCGAGCGCCGTCGTAGCTGAAGCAGTTGCTGGGGGCCTAAGGATGCTGCTCGCCCGACAGCACCGCGACCAGGCCCCGGATCTGCCCGTGACGGACGCGGCCGTCCGACCGGTCGTCGTGTGTTGTGGGGATGCCAGTCTCGACCGGGGCAGCGGATCGTTTCCTGCTTTTCTTGCCGGCGAGCTGAGAGCAGCTCAAGCACTTGGTCTAGTTGCCGTGAATCTCGGCCCGGTGCTGGAGGTGGAGCGCCGTCTCGATCTCGGAAGGCGTGAGAGGCTGAAGCTCGTGCCTCCCTGTGTCATATCGGTCGAGGCCACAACGGCTCGGTTGCGCAGGGCGTCACTTCCCGGGGTCCTAGCTGCGCGGTCGGCCACCGTCGAGGTGATCGATGCCGTGTTGCGACCGGACCCGAACGACCCACGCGTTGCGCTTGACTCGAACGGCCCACGCGTTGCGCTCGACTCGAACGACCCACGCGTTGCGCTCGACCCGAACGGCCCGATTGACGGCACCAACCGTTCCGAGAATGGCAGCTGGGTCGAGCGCTCAGGCGTAGACCTAGTTGGCGTCGAGCCCTTTCGGCCAAGGACGAGAGTGGTTGCGCCTCCGGCGGGCGATACCGCCAGGGAGAGGATTCTGGACCTGACCGGGGCATTCCGCGAGCGCCGGGGGGTGCGGGTGGTCGTGCTCGAGGCCGAGGCGGCGGCTGCCGAGCTGCTCGCGACGCTCTCTCTGTGGGTCGGCCCCCCGAACCCAGCGTGGAGCGGCTCCTCCCTGAGGAACGGCCGGTAATGGGCAGTAGATTGGGAGGCGTGAGCAGAACCTCTGAGCAGGGAGAACTGCTCGAAGGATTGACGCGCGAGATGCCGTTTCGGCCCGCTGCAGTATCGCTCGGAACACCCGAGAGACTTCTCGCCGGAGTCATAGGCATAGCCAAGCGCGACGATGCTGGACGCGGAGCCCGGCGTCTTGCGGCGGGTTGAGTCCAAGGACTGCGTAGACACCGGTGCTCTATCGAACTACGACATCCCGCCTTATATGGGGCTTGTCGGAGGGGGTCGTCTGTCCGAGAAGATGTTCCAGCCGGGGGAGTCGCTCGAGGCCCTCACTGAATTCGACGGTGGAGTTGTGGCGAACGTCGGCTTCGAGATCTGTGTCCGTCCCGAGACTACCGTCGGCGCAGTCCGATCTCCCGAAGTGACCCCAGGCGAAACGGAGCCCTCGTGACGGTTCCAGCTTCGTCACCCTCCGAGGGCCGCGTGGCTGTGGTCACTGGCGCAGCACGTGGCATCGGCGCAGAGGTGGCGCTCTCGTTGGCGGGCGCAGGCTGGCGCCTCGTGCTCGTCGACTCGTGTGCTGACGACCCTGCTGTCAGCTACGGTCTCGCGACGCAGGCAGACCTCGACGCCGTGGTCGAAGCGTGCGGGGGAGGTGCTGTCGGCCATGTCGCCGATGTCCGTGATCAACACGGGCTTGGCGAAGCCGTGGATTTGGCCGGGCAGCGTTTTGGGGGAGTCGATGCCGCCATTGCCGTCGCGGGGATGATCGGCGGAGGGCCACCTGTGTGGGAGACCGGGGACGGGCTCTGGGAGGCGATGATCGATGTCAATCTCTCCGGCGTCTGGAGGCTCGCACGAGCTGCGCTGCCAGCGATGCTCACGAGGCCGGCACCGCGCCAAGGCCGGTTCGTCGCGGTGGCTTCGGCGGGCGCAGTGGTGGGTTTCCCTCGGCTTGGCGCCTACACGGCCGCGAAACACGGCGTCGTCGGCCTCATCCGCAGCCTGGCAGCCGAGCTCGCACCAGAGGGCATCACGGCAAACGCCGTCGCGCCTGGGTCAACCCGTACTTTAGGACTCGCCGCGAGCGCGGAGATCTATGGCCTCGAGAGCCCGGAGGAGTTCGCTGTTCATCACCTCGAGCACCGGCTGCTCGAGCCTTCGGAGGTGGCCGCCGCTGTGGTGTGGCTCTGCAGCACCGCGTCAAGCGGTGTCACTGGTGTCGTTCTACCCGTTGATGCGGGTATGACGGCCCGTTGACACAGGAGGCGACGGCGAGCTTGCAGGCACGCGGCTCGGCTGCGCGGCCCCGCGCGCTTCCCGCGCGCTGCGCGGCCCCTGCCGTGGCCGAAGTGGCCTACTCTTGCGGTGTGCGACGCAAGGTACTCCTGGGAGTTGCAGTCGGCCTTACCGTAGCCGAGGCCGCCGTAGTGGCACAGCGCAGAGGTTCTCTGTTCGCGGCCAATACCGTCGTTAGGTGCCGGAGCGGGCACCTGTACACCACGTTTTGGGTTCCGGGCGGATCGCTCAAGTCCATCCGGCTCGGCTGGTGGAGACTGCAGCGCTGTCCGGTGGGCAATCACTGGAGCATCGTGACGCCCGCCAAGTACTCGGAACTGACCGAGGACGAGAAGACAGCCGCAGCCCAGTATCACGACGTCCGCATCCCCTGAAGCGGGCGCAAGCAGGCGCCGTGTCCGGCCCGGCCCGCCCCGCCGGGCCCGATTCCCCCGCCCGGGCCGAACCTCGTGCCTGAAGTGACCCTGCGGGCCGAGTTTGGTCACTTGCCGCGCACGAGTCCGCCCGGGCCGAACCTCGTGCCTGAAGTGACCCTGCGCGCCGCGGCGGGCC
>CAZAMA010000071.1:1676-15419 GCA_964485645.1 uncultured Acidimicrobiaceae bacterium | reverse complement strand
AGCTCCCGTCGACTGAGCCTCTTGCACGAGCGGCTGCCGGCCTCAAGACGGTGCTCGGCCACCGTCCGGCCGCTCGTGCGACAGAGCTTGATCACCTCGGTCCTGAACTCGTCGGAGGACGGCCGGTGTGGTCACCTCTGCCGCTTCATGGTCTCCATGATGGACATCCTTTCCGGGTGCTGTCACCCGATGGCGGATGTCCGTCGAAGCGGGGCAACTCCATAGCACCGCTCGCCCGGCCAAGGGTGCGCGCCATATGCCGAGAGCAGGTCTTACGGTCCCGAGTGACCAGGCTTGCGCTTCGCCGCCAGAGCCTCAAGAGCCAGGAGCGAAAAAACTCCGCCTTGGACGGGGCGTGCCTGGAAGGCGACCTGATCGCCACTAATTGTGTCGTAGAGATCGCTGAAGGGAACCCGACTAGCAGTCTTGTTGGCATAGAGATACACGCGGCGAATCAGGTCTGTCTTGATCGGGAAGTCTTTGAGCCATGCCGCAGTCCATAACTCCCAGTCCGATTTAGCATAGCTGTGGGGTACCTGCAGCGGGAGGCCAAATATGTTGCTCATTCGAAGGTAGTAGTTTGCCTGTTCAGCCCGGACGTGCTCGGGGATCAGTCTCGTGCCTAGTAGCGAGTCAGCGAAGGCGTTGTACGTGGTGCCCCACGTTCCGTCGCCGTGACCGTCACCGTTGTATGTCAGATCAATGTGGGTGCCGGATGGATCTTGAGAGCGACTGATCCATGTCGCGATGAATTGGGTGGCACGTTCCCTAAAATGAGCGGCGTCCGAATGCTTTTTGACAATGGAAGCAAGCTGTCCCATGGCAGCAACTGCAATGATACCCTTGACTGCGAGATTGACGCTATGGGCAATGAGCCCAGCAAAGTCGTCGGTTTGATTCTGGAAGCCAGGGTCTGGCAGATGTTGCGTCAAGTACGTCGCCCACTTTTTCAATGTCTCATAATGGTCCTTCAAGTATGATTCACTAATTGCACCTGGCGCGGCTTGTGCATAAGCGGCTGCCATAATGATCATGTTCGCCGACTCCTCCATAGGCATGTTTTCGCCGCCGTTGTTTGGATAGCCAGTCGCAGTCGGATATGGGCCAAGGTCATGGGGTGCCCAAGGCGCCGTCCAATTGCTGCTCTTGGCATACGCTAGGATCGGCTTTAGGAGCAGTGACAGATAGGTCGGGTCAAGGTACACCCAGACCGGCGAAGCGGGGAAGATCACGTCGACGGTCGAGGTGTCGCCATCGCTCGAGATCTCCTTCAAGAATGCCCACGGCGTACCGTCAGGTCCCACAACAAGCTCCGTTCCGCCATACGCTTGACGTAGCGCGATGGCGCAGAGCCCTTCGTACTCGATCCCGCCGATGGCTCGAGCGGCCTTACCGATACGCGCGTCGAGCACTGAGGCGCGGCGCGAGGCATCGGCCAAGTCGGCGTGGAAGTCTGAGAGCATCTCCGGCCAATCGGTCCAGTATCTCTTCCAGAGCGGCGGCAGATCTTGGCCGAGGTAGCTTAGCGCCGGCGTCCTTACTTGGCCGATGGAGTATTGGAGAGACCTTGTAGTTTGGTCTACCCTCCCAAGGTCGACCGCATAGGCGAAAACGGGATAGTGGTCGTTGATAGCCGTATAGTTGGGATCGCTCCTATTGCGCAGCGAGCCGTTCCGGACAAACTGCGCCCGAACCACGTCAGCTGGTCCCGATTCGTAGGTAAGGTCGGACCTATCTAGCGTCGCCCACACGACGGTGCCCCACTCAGCTTGCTGATTGATCTCGACAAGCGGCTGCTGAGTCGTTAGCTCGAGCGACCAGATCCGAAGCATGCCTCCAGAGAAGGCCCGCGTTGCGTGGCGCCAGGTGAATTGCTGCGAACGGTCGCCGCTCAGCCACTCGCCGGAGATGTCCACGTACACGGAGACCGAATGGGACTGGTTGTCGAGGCTGCGAACCTTGAGAAGACACCAGGCCATGGGCACCGATTGGAGCTTCAAATCGCCCGGCTCGACCGGCGACAAGTACTCCACCGTCAGCTCGATTCCACCGCCTTTCAAGATGAAGATCGAGCGCGTCGGCGTCACCTCGAGACTCGCCTGCGTGAGAGCCTGCTGGAACCCGGTGACTGTCGACTGTGGCGGGTGCCCGCCGTTGGGGATGTCGAGAGCAATGGCTGGTGCACCAGCAAACATGTAGGACTCACCGTCGATACGAACTAGGCCGCCGATAGCGGTGACTTGTCCGCTCCAGAAGGTCTCCCATGTACCTGGAAGAGCAGTGGCCCCGAGCCACGTACTTAGATACGGCTGTCGGACTATTAGCGGTATTGCGGGAGGACGAATCGGCGTGGCCGTGAGACCCAGCTCTCCTGCGACGAGAGGCGGACACCGCGCGGCGGCGCGCTCCGATGGAACGCTTGCCGACGCGATCTCAGCGATACCGCCGCTGACGGCGCTAGCAGCCGCGACGACGGTCACTCCTGACGCCTGTATGAAACGCCGGCGACTCATCGACCACGGACCACGACTCCCGACTTCCCTGCTGCCAGGTGGCGTGACTTCCACGGCCTGCCCATCGTCGCCGATCGGGCTACGCGGCGGTTTCGCATTCTTGCTCATGACACTCCAATCCCGGACCCTTCGCGGCCAGCCACGCCGCTGCCCGCGTTCGGTCGTCAGTCGCCTACGGAGCGGCGGTGCCCGTCTTTCTCTCCCGTCTCAGTGATGACTTCGCGACTTCGAGCTTGCTCGCGGATATCCGGGGTCGCCTCCTGGCACCAAGATCGGCGTAGTCATCGGCAGCGGCTTGCCACCGAGATCAGGGGTGCCGTCAGCGGTCCACCGCACAGGTTGAGCAAATACCATGCGGCCGGAGCCGCAATTTCCCTGGGCGTCGGTCGTGGCGTGGAACACGATCCACGTCTGCTTGCCGTTCGGAGACACGAACCATCCGTTGCTGGCTGGACCGTAGATACCGGCTATGTTGTTGCTCGAAAAGATCGGCCGCGGTGACTTGGTCCAGGAGGATGCCTTCAAGAGGTCACTACCGACCCGAGCGGTCAGGAGTCCGAGCGAGTAGTCCGGTGTCCAGCACCCGGACGCTGAATAGCTCACCGAGATCGTGTCGTTGTGGACTATGGGCTCGGGCGACTCGTTCACCTTGACCGGTACTGTCCCGGAATGGCGTTCCCACGGATACGTCGGTGTGCTGATCTGGGTCCGTGGCCCCTCTATTGTCCACGGATTGCGCATCCGCGCGACGTAGATGTCCTGCACGCCGTTGGTCGACCCGGGCCAGCCTGACCAGAACATGTAGAGGGCACCGCCTGGCAAGACGAGCGGCGACGGATCGATCGACCAGTGATTGCCCGGAGTCCGAAGCGTTCCCTTGTAGGTGTAGGGACCAAGTGGGACATTGGCTTCGAGCACCTGCAATCGATGTCCGGCGTTGCTCCCGTCGTCCGCAGTCGTGTAGATGTACCACCGGCCCTGAATGTGGTGAAGTTCCGGTGCCCACCACTGGTCACGCGGCGATCCCGCTTCACCACCTCTCCACACCACGTTCATCGGAGCCGAGGCGAGCGTCTTGATCGACGACGAGGTCCGTATGGTGAGATCCGTCGCGCTCGGTGAGGTCTGGGTGAAGTAGTAGCGCCGCTGGTAAACCACCACCGACGGGTCCTGGCCCGGGCCGAGCACTGGGTTGAGGAACTCCTTCGGGCCGAGTATCGCAATCTTCCCGACCTTCGCCTCCGACCCGGTACTGACGAGTCGAGGGTGCGTCGCTCCATCTGCAGATCTTCCCGATGCCGTCCCGACGAGAAGCACGATGGCCGCAAGACCAGCGAGCGCACCGCAGGAACCGCGCACACGCAGGCGCGATATCGCTGCGATCTTGGAGCACCTTGCCTTCTTACTTGAACGCCCTGGCACACCCCGGGTCTGGCAGTGACACCGGGACGTCAATCCGGTCGCTCCATGGCGGCTTGCCGGTTCTGCACTGCCTTTAGGCGGTCGAGGACGACCTTCGGGCGCCGGTCGAAGGTAAGCACGCCGTTGTGCTCCTGGTAGACGTCGGTCAGCTGCGTATAGCAGTAGCCGGCTACGGCCGGGTTGTCGAGCAGCACGCCGCAGAGGTCGCGAAACCGCTCGAAGAACTCCTCGACCGACTTCGGACGCTGGCCGTATCCCCAAGACTCATTTCCGTCGCTGTCCTCCTCGCCCCACCACGCTCCGCCAAACTCGCTTACGATGTATGGCTGGTCGTCGTAGGGGACCGAGATGTCGCGATCCTTCCAGCGATTCGTGTACGCCTCGCCAGATCCAAGTCGCTCGTGATTGCGGCGAAACGTGTCCACGTCCTGCTCGTAGTCGTGGCTGTCATAGACGTCTGTTTCCGCGACCCGATGAGAGTAGCCGGACGCATCGATCACGGGGCGTGTGCGGTCCACCGCCTTCACCGCGAGGAACATGCCACGAGTCACGTCGTCGAGTGCGAGAAGCCTGTCCGACATCGGCTGACGCGTCTCGTTGAGCGGGCACCAGCCAACGATGCAGGGATGAGAGTAGTCGCGCGCGAGAGATTCGAGCCACTGGGTGATGTAGGTCGCCGACGGCTGCTGGTGGTCCTCCAACGGACCATAGCCGGAGCAACCCCAATCTGCGAACTCTCCCCAGACCATGTAGCCGAGCCGGTCGGCGTGGTAGAGGAACCGCTCCTCGAAGACCTTCTGGTGTAGGCGGGCACCGTTGAACCCTGCTGCTTGGGAGAGCTTGATGTCGTCGACGAGCGCCTCGTCCGTCGGCGCGGTCAAGATGCCGTCCGGATAGAAACCCTGGTCCAGCACGAGACGCTGGAAGACCGGCTCGCCGTTGACGAGCAGGCGGCGACCCGACACGCCGACGCTTCGCAATCCGACGTAGCTACCCGCCGAGTCGACCACCCCCGCCTCGTCGTCGAGCAGCTCGATCCGCAGCGAGTAGAGGAACGGGTCGTCGAGGCGCCAGAGCCGGCGCCGCGTGTCCGGGATGACAAGGTCGATCGTCGCCCCGAGCTCGCCGAGCACCGGACGGCTGCCGCGGGCGACCTCGCCGTGCTCGTCGCTGAGAGTGGCCGTCACCGTGAGGCCGGGACGCGACCGGGAGAGCACCTGCTCGAGCCTGACCGTCCCGCTCACCACGTCGGTGGTCAGACGCGGCCGCTCGAGCGACGGGCTGCCGACGGGCTCCATCCACACCGTCTGCCAGATGCCGGTCGTCCTGCCGTAAAGGGCGCCATGGGGTACGAACTCCGCAGCTTGCTTGCCGCGAGGTTGCGGTTCCCACCACGGATCGCGCGCCCGAACGACCACTATCGCAGGCGCGCCGGCACGCACGGCGCGGGTGACGTCGCAGGAAAAGGACGTAAACCCACCCTTGTGCCGGCCCACCTCGGTGCCGTTGACCCAGACTGTCGTTTCGTAGTCGACCGCCTGGAAGTGGAGCAGAATGCGTCTTCCGTCCCACGCGTCTGGCACGACGAGCTCCCGCCGGTACCACACGGCCGCGACGCGGTCGGTGAGGCCGACACCGGAGAGCGGCGCTTCCGGGCAGAACGGGACGAGGATGGACCCTTCGAGCTCCCGGGCCGCGAGCCCGCGCTCCCACCCGCTGTCCCCGGGGTCGGTTTCGAACTGCCACCGACCGTTGAGGTTCAACCACTCGTCGCGTACGAACTGCGGTCGCGGATACTCTGGTCGCGGTACATCCGTCGCGTCGGTACGCCATTGGTCAACATGCACTGTGAATCCACTCCTCGGTAGTGAACGGGATGGGCTTCGACGCCGGCACCGGCGCAGCTATCCCTGGATGCCGGCAAACGCTATGCCTTCGACGAGTCTCCGCTGGGCAAAGATGAACGCGACGAGCATCGGTATGACCGAGACGACCGTCAAAGCCATGAGTGCTGTGTAGTTCGTCTGGTACTGGCCGATTGCCACGATCTCGATCCCGACCGTGATGGTCCGCATTGTCGGAGACGATGTCGCGACAAGCGGCCAGAAAAAATCGTTGTAGACACCCATGAACGTGAGCAATGCGAGCGTCACCGTGATGCCGATGCTGAGAGGAACGAAGATGCGCCACCATATCTGGAAATGGGTCGCACCATCGGCGATCGCCGCATCCTGGAGCTCTGTTGGAATGGCTAGAAAAAACTGGTAAAGCAAGAAGACACCGAAGGCGTTGGCGGTATACGGCAGGATCAGTGCCCCGTAGGTGTTGAGAAGCCCCAGGTACTCGAACCAGAGATAGAGAGGAAGAAGCAATGCGATGAACGGGATCATCAACGAGCTGACGACGATATAGAAGATGACCTTCGATCCGCGAAAGCTCAGCCGCGCGAGGGCAAAGGCAGCCAGCGAGTCGATCGTGGCGACGAGCACTGCTGCCCCGAGAGACACGCCCACCGAATTGAGGAGCCAGCGCAGCACGGGGTCCTGGCTGACACCGACGTTGAAAATGCCGCGGAAGTTCGCGAGGGTCACACCGCTCGGGAGCAGGCTGCCGCTTGCGAGACCGCCGGAGCTCTTGCCGAACGCGGTCGACAGTACCCAAAGGGCCGGAAACAGCATGACCAATCCGGCCAACGCGAGCACCGTCAACGTCGGAAGCTGGCGGATGAGTCGTCGCCGCGATCGCTTCGTGTGCGTCGACACGAGCACAGCCGGCGTCTTCGAGAGCGAGATGCGTGCGTTTGCCATCTAGGCTCCCCTCCTGCTTACACGAAGCTGAACGAATGCAATAGCGCCGAGAACGATTGCGAGTAGAAAGGCGGCAGCCGTTGCTCCACCCGCGTTGTAGCTGTCGAACGCCTGCTGATAGATCGTCATGGAGATGGTTGTAGTCGCAGCCCCCGGTCCGCCATTGGTCATGATCTGGTCCTGACCGAAGAGGTTGAACGAGGCGATGGTGTTGATGACGATGACGACCACCGATGCTCGCCGAAGCAGTGGCAAGATGATCAGGCGGAATCTGGCGAAGGCGCCCGCTCCGTCCATCTCAGCTGCTTCCAGCGTCGTTCGGGGTACCTGGGTCACCGCTGCGTACATGATGATGAAGCTGAACCCCATCGTCGCCCAGATCGTGGCCAGGTCGAGCGATATCCATGCCTGTGGCATGCCAACGAGCCACTGGATATTGAGGTGGAACAGCGAGTTCACGGATCCGCCGTTGGTTGCGAGCAGGAGAGCCCAAGCCGAGCCGAACGCGGTCACCGAGAAGATGGACGGATAGAAGAAAAGCATTCGCCAAAGCTTCTTCGCAGGTGATCTGTACACCGCGTACGCCAGCGATGTCGGGATGATCCAAAGCAGCGGCACAGAGATGAGGACGAAGAAGATCGTGTTCCACATTGACTGCCAAAACTGCGACCCGTAATATCCTTGACCTTGGATCAAAGTCGAGTAATTACCGAAACCGACGAATCCACCGTTACCCGTGGTCTCGCTCCACTTGTGCAGGGAGACATACACCCCGAATACAAGGGGGACGAGGGTAAACAGTGCGAAGACCGAGAGATACGGCACGAGGAAGAGGTAGGGCGCGATCCGAACTCGCAATTGCTCGAACCGCTGGCGCTGCGCGCCGCGTGCGGTAGTCGCATGAAACGAGCGGGCTGCCACCTCGCCCACGTCTCCGGCTATCACTCCCTGCGGTGTGCTCATCGCTGTCTCCTGCGACGTCGCGTACGGTTCCCGACTGGTGCGACGGACCAGCTCCTACCCCGGCAGCTGCCGGAGCAGCCGCCGGGGGTAGGGAGCCGGAGGGGGATCAGTTGGAGCAGCCGGGAAGGGTCTGGGTGAGCTGGTTGGTCTGGGTCCGCGCCTGTGCAAGGCCGGACGCCACCGACTCCTTGTTCAACAGAGCGTTCTCGAGGTTGTTGTAGAGCGGCACGCCCGTGACGGTGCCCCAGTTGGGGATGGCCGGGTTGACCCGCCCCGTCTGGACCATGTAGTCCTGCTGCTTGAAGAACGCCATCGACTTCACGGCCGCGACCGCCGGCGCGTAGGCCGGGATGCTCCCGTTGTCGACACCGATGATCGGCAGCTCCTGGTGGTAGATGGCACCGAGCAGGATCGATATGCCCTTGGCACCCGCTGGTGTCGTCGACGTCGTGGTCTTGAAGACCCAGAGGTACTGCTGACCGACGAAGTCCTCGTCGTTGACGCCGACCTTCGGCAGCGGTGCTACGCCGAGATTCGAACCCAGGCTCTTCAGCAGCGCACCCTGGTTGATCGCGGGGAGCATGACCATCCCGACGGCACCCTTGCCGAACTCGTCCAGGTCCTCACTCACAGACGGACCCGCCGGAGCGACGTGGTAGGTGTAGATCAGGCTCTTCTCCCAAGAGGCCGCCTTCGCGCCGGCAGCGGAGTCGAAGAGCGCTGCGCAGCTCGTCGGCGTCCCCATCGTGCCGCCGAACTGGTAGACGAGGCTCGGGTACAAGAAGTCCTGGGTGGTCTTGTCGACACCCATGATGACCGGGTACTTGATCCCCGCCTTCTTCATTGCCAACGCGTCTGCGATCATCTGCTTGCCGGTGGTCGGCGGGTCGTTGGGGTTGAGGCCGGCCTTCTTGAAGAATGCCTTGTTGTAGAACAGCGCAGTGCCGAACGCGTCGAGCGGGACCGCGTAGTGCACGCCCTTGACCTCGGTGAGCGAGCTCCAAAGACCCGGGCTCAGCGCCGCTGTGTTGACTCCCGCCGACTTGAGGAACGGCATGATCGGAAGCGTCAGGCCTTCGCGTGTGTAGTAGACCGACGGGGTCCAGGACGCCCCGAACACGTCGGGCGGGTTGCCACCTGCGATCGCGCTCGAGAGCAGTGCGGCGTAGTTGGCATAGGGATAGGCCGTCGCGCTGAAGTAGTACTTGCCCGCGTACTTCCGGTTCAAGGTGTTGATGATCGCCGGCAGGCCATTCATGCTCGAGAAGCCCGCGTAGCTGATCTTGATTCCGCCTTTGTACGGTGCGGTGCCGCCTCCTTTGTGGGCGACCGAACCGTGATGAGACGAGATCCTTGCCGCTGACGCCCCCGCCTGCAGACCACCTGCAAGTGCAAGGGACGCCGCGAGTCCAGTTGTTGCGAGTACGCGACCGGTTCTACGCATAGTTTTCCCCCAGTTCTTCGACGATGATGGGACTCTGACGCGATGGGACAGGACGACTCTCGTCTAGCGATCGCAAGACGAGAGTCGATCCCCCGCAGAACGAACCCGCTCCAGGTTGTGGTTGCCCCCTCTGCGCCTCTGCATCGATGCATGCATCGATGCAGAGGCAAGATACTTCGACTGCTGCGCTGCGTCAAGGGGTGGAACGGAGGTCGTCTCCGCCGTCACCCGCCCTGAGACCTGGAAGACTGCTCGCAGTATTCTCTAGGCTCCGCGAAGGACGTGCGCGTCTGTGCAAGGGCGACGTGCGCTGTCGAGCTTTGGCGGTGGGAGGCAATTGTGGGTGCGACCATCTATGACGTAGCACGTCATGCGGGCGTATCTCCGAGCTCAGTGGCGAACGTCGTCCGTGGGTTCAGGTCTGTGTCCCCTTCGATGCGCGCACGTGTCGAAGCCTCGATCGTCGCACTCGACTACCGGCCCAACGCCGCTGCGAGGAACCTGCGTCTCGGACGATCCGGCTCCATCGCGGTAGCGGTGCCGGAGTTGATCGTGCCGTACTTCTCCGAGCTATGCGAGGCGATTGTCGACGAGGCGTCTCGCCGCTCCTACACGGTGATCATCGAATGCACCAAGGGCGATCCGGCAGAGGAGAAGCGCCTTCTCGCAGACCCGTCGCTCGGACACACGGTCGACGGTCTAATCTTCAGTCCGCTCGGCCTAGGTGGAGACGAGCTGCAGCTGGGATCGCGGGACACCCCCGTCATCATGCTCGGGGAACGGGTGCACGATGACGGTGTCTTCGATCACGTCCTCATCGACAACACGCGCGCGGCACGCGAGGCTGTCGAGCACCTCATCGACCTGGGACGTTCGCGGATCGCGGTGATCGGTCGGCAGGCGATCGAGTCCACAGGGGCCGTGCGGATCCTCGGGTACCAGGAGGCGCTTGGCGCCGTCGGCTACCCGGTCGAGGAAGAGCTCGAGGTGCCGACGAGCCACTACTACCGGGACGAGGGCAGTGCTGCGATGGCGCAGCTGCTCGAGCTTGGCGAGCCGCCTGACGCAGTCTTCTGCGCGAACGACCTCCTCGCGGTCGGCGCACTCCGCACGATCCAAAAAGCCGGGCTGCGGGTGCCAGAGGACATTGCCGTCGTCGGGTTCGATGGCACGGACGAGGGCAAGTACACAATCCCGAGCCTGACGACGATCGCACCCGACAAGGCTGATATCGCAGCGCGTGCGATCGGCCAGCTGTGCCGCCGCCTCGAGGGAGACGCGTCCCCACCGGTCGTCCTTGAGGCGAGCTACGAGCTCGTCGTGCGAGAGAGCAGTGGTCCAGCCGGACGGCCACGGCACGCGCGGGCGAGCGCAGTCATGCGCACTCCATCGGCTGTCCGCCGGCGCAAGTGATCTCGGCGTCGTTGAACGCATTCAGATCACGCAACGCTCTGTGCGGTTGGCACCGCCATTGCGTGTTTCGAGATGGGCATGTGTGTCCATCTCGTCCGACTGGCAGCGTAGGGGGGTGACATCGAACAGCATGCCGAAGGCGCTGCCTGCCATCTTGTTGCAGCCAGCGTTGCAGTTCTCCCACGCCGCGGTGAGCCCAGCAGCGTCGTGGAACAACACGAAGAGCTCGCGGCTGCGCTCGGTGGGATTGCGGCGAACTGGGGCGCATCGGCCAGCTTGCGATCGGGGCTCGCGGAGTCGACTTGCTCGAGGGCTGCCTGTCGTCGGAGAGGGATGGACCCAGATGGGCCAACCAAGGGCGTCCTATCGACGATCACGAGAACGTCGCACCCGCACGAGCATCCGCCGGAATGGGCCCCTGTGCCTGCATGCCTGGAAGCGTTGCCCCTGTTCCACGTCGTAGAGGTCCTCGACGAGCCCGCGGCTCGATTCCTGGACCCTCGTGACGCTGTCACCGCACGCGACGTCGCGACGTATGTAGTCGACGGCGGGGACGTCACGTCCGACGAAGGCAACGACACCGGCGTTGGTGAGCATGACGTTGCCGTCGACAACATCGAGGCGGCCGAGCAGGTCCCGGTCGTCCAATGCCGCGAGCTCGCCGGCATGCTCTTTGCCGGAGCTCATCAAGTACCACCTGGCTCGTTCGAGGGCGGTCGGTCAGCCGACGCCGGCAAGCCCGACGGCTGACCGGACCAGTCCCATCCCATCCGCTGCATGCGGCGCTGGTGCCAGGTGGACGCGTCGACTTCGACGCAGTCCGGTCCGTAGGTACCGTCGGCGAGCGCGGCAAGCACTGCCGGGAGCTCCGCAGCGAGGGGGCCGACGCCGAGAGTCGTCATGTCCGCGACATGTAGCCACCGAGCCGTAATTCTCTGGCGGGAAAATTGCGGCTCCTTACAGTCGAGTGGCAGCCTCATAAGTTCCGAGCCGGCCGCCGGCCGCCAGGCGTTTGGGCAGGTCAGAGCGGGTAGGTGCTCTCGAGACGTCCGACGAACCACAAGCCGATGACGCAGCGGCGGCCTCGATCCGCGTCGCTCACGAGTGCCGGCGGGGCAGTGCCCGCGTGCTCGGTCAGGCCGGACCTGCCGGGGCCGTCCGAGGTGCCCGGGCGACGCTCGACGCAGCGACGCCCGTGGCACGCCGCGCGAGCACCAGGGCCTCGACGAGGCTGTCGGGACGCGCGACGGGACCGACGACCAGCACCGGAGCGATCGCTGCCGCGGTCGATCCTGCCGTCGTCGACATCAACACGGTTCTCGACCCCCTCGAAGGCGGGGGAGCAGCGGCAGGGACCGGGATGATCGTCTCGCCCGACGGCACGATCGTGACGAACAACCACGTGGTGGCTGCGGCGGACACGATCAAGGTGACGATCCCCGGCCACGGCGTCCACGTCGCCGTCGTCGTCGGGACGGACCCGACCCTCGACGTCGCTGTCCTTCGCGTGCCGGGCGTGAGCGGCCTGCCGACGGTGAAGTTCGCGAGCTCGGCATCTGCGGCGGTCGGAGACCCCGTCGTCGCGATCCCGTCGAGCACCGTCACGACGGTGGCGCGCGAGATCGGGCAGCACGCGAACGTGCCGGGTCTCGTGCTCGGTCGGCAGTCTTCCTCGGCGTCGAGGTGGTGGACGCCTCGCAGCTCCCGAGCGGACCGCTGCGCTGTCGAAGGCGATCGGCCTCCGCCGACCTGGCCAGCTGGTGAGCGTGACGGTGAGCACCCAGGCCGGCACGAAGGTGCTGCGCGTCCGCCTCGGCGAAGCTCCCGTCGACTGAGCCTCTTGCACGAGCGGCTGCCGGCCTCAAGACGGTGCTGTCACCGCGGCGGCGGACGCGGTCGTCGCGGAGGCACGCACGAGGTACCAGGTCCCGCCGAACGAGACGATGCCCTCGCCCGCGGAGGCTCTCGGCCCGGGGTCGCCTGCGTAGCTGTAGAGCGGGTAGCCGTCGTAGGTGACCTGTTCGACGTGCGGGCCGCGCCGGACGAGACCGAGCCGGCCCGCGAGCCCCGGGATCCTCCTGGCGAGCGAGCCTGCGCCGGCGAGGAGAGGTGGCCAGAGCGCGAGGCACCCGCCCGTGCAGACGATCTTGCCGCCCCGCTCGGCGGTGAGCAGGTAGAGGCTGGCGTGGTGCGACGTCCCGAGCACGACCCCGTAGCGGGGGACCGTCATCGCGACGACGGGCTCGACCGCCCGGGCCCGCCCGCTCGCCACCGGGGCCGCGGAGCTCCCGGCGAGCACGAGGGCTAGCGCGATCGCGCTCGCGAGCGCGAGGGGAGGGACGCCGCGCACCGCGATGCTCCGGCGGGCCGTGTCGAGCGTGATCGCGCCCGCGAGGCTCAGGACGACGAAGGCGGCGATCTCGACCACCCCGGCGACGACGCCTGCCGTCGTGCGCACCTCGCGGAAGCCGAAGAGCCCGATCGCGACGCTGACGAGGTAGCCCGCAAGGGTCGCGAGCGCAAACAGCGCACCGGCGGCGAGGACGAGCGGGTGGCGTACGACGACGACGACAAGCGCGAGCAGGAACGCGGCTGCGACCTGGGCGAGGAAGAGCGGCCCGATCGTCGCGACGCTCGAGTACCCGGTGAGGTAGAGGTCGAGATGGATCGCTCCCGTCCCGAGGAGCAGCCCTGCGCCAGCGACGGCGGGCAGCCACACCGCGGATCCGGCACGAGGTCCCGGCGAGGTCACCGTGCAAGCATTGCACCGCCGTCGTCTCCCGAGACGGTCGCGCTCTTCTCGCGCTCTTCTCGCGTACCCATGCGATCTCTCGTGCGTAGGCAATCTCGCGTGCCGGCAATCTCTTCGAGGGGCTCGCCCGTAGTACTCGTGAACGGCAGACGAGCATGCTCCGGTCGGCCGACGGTCGAGAGGTCGTCCCGCCTGCGAGGAGCCAGGAAAGAGCGACAGAAGGAGGACGCGATGAGCACTTGCACGTCGAACGCTCCGCGCGAGGTGCGCGACGAGCCGAGCACGGTGGTCCGGGGACGGCTCGCGACGAGGGCGGCTCCGGCAATCGGAGCCGTTGCTCTTTCAGCTGCCTCGCTTGGCGTGCTAGTACCGGCGAGCATGGCGGCGACGCACGCGGCCACAGGGCACGCGGCCACAGGGCACGCGGCC
>CAZAMA010000071.1:0-1576 GCA_964485645.1 uncultured Acidimicrobiaceae bacterium | reverse complement strand
GCACGCGGCCACAGGGCACGCGGCCACAGGGCACGCGGCCCGGGCGCCCCGCTTTCTCGAGGTGCTTGCCGTCCCTGGCTATGGCAAGGTGCTCGGCAACGCGAAGCACTTCAGCCTCTACGTGCTGTCGAGCGAGCGGGGCGCGAAGAAGGCCTGTGCCGGCAAGTGCCTCTCGATCTGGCCCCCGCTGCTCGTCGCTGCGACGGCGAAGTCGGTCTCGCTCGGCGCGGGGGTGACCGGGCATGTCGGCTTCGTCAAGCGCAGCGCCACCGCCAAGCAGGTGACGCTCAACGGCTACCCGCTCTTCTACTTCGCGAAGGACACCGGGCCGGGCCAGTCCCACGGCGAGGGCATCGTCGCATTCGGCGGCACATGGACACTTGTCCGGCCGAGCGCGAAGACCGCCGCGGCGACCCCTGTCCGTCCGGCTGGCAAGCCCGCGAAGACGACGACCGGCTGGTAAGGCTCGAGCCTGCGATCAGGCCCCGCGCGCCCGACGCCGGTCCACGGCGTCGGTCACACCCAGCGTGGCGGTGATCAGGCACAGGGGCTCCCTGTCCGCGTTCGCCATCCGGACCGGCTGGCGCTTCGCCCAGGTAAGCGTGGCGAGCATCGCGGGCAGCATCCAGCCGAGCACCGTCGAGAGCGCGCGCGTGGCAACAGGAGCGAGGGGCTCCCGCTGCCCGACCAGCGCGCCGAAGCGGGACTCCGGGCCGGGAGGACCGAGCGGGCTCCAGCGACCCGGGGGCAGCAGCCCGAGGGTCTGGCCCAGCGAGCCGACTGCTGCGCAAAAGGCGTCGCCCTCGTCGGGCGCGAGGCAGGCGAACCCGCCGGTCGTCCTCCAGACTCCTTCGATCGGGACGAGCGAACCTGCCAGCACCGACCACGGCAACAGCGCCTCGGCCTGCGCCGATGGTCGACTATTTCGATTATATGTTGCGCGTGCTTCGATTAACCGGTAGGAAAGCGGCAGGAGCTGAGGAAACCCGCGGACAGATGAAGGAGCCGAGATGCCGGCTGTGCCACTGAGCGAGCGTCCCGTCGCGCCGGCCCCCGAAGAGGCCGAGCTGCTCCGAATGCTCGACCGATACCGGCCCCACGGGACCATCGAGCTGGAACTGGCACCAAAGGCGAAGCTCGTCGGACCGGATGGCTACGAGCTCGAGCTGCCGCCGTCGATGTACGAAGTTCTTCGCCGGGCCGCTCACCAGCTCGCCGCCGGGCTCGCTGTGTCCATCGTGCCGGTAGGCACGCAGCTCAGCACCCAGCAGGCCGCCGACCTGTTGGGCGTGTCGCGTCCCCACGTCGTGAAGCTTCTCGACTCCGGCGAGATGCCGCACACCAAGGTTGGCAAGCACCGAAGAGTGCTTCTGACCGACGTGCTCACCTACCGGGACCGCCAAGCCGGTCGGCGAAGCAACGCTCTCGACGAGCTCGCTGAGCTGTCCGAGGATCTTCCGCTCGTCTGACCTGGAGCTCTTGCAGACCTGACCTCGCGTTCGGCCCTCAAAGGTCCAATGCAGCTCCCATGGACACATCGCCGACCACACCTGCCGGAGGTGCCCTGTGGGATCCC
>CAZAMA010000070.1:6283-15485 GCA_964485645.1 uncultured Acidimicrobiaceae bacterium | reverse complement strand
CTTCTCGACCCGTCGTGCCGGCATCGCCTCGGCCCAGCCGCCCGAGACCGAGTCGAGAGAGAATTTGACTACGCCGTCTTGACCGAGCGCCTCCGCGTTGCCCTCGAGCGAGCCGGAGGCTGAGCGCGCCCTCGACATCGCGTAGCGGGCACGCGATGTCGTTGGCCGGGTACTGTCCTGCCTCGGTACCGCGCTGTGAGAAGTATCGACGGTCGAGCATCCTAGAAGGGAGGACCCGTGGCGGAGCAGACTACCGAGGTGATGGTCGTGGAGGCTTCCCCTGCTCGCTGTTTCGAGACTGTGGCCGCAATAGAGCACTATCCGGAGTGGGTGGCGGACCTGAAAGAGGTGGACGTCCTCGAGCGTGACGATCAGGGTCGCCCCGTCGTGGTGGCCTTCAGGGCAGCCGCCTTCGGTCGCTCCACCAGCTACACCCTCGTGTACGACTACTCGAAAGCTCCCGAGCAGTTCGGCTGGGTGCAGCGGAGCGGGGACATCACGGAGCGCCTCGACGGCTTCTACCGCTTTGCGGAGGCACCCGGTGGTGGCACGGAGATCACCTACAGCCTCGTCGTCGAGCTGAGGGTTCCACTTCCGGGTTTCATAAAGCGCCGTGCGGAAGGCAACATCCTGCATGCCGCGATCCGGGATCTGAAGGCGAAAGTGGAGGGCGGCACCTGACAGCGCCCGCCGCTATCGGCATCGACGTCGGAGGGACCAAGGTTCTTGGTGTCATCGTCGACCGCGATGGGCGCGTGCTCGTGGAGCGGCGACTCGGCACGTTGGATCGCGGCGAGGCAATCGTCGACACGCTGGAGGAGCTGTGCCGCGACCTGCTCGCCGCGCTTGAAGCTACTGCTCTTCGCGACGAGGAGAATGGGCTCGGCGAGCTCCTTTCGGTGCCGACCGGCGTCGGCATCGCCGGCCTCGTCGACGTCGCCGGCGTGGTTCGGTTCGCGCCCAACCTCCACGCTGCCGACGGTATCCCGGTGCGCAGCATGCTGCAGGAGCGCCTGGGCGAGGCAGTAAAGGTCTATGTCGACAACGACGCGACCTGTGCCGGCGCTGCAGAGTGCAGCCACGGAGCAGCCGTGGGACTCCGCGAGGTCCTGTTCGTAGCTCTCGGTACCGGCATCGGCGGAGCGGTCCTTGCCGGGGGTCGCTTGCTTCGGGGCGCGTCCAACTTCGCAGCTGAGCTGGGCCACATGGTCGTCGACCCAAGCGGCCCGGCCTGCGGTTGCGGTCGGCGGGGATGTTGGGAGCTCTACGCCTCGGGATCAGCGTTCGGACGGCTGGCTCGCGAGGCCGCGCTCGAGGGCCGGGCCATGTTGGTGCAAGAGATCGCGGGCGGCGATCCCGATGACATAAGGGGCGAGCACGTGGTCGCGGCCGCTGCCGCGCATGATCCCGAAGCCGCCGCGCTGCTCGAGGAGTTTGCTTTCTTCGTCGCTCTTGGGCTCGGAAACCTTGCCAGCATCTTCGACCCGGAGCTGATCGTGATAGGCGGAGGACTGATCCGAGCAGGCGAGACGGTGCTGGGACCGGTACGGGACTGCTTCGTCAGCCATCTCGAAGGTCGCGGCTGTCGGCCGACGACGACGATCGTGGCCGCCGCTTTCGGAGATCGCAGCGGCGCGGTCGGGGCGGCTCTGCTGGCTGCATCGGGTGGCTCCGGGTTTCGAGCGATGGGCTCCGCGGTAGCCTCGAGGGCGAGAGCGGAGCCGCGAGCTCTCCCCGAGCGAGGTGCCAGCTAACACATGAGGATCGGGATCACCCTGCCGAGCTTCAGCGCCGATGCCGGTGCCGTCATTGACACGGCTCGCGCGGCAGAGCAGGCGGGCATTCACGGGGTATTTGTCTTCGACCACCTTTGGCCGACGGGGAGCCCGCAGCGTCCGGCTCTCGCGGCCTATCCGCTCGTCGCTGCCGTCCTCGCCGCGACGCGGACGATCCGTGTCGGTACCCTCGTCGCCCGTATTGGACTGCTTCCCGACGAGGTCGTGCTTGCTTTTTTTGGCGGTCTGACAACGATCGCCGAAGGAAGGCTGATTGCCGGGCTTGGGACAGGCGACTCGACGAGCGCCGACGAGAACGAACGGCTCGGGATTCCTTATCCCTCGGCACGTACTCGCCGGTCCAGGCTGGGGGAGGTCGGAGCGGTGCTGCAGGGAGCTGGCATCGAGACGTGGGTAGGTGCCGGGACCCAGGCGACGAACGAGCTAGCTGGCTCGCTCCGGGCAACCCTCAACCTGTGGGGCGCCCACCCGGACCGCGTGCGTGACATCGCCGCCGGGGGGGGTGCGGTCAGCTGGGCAGGTCCGTTCCCGAAAGACGGCTCGGCTCCCGAGGTCCTCGAATCCATGGCACGTGCGGGGGCCACCTGGACCGTGTGGGGCTGGCCCCCGTCAGTCGAGTCCGTCGTGTCGGCGGCTGTGCGGGCCCGCATCGAGCTCGCAGCGACGACGAGCTAGCCTCGGGCGATGGAACTGCGGCGCGTGACGGGACTGCCTCCCTATGTCTTTGCCGAGATAAACGAGCTGAAGCTGGCAGCGCGCCGAGCAGGTGAGGACGTCATCGATCTCGGGTTCGGCAACCCCGACATCCCCTCCCCCGACATCGCCGTGGAGAAGCTGGCCGAGGCGGCTCGCAATCCCCGCAACCACCGCTACTCGGCCAGCCGCGGTATCCCCAAGCTGCGCTCGGCGATTGCGGACCTCTACCTGAGGCGCTTCGGCGTCGAGATCGACCCGGACACAGAGGTCGTGACTACTATCGGAGCCAAGGAGGGCCTCTCGCATCTCATGTGGGTTCTCGTCGGCCCTGGGGATACGGCCCTTGTTCCTTCTCCGTCCTACCCGATCCACATCTATGCCCCGCTGTTTGCCGGTGCAGATATTCGCCTTGTGCGCCTTGAAGGGCTCGGCACGGATGAGGCGGGAGCGGGGGAGGGTTTCTTTGCCAACTTGGTCGAAGCGTGGGAGTCTGCCTGGCCCAAGCCGCGCGTGGCGATCCTCTCCTTCCCGCACAACCCGACGACTGCCTGTATCGACCTCCCCACGATGGCACGCCTCGTCGAATGGGCGCGCGCACACTCCGTGGTGCTGGTGCATGACTTCGCGTACTCCGACACCGCTTTTGACGGCTACCACCCGCCTTCCATCTTGGAGGTACCCGGAGCAAAGGACGTCGCGGTGGAGCTCTATACGATGACAAAGTCCTTCTCGATGGCGGGCTGGAGGGTGGCGTTCCTTCTCGGCAATGCCGAGCTGGTTCAGGCGTTGACAAAGCTCAAGAGCTACCTCGACTACGGGACCTTCCAGCCCATACAGATAGCCGCCACAGTGGCGATGAACGAGTCGCCGGACTACCCCTTGGAAGTGAACGAGATCTATCGCGCCCGGCGTGACGCTCTATGTGACGGGCTCAGTCGAATCGGCTGGGAGGTCGAGAGACCGAAGGGAACGATGTTCGTCTGGGCGCCGATCCCGGAGCCCTACAGGGAGATGGGCTCGCTCGAGTTCTCGCGCTATCTCGTCTCGGAGGCCAAAGTAGCGACGTCGCCGGGGGTCGGCTTCGGCGTCGGGGGAGACGGCTACGTGCGCTTTGCTCTCATTGAGAACGAGAAGAGGATCGCGCAGGCTGTGCGGATGCTTCGTCGAGCCCTGCCTAAGCTCTGAGATCGGCATGTCGGAGCCCATCTGGCCGTTGCCCAGAAGACTTTAGGGAGGCAGGGCCTACGAGCTGGACCGGGAGTATCCTTGACCATGCTCTACGGGGTGGTGCGGATGCTCTCGCCCTGCGAGAGGCTACGGACGAGATCATGGCGGAGATCAAGCGCCTTTGCGGGCAGGAGTACGTCGATGAGTACGCCTGGCGCGCAGGCAGTGCGCCGGACGCCCGGGCCAAAGAGATGGAGGAGTGATCGACGGCCAAGTCGCTGTCGAGCGCGATGCTGCCAAGCTGCGGCACGTCGCAGCCCGCTCCCGGGTCCTGTCAGGCGGAGATGGCGTCAGGGGACAGGGACCAACCCCGCGAGCGCCTGAGGGCATCGAGCCAGCGCTCGTACTCGTGGTCGGCCCTTGCTTTACTCACCGTCGGTTCGTAGCGTAGATCAGCAGGAGCCAGGCGGCTGAGGTCGGCAGGCGACGCCCAGACGCCCTCGGCGAGGCCAGCCAGCATCGCGGCGCCCAGCGCAGTCATCTCGACACTTCGCTGGCGTGCGACTCCCAGCTGCGACTGGTTCGCGAGCATCTGCAGGAGGAGACCCATCGCCGCGGCTCCGCCGTCTGCCCGCAGCTCTGTCACGGGATGGCCAGACGAGGAAGCCATCGACTCGAGCACGTCCCTTGTCCGGAAAGCGAGCGCTTCGACTGCGGCGCGCGCCAGGTGTGCCCGACCCGTGCCCCGGGAGAGGCCGACGACGGTTCCGCGCGCCTCAGGATCCCACCAGGGGCTGCCCAGGCCGCTGAAGGCCGGCACGACGACGACGCCTTGGCTCGAGTCGACTGTCTCGGCGAGAGACGCGATCTCCTCGACGTGCTCGATGATCCCGAGCCCGTCGCGCAGCCACTGGAAGGTGGCGCCTGCGGAGAAGATTGCGCCCTCGAGCGCGTAGGTCGTTTTGCCGCCCAGCTCCCAAGCGACGGTCGTGAGGAGGCCGTCGGCTGGCCTCGGGCACGTAGGACCGAGGTTCATCAAGACGAAACCCCCGGTCCCGTATGTGACCTTGGTCATCCCCGCCTCGAAGCAGCACTGGCCGAAAAGTGCCGCCTGTTGATCGCCAGCGATGCCACTGAGCGGCACCCCCGCGAGCAGGCCCCCGGCGACCTCGCGACTCACGACGCCGAAGCTGCCCGAGGAGGGCAGTACGTCTCCGAGCGCACGCATCGGGATTCCGAAGGTGTCGCAGAGCTGCTCGGACCAAGCCCTCTGGACAATGTCGTAGCACAGCGTCCGGGATGCGTTCGACACGTCGGTCGCGTGCACGCCACCGGCCGGTCCGCCGGTGAGGTTCCAGCAGATCCAGTCATCTACGGTGCCGAGTAGGAGGTCAGGTCCGACCTCGAGCCCGCCCTGGCTCATCATCCACTCCCACTTGGTGGCCGAGAAGTACGGGTCGAGAATAAGGCCGGTCCTCTCCCGGACGAAGGGGAGAAGGCCGGAAGCCTCGAGCTCGCTGCACCGCCGAGCAGTGCGTCGGTCCTGCCAGGCAATCGCTCTGTGGAGTGGCTTGCCGGTGCGACGGCTCCACGCGACTGCGGTCTCTCGCTGGTTCGTGAGGCCCACTGCCACGACAGAGTTGGTCGGTTCTGAGAGCAGGCTCGCGACGAGCTCGTTGAGGGTGGTCTCTACGAGCCGCCAGATCTCGGCCGGGTCGTGCTCTACCAGGCCAGGAGCTGGATAGTGCTGGGTAAGCTCTCGATAGGAGAGGTCCAGCACCTGGCCGTCGAGTCCGACCGAGATCGCCCTCACGCCGGTCGTGCCCGCGTCGATGGCAACGAGTAACTCCACCGTGGGCACCGTAGTAGGTGGTCGTGCCTCGTCGCTGTCTGTCCGCCTCACCGGTTGAGCCGCTCGGGCTCTCAGACACGTGACACAGCCCAGGCATAGTCTGGTGGTGGAGAGGAGACGTCTCCGGTAGTTCTTTAGCTAGCGAGTGCGAATCTTCGCGAGCACCCCCTGACCTGGGTCTGAGCAGTCAGGCTCTCGTTGACAAAGACGTAACTACGATGCTGTAATTGTCCCTTACCTGGTGGTGCTGTGACGCACGACCACTATATGTTGTGTTGTGAGAATCGGCGCCGGTTGCGCCGGAAGAGAAGGGGGCAGGGATAATGGCTGTCGCGGGAGAGCGTCTCGGGATCGGTATCCGTCGTCATTTCACCGAGGAGGGTAAGCACCCCTACGACAGCGTGGCCTGGGAGCGGAGGGAGTCAAGGATCTCCGATTACAGGACCGGGGCGGTTGCTTTCGAGCAGCTCGGCGTCGAGGTGCCTGCGAGCTGGAGCATGAATGCTACGAACATTCTCGCCCAGAAGTACTTCCGGGGCGCCCTTGGAACCCCCGAGCGCGAGACTTCGCTGCGCCAGGTCGTCGATCGCGTTGTCGACACGATCACGAGCTGGGGGATCAAGGATGGATACTTCGAAGACGGCTCGGAGGCAACGGCATTCCGCGACGAGCTGAAGCACTTGATCGTCGAGCAAAAGGCAGCGTTCAATTCCCCGGTCTGGTTCAACATCGGCGTAAAGGGCGTGCCACAGCAAGCCTCAGCGTGTTTCATCCTCGCGGTAGAGGACAATATGGCGTCGATCCTCAACTGGTACGTCGAAGAAGGGACGATATTCAAGGGTGGTTCGGGTTCGGGCGTGAATCTCTCGACGATCCGCTCGTCGAGAGAGCCTCTTCACGGCGGCGGCACCGCGTCGGGTCCAGTCAGCTTCATGCGCGGAGCCGATGCGTCGGCCGGCACGATCAAGTCCGGTGGCAAGACGCGGCGAGCTGCCAAGATGGTCATCCTCGACGTCGACCACCCCGACGTCATGGAATTCATCTGGTGCAAGGCCAAGGAGGAGCGCAAGGCGCGCGTGCTCGCGCAAGCGGGCTTCGACATGGACTTGGACGGCGCCGACAGCCACTCGACCCAATACCAGAATGCCAACAACTCTGTCCGGGTGACCGACGATTTCATGAGGGCGGTCGTAGAGGATGCCAGCTGGGATCTGGTTGCACGCACCACGGGTGAGGCGGTCGAGACCGTGAGGGCTCGCGACCTCTTCCGCGAGATTGCCGAGGCCGCCTGGGAGTGTGCAGATCCTGGGTTGCAGTTCGACACGACTATCAACAAATGGCACACGGCACCCAATTCGGGTCGGATCACCGCAAGCAATCCCTGCTTCACGGGCGACATGCGAGTCCAGACCGATAAAGGGCTCGTGCGTTTCGACGAGCTCTTGGACAGGGCGAAGCGTGGCGAGCAGTTCGCTGTCTATACACACGACGCCACAGGCGCCAACCCAGTAGAGGCTGCGGTGCTCTCCCATCCTGAAGCGATCATGATCACAGGCATCAACGACATCGTCCGCCTCCGTCTCGAAAACGGCATGGAGCTCCGCTGCACACCCTCGCACAAGATCTTCACGACCAACCGCGGCTACGTACCGGCAGACGAGCTCGAGCCGCAGGATGACATCAAGGTGCTGGACGTGCCGGCTCCCGCCATCGAGGCCGATCTGGCCCTCCCGGCGCTCTCGGGTGGCTCGAGGGACGCCGGATTGAACGAAGCGGGGGAGTCGAGCGGGTTCGCCACGAAGTGGACCGAGGAGCTCGGGCACTACCTCGGCTGGCTCGTCGGCGCTGGATCGGTTTCCGGCAGTACCGTCACGACTACCTACAGCTCGCCAGAGGATCGCGACGAGGTGCTCCATGGCCACGCGCTCTTGCTGGAGAGGCTAAGTGGCGGACAGATCGCGAAGGTCTGCGAGGAAGAAGCGAGCGGCGCGCGGCTACGTGTTGGCAGCGCTGAGTTTGCGAGGTTTCTCAGATCCCTGGGCGTCGAGTACTTGTTCGGAAGCTGGCAGGCCGTGCCTGTGGCGATCGAGCAGGCGCCGCCTTTCGCCACGGCGGCGTTCCTGCGTGGCCTGTTCGATGCGAAAGGGTCACTCAGCAAGGTACCTGAGGATGGACACCGCATCTACCTGGAGTCGATCTCCGCGGAGGTGCTTCGCGGCACGCAGAGACTGCTCGCGACGTTTGGGATCTCGAGCCACGTCGAGGGAGCCCGCAGTGGGGACAAGATCTCTTCCAGTCTCGTGATAGCTCCCGGTTCGCTCCGGCGCTTTGCCGCCGAGATCGGCTTCACCATGTCCACCAAGATGGTCCTGCTCGCGGACGCCGTCGAAAGTGAGCCAAGGGGCGACGGCGGCTCTAGATGCACGACTCGCCTCGCGCAGCGGAGCTACGAGGGACGCGAGCTCACGTACAACCTCTCCGAGCCGCGCAACCACTCCTATGTGGTAAACGGCGTGGTCGTCCGCAACTGCTCGGAGTACGTCCACCTCGACAACAGCAGCTGCAATCTCGCCAGCCTCAATCTACTGAGATTCATCAAGGAGGGTGGCAATTTCGACGTCGAGAGCTTCCGAGCCGCGGTAGAAGTCGTATTCACCGCCCAGGAGATCCTCATAGGCAACGCCGACTATCCGACCGAGAAGATCGGAGATACGACGCGGAGGTTCCGAGAGCTCGGCCTTGGCTACGCCAACCTCGGTGCCCTGCTTATGTCGGAGGGCCTGCCCTATGACTCGGAGGAAGGCCGGGCCTGGGCGGGTGCAATCACCGCGCTCATGACCGGTGCGGCCTATGAGACCTCCGCGCGCACCGCGGCGAGGATGGGCCCGTTCGCCGGGTTCCACGAGAATCGCGGCCCGATGCTGCAGGTGCTGAGGATGCACCGGGCTGAGGTTGCAAAGATAGACGAGGAGCTCGTGCCCACCGAACTGCTTTCAGCAGCTCAGGAGGCATGGGACCACGCCGTGGAGCTTGCGGACGAGCACGGAGTGCGTAACTCGCAAGCGACGGTTCTCGCCCCGACCGGCACGATCTCGTTCCTCATGGACTGCGATACGACGGGGATCGAGCCTGACCTGGGCTTGGTGAAGACCAAGAAGCTCGTCGGCGGGGGAACGATGTCGATCGTGAACCAGACGATCCCGCGGGCTCTGCGCAAGCTCGGATACGACGTGGAGGAGGTGGCCGAGATAGTCTCCTATATAGACGAGCACAAGTCGATAGTCGGCGCGCCGCACCTACGTGCCGAACACCTGCCTGTCTTCGCCTGCTCCATGGGCGACAATGTCATTCACTACCTCGGGCACGTGAAGATGATGGCGGCCGCTCAACCGTTTGTGTCAGGAGCCATCTCGAAGACGATCAACATGCCCGCGTACGCGACAATCGACGAAGTCGAGCAGCTGCACATAGACGCCTGGACTATGGGACTGAAAGCTGTAGCGATCTATCGGGACAACTGCAAAGTCGCCCAGCCACTTTCGACCACGAAGAAGCCGGGCGCGACAGCGGCCTCGCACTCGACTTACAGAACTTCGACTGGGGATCAGACTATTACAGCGAGCACGGCGTCATGATGCCCCCGGACGGCGCCCAGCAGCTGCGCGCCTTTGACGCCATCCTGTTCGGAGCC
>CAZAMA010000070.1:0-6273 GCA_964485645.1 uncultured Acidimicrobiaceae bacterium | reverse complement strand
GAGAGCGGGGGCGGAGCGACCGGTCGACTGGACGCAGCAGGTCCTGCCGCCAAGGAGGCCGAGCTCACCGCCAAGATCGCCGAGCTCGAAGACGCGCTCCAGAGCTCACAGGTGACAGCCCCCGCGGCCACCACGCGCGCCCGACTACCGCGCAAGCGCAGGTCGAGCACTTTCGCCTTCCGGGTGGCTGACTGCGAGGGCTATGTGACAGTTGGCGAGTACGAGGACGGCAGTCCTGGCGAGGTCTTCATGAAGGTCTCCAAGCAGGGATCGACCCTCTCGGGCGTGATGGACGCCTTTGCGATCTCGGTGAGCTTGGGGCTTCAACACGGCGTCCCGCTCTCGACCTTCGTGCGTAAGTACACCAACCTGCGTTTCGAGCCAGCGGGGATCACCGACGACCCTGAGCTGCGCCTTGCCTCCAGCCTCGTGGACTACATCTTCAGGCGGCTCGCTCTCGATTACCTCAGCTTCGACGAGCGCCTAGAGCTGGGCGTGCTCTCAACCTACGAGCGGACCCAGCCGACGCTGCCGGGGCTCGAGGACCTAGACGCGGGCGAGGCGAGCGATATCGAGAGGGAGCGATTCGGCCCCGGCGGGGACGTCGCCGCCGGCACAGGTGCCCCGGGGACCCCGACGTCCGCTGATCTGTGGCCCCCCGCGGCGCCACGCCCCGGCCAATTCGAGAATCGGGACGCACCGTTCTGCTACGCCTGCGGCAACGTGATGCAACGGGCGGGTTCGTGCTATGCCTGCCCAAGCTGCGGGGCGACGAGCGGCTGTTCGTAGGCTCGCGACCGTACCGGTCTGATCCCAGGAACGACGAACGCCCAGCCAGTCGAGGAATCTCGACTGGCCGGGCGTTCTGCTCCAAAGCTCGTGGCGGCTCTAGTACCCGTAACCTCCGCTAGGCGACGTCGTGGTCGTCGTGCCACCGCCACCTCCGGCCGCTTTCTTGACCGGTGTGGAGGCGTTGGTCGTGGCGCTCGCTCGGACGGCGTACCACACTCCTCCGAAGGCGTGGATGTTCTCGCCGTACGCCTGTCCGGGGTGCAAGTCCTTGATGAAGGTGTACACGGGCCAGCCGTTGTAGGTGACCTGCCATTTCGTACCTCTGACGACGTGGGAGACCTTGCCGTTGACGCCTGTGCCGCCCGCGACCTTGGCGTTCTTGGCTACGAGCAGCGGCGGCCAGACCTTGAGGCAGGTAGCGCTCGTGCAGTGGAGCTTGCCCGAGGACTCCGTGCTGAGTACGTAGAGCGTGTGCCCCGCCGAGTCGGTGAGCACCTCGCCGTCGCTTCCTACCTTGCGCTCTTGAAGCGCAGGAGTGGTTCCGGGGCCACTACCGGCTGCTTTCTTGATCGGTGTCGCGGCGTTGGTGGATGCAGCCGCATTGACGAGGTCCCAGACGCCGCCGAAGGCGTGGATGTTCTCGCCGTTGACCTGTCCCGGGTGGGAGTCGCCGACGAAGGTGTAGACCGGCCATCCGTTATAGGTGACCTGCCACTTCGCTCCTCTAACCACATGGGAGGCTTTGCCCTTGACACCGGCGCCGCCCGCTATCTTGGCGTTCTTGTCCACAAGCAGGGCCGGCCAAGCCTTGAGGCAGGCACCGCTCGTGCAGTGGAGCTTGCCCGAGGACTCCGTGCTGAGCACGTACAGGGTGTATCCCGCCGAGTCGGTCAGGACCTCGCCGTAGCCAGCCGCCTTGTGCTCTTGCAGTATCGGCGTTGGGGTCCCGTGCCTCGTGCTCGGGGCCGACGCCAGAGAGGGTACGACGGAGACTCCGACCAGGACCACGGCAGCCGTCGCAGCGCCGAGCACGGCGGCTCCGATAGCTCCGCGGCGTCGCCAGGGCGACCGACTCGTGTCGTTACTCATTCGATCTCCTCCGGGGGTGTGCGGTTGCTAGTCACCTGTTCGGCTCTCGTCCGGCAGGTGGATTCTCGTCGAAATGACGAGTCGGTGAGATGTACGGCTGGCCCCGGCACAGGGATTGCGCGCTCGCCAACGAAACGTCGGGAACAGGTTGCCGACGACCGAGAATCTCGACTCGTACTTTGGTAGTGGAACGGCGCCCGACTACGTCCCTGAAGAACCGGAGGCGCCCCGCGGCCACCCCCCATCCGGGAATGTGCTCTTGAGGCTCTGCCCGCCGCGCCGCTCGGTCATGGCGGTGAAGTGCCCATGGCGCACCAGCGACAGCGTGATCGACGTCGCCGCGGGGGTGATCTTGCCGTCAGCGCAGCTGGGGACACAGCTGTCGAGATTGGAGATCCCGCGCCCGACCGCGCTGGTAGCCGTCCAGGACGACCACCGGAGGTGAGTGACTATGTTGCCGCCGTCGGCGCTGAAGCTGAGGGTCGCAGGCTCCCGACCTGCATAGGTCCCCGCAATCACCACGGGACGACGCCCGGCGAGCGTAGCGCCTGAAGCGTCGACAGACCTTGCCACGGCTCGGTTCGACGGCCCGCAGGCACTCAAGCCCGTCGCGAGAGCGAGGGCGAGGCCGAGGGCGCGAAAGTCTCCGATGACCCTGCGGATGGTTCGTGCGTGCGCTGATGTCTCGGCTTCGAACGTCAGCACCCCGGTCCCCAATCTTGCTCCAGGGAGCCGTCGCCTCGGTGTCTGAACAATGGAATCGACCCCAGCGCGTGGACTTTGGCCGCATCGTCGCCAAGTGCCGAGCGCCACAGCCAACCCTCGGTGAGCAGGGCTCCAAAGGCAACCGGATCCCCACCGATCTTCCTGATGAGGTTCAGGGCCGCCCTACTCGAGCCACCTGTCGAGATGACGTCATCGACGATGGCGACACGACGACCCTTTATGACTTGACGCCGCGCCCTGTCGAAGAGGAGGTGCTGGTCCCGGTCGGTCGTGATAGAGCGGACCGGCTCCGCGATGGCATCGGCCAGATGGATTTTCGGCGTCTTGTGCAAGATCACGTAGTCATCGAGGCCGAGCGCACGGGTAACCTCGATCGCAAGCGGGATGCCCATCGTGGCTACCGACGCGACTATCTCGACGTCGAAGGGCTCAAGCTGGCGAGCAAGCTCATGCCCCGCGGTCTCGGCGAAGCGCACGCCGTGGTCCACACAGATCAACAGTGCGATCGAGATGTCAGGCGCCACCTGCACGAGGGGGAGGTCGACCACCTGGGATCCGACGGTGACACCGTAGGTGTCACCGCCTCCTACTTCGGTCATTTAGTTCCTTCGGTCAGCTCCGGAGCAGGATCTGGCTCCCCGGAGGCATCTGGCTGTCTGCGACATCGCGGCAATTTCGACTCAGTCGAGCACGCGAACGCACAGCACGGGCGGAAGCCCAGAGGCCATGAGCCGCCACTCGTCACCTTGGTCGAGGGAGGCAAAAAGCTGTCCCGAGGTGGTACCGAAGACGATCGGGAAGGGCGATGTCCGTCCGATCGCCAGGGCGTCGGGCAGGACGGTGAGGTGCGCGTTGACTGCAGGCAGTCCCGCACCAAGGGCCTCCCAGCTGAGCCCGCCGTCGGTAGTCCGATATACGCGGGGTCGGCCGTCCGGATTACAGGGATACGCCTTCGACTCGAGGGGAAACACGTAGGCGGTGCCCGGCTCTTCGGGGTGCCCTACCACGGCGTAGCCAAAGTCAGATGGCAACCCGCCGGATTCCCCGAAGCGTCCTACGCTCGTCCAACTGTCGCCGGCGTCGTCGGAGTGGTACGTGCCCGTATCGGTCTGGGCGAAGACGCAGTCGGGGCTCGAAGCGTCGAAGGCGAGCTTGTGCACATGGCGCGTGGGTCTGCCCGTACCAACCCTTGCTCGCATCGCGATGCCCCCGCTGCGCGGTTGCCAAGTGGCGCCACCGTCGTCGGACCGGTACACACCGGCTCCTCCGAGGGCGACTATGACCCGGCCAGGTCGAGCCTTGTGGGTGAGGACAGAGTTGATCCCCTCTCCGGCTTCGATCTCCCAGCCCGAGCGGTCGGTATGGTCCCGAAGAGACTCGACTGGGTCAAAGCGCGCGCCATCGACTGAGCGCAGCATCCCAGGCGGCTCGAGGCCGACGTAAAACGGTCGGTCCACAGAGGCTCCGGGAGCGCCGAGGTCGTGCTGCAGCTGGAGCACCTGCCTAGGCGGGGTGCCGCCGGCCGTATCGGATGCACCAAATGCGTGCTCGGACCACGTCTGCGCGTCGTCAGCGGAACACGAGATCGCCACTTCGCCCTCCTGGTCAACGGTGGCGGCGAGGTACCTCGAGCCTGACTGGAGAAATGCTGTGACCCGGTGACCCTTCAAGTACGGTCCGTCGGCGACGCCATCGCTCACCAGGAACAGACCCAACGTAGTTGCGACTGCGACCGGTAGATGGTCAGTTAAGCGAGTCCGGAAGCCAGACCGATCCTGCTCCAATCACCTGCTCCTTCGCGGTGCCGACATTATCTAGTTGCGGGGGAGACTGGCAGCTCATCCGCATGGCCCATCCGCACCCTGCAGGTGCTTCAGCATATCCCGGCCTGCATGGTTTATGGAGGATGCGTCGCCACATGGGCGAAAACGGGCTTCACTCCTGGGCGTGATGTCCTGATTCCCTCGGTCGAGTCCGTGGGCCGAACGCCGAAACCCGGCTCGGAACGGAGTGTCCGACGAGGTTTGCTATCAGCCTCGCCGTGTCAGCCACGGCGTCGAGATCGACACCCGAGACGATCCCGAGATCGTCGAGCAGGGCAACGAGGTCCTCGGTCCCGAGATTGCCACCAGCACCCGCGGCAAATGGTGAGCCGCCGAAGCCGCCGACCGCACTGTCGAAGTGCGTCACTCCGGCCTGGAGGCCCGCGTAGGCATTCAGGAGGGCCGTCCCACGGGTATCGTGGAGATGGAGACCCACGTCAGGTCCGGTAAGGGTCACGAGCTCGCTGACGAGCCGCGGAGTTGCCATCCCGGTGGTGTCGGCAAGGGTCGTAGTGACAGCTCCTGCCCCTCGGAGCTGTCGACAAAGAATGTTCACCTCGACGGCGGGGATGTCTCCCTCGTAAGGGGAGCCGAACGCGCAGGACACGACCGCATCGACCGGAACCCCGACGCTCGCCGCGCGCTCACAGATCGCCCGTACCTGATCGAGGGATTCGGCCACAGAGCGGTGGACATTGATCTCGTTGTAGTGCGGAGACGCCGAGATCGTGACCGCGAGCTCGTCGACGCCGGCGTCGATGGCGGCTTGCGCACCGCGGAGATTTGCGACGAGCGCACCTAGTCGGATCGTCTCGCGGGTCCTCAAGAGGGCTAGGACCTCGCGAGCGCCAGCCATGGCCGGTACAAGTCGTTCCGACACAAAGCTGACGGCTTCGATGTGCCGGCATCCGGCTCTGGCCAGCTCGTCGACGACTGCGGCGCGCTCGGCCGGCCTGACCGGCCGCTCGGACTGCAGACCGTCCCGCGGTCCTACCTCCCTGATGGTGACCTGCCTCGGTAGCGCGCCGGACGCTCGTGGCAGGGTGCGCCGATCTCCTTGGCCCATACGCGGCACCATAGCCGGATGACCGACGGCAGTAGCCTGCATACCCATGTACGAGAGGAAGGACTCGGTCCTCGATGGTGTCGTGGTCCACGGTGACGGGCGGGGACGAGAGCTCGGCTATCCGACCGCGAATGTGGAGCTGAGAGGAACTACGTCGGTACCCTCCGACGGCGTCTATGCGGGGTGGTGCGAGCTGGAAGATGGCCGGCGCGTGGTGGCGGCCATCTCGGTCGGGACAAGGCCCACGTACTACATCGGCGAAGGCGCCAGGCTCGTAGAGGCGTTTCTCTTGGATTTCGACGAGGACATCTACGGCGAGCACGTGAGGCTGAGCTTCGGGACCCTGGTGAGGGCACAGGCTCAGTTCGCGAACAGTGACGAGTTAGTGGCGCAGATGGGACTTGACGTCGCGGTGGTGCGGGCGGTTGCGGCCTCGACCGCGCAACCGGGCTCGTCGCCATCGCGTTGATTTGCTTCGCGCGCTTGGCTCTCGCGATGTGCAATGCTGGTAGAGACGAGGTCACTGGGCGCCCAATGGCCTCTGTTGCTTGGTGGTCGTAGCTCAGTTGGCAGAGCGCCAGGTTGTGGTCCTGGAAGTCGGGGGTTCAAGTCCCCTCGGCCACCCGCCCGCGAGCGAGCCGGACCAAGGTGCCAACCGTCTTGGCGGCTTGGTCCGGCTCGCCTCGCACCCTGTCGGAACCGACTAGTCTGACTAGCCGCAGGCGCCTCTAGCTCAATTTGGCAGAGCAACGGACTCTTAATCCGCAGGTTCTGGGT
>CAZAMA010000069.1:0-15495 GCA_964485645.1 uncultured Acidimicrobiaceae bacterium | reverse complement strand
GAAGGAGCCGAAGACCACGAGGCTCGCCGGCGGCGGCGACAGGGTGCGCGCCGACTCGGCAAGGCGCTCCAACGTCGATCGCTGCAGCTGCGCCAGCGCGAGGACCGCGCCAGCTGCCTCGTTGCGCCGGTCGAGCGCGACCAGCGCCGCAGAGCCGGCCTCCCGTCGCCCGACGAGACCGAGGTCCACCAACCGCCCGATGACCACCGCTGCCTGCTGCGGGCTCACCCCCGCAAGCCGAGCTGCCGTCCTGATGGTCATCTCCGCCTCGGAGCGCGCCAGCACGGCGAGGACGCGCCCCTGTACGCCAGGGATGACCGCCTCGATCGGCCTGACGAAGTCCATACGTGCAGGGTAGCAATTTATCTGACACGTGTCTGTTTTTCGACTCAACAAGCCTGTCGTAGAGCGCTCTACCACGGCACTCGCCCTCGCGCTGCGGTCGGCGCGAGACGGTCGCCGGGTGGTCGGCGAGCCCGGGCGGGTCGTCCGACCGGGGCGCGCGACGCCGTTACCGTCCAGGCTGCCATCGCGTCGGACCGAGGCGCGGGAACGGCGAAGTCGAGGATCCTGGCAGGAATGCACCCATGGCCGACGTGCGAGCGAAGGCATCGCCAGTGTGCGGCCGCCCCCGCCGGGCCGCCTTCTTGCCACGCACCCCGGGGTGTTGAGCGCCGAAGTGCCCCACCTTGAGAGGGTGGAAACGGCAGATCTAGCCTGATCGTCGGCCCGCTGACCAGGAGCGGAACCCGCCCTCGAGCAGGACGTCTTCGTCCGCGCTGCGAAAGGGTACTTCTCACCCGCCGTACAGGCCCAGGCCGCCACTCGGACCTACAGGCCCTTCGCGGCATCAGCGCCCCCGCCAGCACCAACCGACGTGAGTGCACGCACACCCGCCCGGACTCCTCCGGTTCCGCACGGACCGGCGGCACCGGAGAGCGACGTGGCCGACAAGCCGGCGATGTTCGGCTGGTACCCGGATCTGACCTGTCGTCACGCGGAGCGGTACTGGGATGGCCGTGGCTGGACCGATCTCGTGCGAGACGGCGGCGTCGACGGATCGGATCCGCTCCCACCCGCCTGACGGCAGATGGCACATGACGTTCGACGGTGCTCCCGTGAGCAGAGAGCGCTCCGCCGGCTAGCGTCCGGCCACGGGCGCCTCGTCAGGCCACGGGTCGAGACCGAGGAGCCGCCGGCCGAGAGGGTCGATCGCGGCGAGCTGGTCCTGGTCATAGCCGCGCGGAGGAAGGCTCCCCGCACCGTGGGGGTGATCCGTGCGGACGAAGCGGAGGAACTGCGCCACCCGGGTCGTTCCACCGCGGTTGTGCGACGCGGCGTGCGGCATCAGGTGGTGGACGAGCGCGAAGTCCCCGGCTCGTCCGAGCACCTCGACGCTTGCCATCGGCGGGATCCTCTTCCAGTTCGCGTACAGGTGACGCCCTCCACGTACCTTGGCGGCCTCCCCTGCGACGATGCGGTGCCCTCCAGGCACGACGTGGAGACCACCGCCTCCAGGCTCGACGTCGGTCAGGTAGAAGCACCCACCCACCTGGGCTTCCTCGAGCGTGCCAAGGAAGTCGTCGACGTCGTCGGGCACCGACGCGTCGATGTGGAGCGTCTGGCTGCGCTCGGTCTCCGACGGGGCGTCGTTGCGAAGCGTGATGCCGACCGAGCCGTCGAAGACCCGCAGCCGGGGTGACCCGAGCAGCTGCGCAGCCGCAGCGTAGAGGCGCTCGTTCGCGAAGAGCGGGAGGAGCTCGGGTGTGTCGACCGTATCGCTACCCGCTTCGTCGTACGGCTTGATCCGACCCATCCAGCTTCGCCACTGCGACGGCAGGCTGAGGTCGGCGGGTACGAGAGCGAGGATCGCGCGCCGAGCGCGCTCGGCCTCGTCGGCCGTGAGAGCCCCGCGGACGAGGACGTAGCCCTGCTCCCAGAACTGCGCGACCTCCTCGGTGCTCAGCACCTCGCTCGTCGTGACCGTCATGAAGTGCCCCCTTTCTGCCCGGACCCCGGGACGCCGTGCGACGGGACGAGTGGCCTCGCCGACGACGGGACGAGGAGCCTGCGGATCGCCTCCAGGCCCCATGCGTCGACGCTCCGGAGTCGGTCGCTCGAGGATCTGAGCCCGCCGTAGCGCTCGATCGTCGCAGCCCACTGCTCCCGCCTTTCCATCTCGGGCCGAGTGACAAGGCAGTCGGGGTCGTTGACGAACAGTCGGCCGTGCTGCCAGGCACGTGCAACCGTGTTGCGCGTCGCGGCGCGCTGGCTCGGCATGGACGGGTTGCCCGTCTCCGGCTCGTAGTGCAAGGCGATGTCGGGCCCGATTCGCATCGCGTCGACCAGCCCGACCGACGCAAGCAGCGGAGCACCGCAGCCGAGGAGAGTCGCGTCGGGACCCATCGCGCCCCTGATCGCATGCAGACCCAGCCTATAGGCCTCGACGCCGGTCACTGCCTCGTGTCGCAGGCCCTCCAATGCGCCTGCGTACGCAAAATCGATCTTCACGTAGTCGATCCCCCACGACGCCAACGTCTTGAAGATCGCGTCGAGATATCCTCGTGCACCAGGGTGCGTCACGTCGAGGGCACTGCACTGGTCACGCAAGACCGCACCTGCATAGACAGGGCATCGACCCGAAGGGTCGGTGACGAGCCAGTCCGGATGCTCGGCCGCGAGCCGACTCGACCGCCCGACGACGAACGGCGCGATCCAGATTCCAGCACGCCGGCCATGCGAGCGAATCCGTGCCACGAGGCCGGCAAGGTCCGCGAACCTGCCGGAGCTCTCCAACCAGTCGCCAGCTGCCACCTGGTACCCGTCATCGATCTGCACCACACCGATAGACAACCCGAGGTCGTCCATCGCATCGAGGTTCTCGATGATGTCCTGCTCGCATACCTCGTCGAAATACTGGTACCACGAACACCACACGGGCGGGATCGTCGAGATCGCGCCCGACCCAAGTCCCGACCGTGTCGCCGCGAGGTCTCCCCATCGGGCGAGCGCTACCTCGATTCCCCCTCCGCCGTCCTCGACAACATGGGTCACCTCTCCGCCGGCGCGTACCACCACCGTACCGTCGACCTCGTGCGCCCAGATGGGTGCAACGTCGTGGCTCGTGTCGACGGCCCCGAAGACGTGCACCTCGTCTTCCGACTGTACGGCCAGCAGACCAGCACCACCATGGGCTCCGGCCAGATCCTCGACCCCCGGCTGACAGTCGATCACCCGAGAGTTCGGATCGGACGGACGAAACGGCACGGAGGAGATAGGGACCGCCTGCACGACGCTCCAGGACTGCCAACCCTCTCCGTAGACCACTGCCGTCGTCGGGTCCACATCGAACGTCGCTACCCGATCCACGACCTCACCTCGCCCTGCGCGGCACGCCGACTGTCCAGCGACACCGGTCCCCTACCCCTTGCTCGCGGGCCGGGCTTGCTCGTCGAGCGAGCTCGACCGAGCATCGTAGAGCCAGCACCGTGCCGTATGCCCAGGAGAGGTTTCGACGTCCGGTGGTCTGGTCGAACATCGAGGCATTGCATGAGGGCACCGCCGCCGGAACGCACAACCCGACTCGACGGTCGCCTCACGGCGCTCCGCCTCGCGCGCCGCCCGTGCACTCTGGCGTGTGCCCCGAGCGGCGGCAAGTGCCATGCGCGTCGCTCCGGGCATCGGCGCTGCCGCTGCGAGCAACTGCGTATACGGATGTGACGGGGAGAGGATCACCTCGTCGCTCGGCCCGCGCTCGACGATCTCACCACGGTACATGACCATGATCTCGGACGAGAAGTGCCTGGCTGTCGCAAGATCGTGCGTGACGTAGAGCATGGCGAGGTCTCGCTGGCTCTTCAGATCGTCGAGGAGGTTCAGTATCTCGAGACGGATCGAGACATCGAGCATCGACACGGGCTCGTCAGCGAGCAACACCCGAGGTGCGGGAGCGAGCGCACGAGCGATCGCCACCCGCTGCCTCTGACCTCCAGACAGCTCGTGTGGGTACTTACGGGCCACTTCGCCAGGCGGGACGAGGTTGACCGACTGCAGGAGCTCCTCGCTTCGCTCCTCGACGTCGCCTCGCGATGCCTGACCGTGCAGGAGAAGAGGACGCGCCAGGTGGTGTGCCACCGTGTGGGCCGGATTCAGCGAGGCAAACGGGTCCTGGAAGACCAGCTGGACATGGCGCCGATACTCACGCACGTCCCGCCGGTGCATCGTCGACACACGGCCGCCGAGCAGGACCTCGCCTCCCGATGGCCTCATGAGCCGGCCGAGAGCCCGGACGATCGTCGACTTGCCGCTCCCGCTCTCGCCTACGAGAGCCAACGTCGCTCCTGCATACAGCGTCAAGGAGACGTCGTCGACAGCCCGGAGCTTCGGGCCGGAACGTTGCACGAAGTCCACGGTCAGGTGTCGCACCTCCAGGGCAGCCTCGCTCATCTTCTCCCCTCGCCACGGCCACTTCTGTCAGACAGTTCCGCCGTCTCCCCCGAGGCATCCTCTTCGCCGGCCGTTGACGATGCATCTCCCGGGCATACGCTACGGGAGTCCCCGCCCTCTCCCGACGGGTCGTCGGAGATCCCGGGGACGGTTCCACGCAGGCTAGGCGGTGGGCCCTCGGGAACGAGCTCCGTGTCGTGCAGGTGGCACGCCACGGACCAGCTCTGTTCCCTTCCCAAGCCGCTGGCCACGCGCTCGGCGTCCAGTGCGAGCCCGCCCCCGACCAGGGCAGAACGAGGACGCAGCCGTGGCGACACCGTCACGCACGGAGCGAAGGCCAGCTTGCACCGTGGGGCAAAGGCGCAACCTGGGATGTCGCCAGCCAGGCTCGGCGGTGAACCGGGGATGCCGTGCAGCTGGCGCCGAGCGCCGCGCATGTCGGGGAAGGACTCCAGCAGGCCGAGCGTATATGGGTGGGCGGGCGCAATCGCCACCTGGTCCGACGGCGCGAACTCCACGATCTCGCCTGCGTACATCACCGCAAGGCGGTCACTGATCTCGAGGAGCAGCGAGAGATCGTGCGTGATGAAGATGATGCTGAAGCCGAGCTCCTCGCGAAGCCGCTCGATCTCGTCGAGGATCTCCCGCTGCACGACCACGTCCAGAGCGGTGGTGGGCTCGTCCATGATGACGACGTCCGGCTGCAGAGCAAGAGCCATCGCGATGACGACGCGTTGACGCATTCCACCCGAGAGCTCGTGCGGAAAGCCCGAGATCCTCGACGGGTCGATACCGACCATCTCGAGCAGGGCCCGCGACCGGTCGTCTCTCTCGCTCCGGCGCATCTCGGGCACGTGGGTCTCGAAGATGTCGGAGAACTGCTTCCGTAGGCTGGTGACGGGGTTCAGGGCGTTCATTGCGCTCTGGAACACCATCGACAGCTTCGTCCACCGGAATCGCCGGAGTGCCTCGGGCTCGAGAGACATGATGTCCACGGGCACCGATCCCGCCTCCTCGTAGAACGAGATCCTCCCGCTCGCGAGCCGTGCCGGAGGACGCAGCATGCGCATCAGCGCATAGGCAAGCGTCGACTTCCCGCAGCCGCTCTCCCCGGCGATGCCGAGAACCTCGCCACGACGGAGATCGATCGTCACGTCACGCACAGCCCGAGTCGGGCTGTCGCCGTCGTAGATCACCGACACGTGGTCTGCCCGCAGCACCACGTCGCCGACGTCGGCCGACGGGAGCTCGTCGCCAACCGCCGCGTCGTCGAGATCAGCTGCCGTCATGTCCCGCGCCTTCCCTTGGGCGACTTGTACACCCGCAGTCGCGGATTCAGGATCTCGTCGAGCCCGAAGTTGATCAGCGCCAGAGCGGTGCCAACCAGCGCTATGCAGAGCCCGGGGGGCACGAACCACCACCACGCGCCACTCGTCAAAGCCTCGTCGTTGTTCGCCACGTTGAGCATATTGCCCCACGTCAACGTAGACAGATCACCGATCCCGAGGAACGCGAGCGTCGACTGCGTGAGGATCGCGAAGATAACCATGAAGATGAAATTTGAGATGATAACCGCGAGCTCGCTGGGCAGAATCTCGACGAGAACGATTCGCCAGGTCTTCTCCCCGGCGACACGAGCGGCAAGAACGTAGTCACGATTTCTGAGCGAGAGGGTCTGCCCCCTCAGCACACGTGCATAGCCTGCCCAACTCGTGAACGCGATGATAAGTATCGTCGGAAGCAAGCTTGCCGACCTCACATAGGACGCCACGACGATGATGAGTGGAAGCCCTGGAATGATCAAGATGACATTCGAGAACAGAGCCAGGAGCTCGTCGACGTATCCGCCTACGAATCCACCACCGATGCCGATGACGACCGATACGAGCGTCGCTAGCGCGCCGGCCAGAAATCCCACCTCGAGCGTCCCAGAGGTAGAATCTACTAGCTGGTAGAAGATGTTCTGCCCCGGCATCGTCGTACCGAGCCAGTAGCGAGCCGACGGCCCGGCCATCGAAGGACCGACGAATGCATTCGGGTCACCCACCAGATGCGGCCCGATAAGCGCCACCAGGATAAAGAACACCAGCAAGGCGATCCCGACCACCATCCGATTCGAGCGCAGCAGGCGCCTCGTCCCGAGCAGAACGCGGTGCCCGACCCCACCACCCGACGGGCGGAGAGCACCCGCTGTCCCTGGCTCCAGAATGGTCGACGCGCTGATCGCGCTCATCTCGACTGCCGCGTCCGTGGGTCGACGAAGCCGTACAGCAAGTCCACGATCAGGTTCGCCGCGAGGACGGCCAACGTGATGACAAGGAAGATTCCCTGGGCTAGCGCGTAGTCCTCGTTGTTGACCGCCTGGAGCAGCTCGTAGCCGATGCCCGGATAGGAGAACACGTACTCCATGGCCACCGATCCGCTCACCACGAAGCCCAATGAGATCGCGAAGCCCGTGATGCTCGGCATGACGGCGTTCCGTGCCGCATAGCCAATCAGGATCCTGCGCGGCGACAAGCCCTTCGCCTCTGCCGCGACGACGTAGTCATCCGACAACGTTGTTACCGTCATATTACGCATCCCGAGCAACCATCCTCCGATGGACGCGATCACGATCGTCAACGCCGGCAGGATCGAATGGTCGATCGCCGAGCTGATGAATGCCCACGTCCAACCGGGCGTGACGCTGGCCCCGTAGCCACCATTGAGCGGAAAGAGGTGAAAGACGAACGCCAGGAGGTACAGCAGCAGAAGCGCTAGCCAGAAATAGGGAATGGCGGTCAGAAACGTCGTCGTCGGGATCAGTGAGTCGACCCAGGTCCCACGCTTCCACCCCGCAATCGCCCCGAGAGTGACGCCCACCACAAAGCTGATGACTGTGGCTGTTCCGACGAGGACCAGCGTCCAAGGGAGAGCCGAGGCGATGACCTGGCTTACAGGTACCGGAAAGTCCGTCACCGATATACCGAGGTTGAAGTGTGCAAGCGCATCGAGGTAGTGCCAGTACTGCGAGAGCAGTCCGCCGGTGCCCACTCCCAATAGAAGTGCCAATCGATGAGCCTCACCTGGCGGAGGCGAACCGGACTGGTCGAGACGGCTCATCAGGATCTCGACCGGGTTACCCGGGATCAGCCGGGGAAGAAAGAAGTTGAGCGTGATGGCGGCCCAAGCAGCGACTAGGTAAAATCCCAGCTTGCGGGCAACATAGTGCACGACTATTCTGTCTCCCCCGGCAGTCCGTCAGAGCTTCACGCTGGCGGTCAGTGCGCCGGCGCTATGTGCATCGCGACCCAGCCGAGGTCCGGGGCGATGTAGACCGCGGATGCAGCGTACGGGTTGGACAAGGTCGGTTCTCCCGTCACGACGTTGCCGTTGAACTCCTGCTCGTCCTGCTGGTCGAACAGGGGAATCAGCGGCAGGCTGTTCTTGAAGATCTGCTCTATACGGTAGTAGTCGTGCAGCACCGAGGTCACGTTTGGAGCTGCTCCTATCGCATTGAGCATCGAGTCGACCGTCGTGTTGTTGTAGCGACCGAAGTCTCCTGCCGTGTCGATCTTGCCTTCTGCAGGGATCGCGGAGCCATTCAGAAGATTGTTGAAAAAGACGTACGGGCTCGGCGTGTAACCGAAGTTGTCGATGAGGAGCTGGAAGTTTCCGGTGTCCTGGTTCGACGTGAACTCCGCATACGACACGCCGTCGACGACTAGGTTGATCCCCGCAGCCTTGGCCTCCGCGGCGATGATGTCGAGGTCCTGGACATAGTCGGTGTACCCCGACACGACCTGAACCGTGAGGGTGAGCTCGTTGCCGTTCTTCTCGAAGAAGCCGTTCGAGCCCATCTTGTAGCCGGCACTCTCCAGGATCTTCTTCGCCGTGGAGACGCTATAGGTAAAGGTGCTGCTCTTGTAGGTGGGGTCCATGATCTCAGCGAAGTTCGGAGTCAGGACCGACTCCGGGTTCGTCGGATTCGCGTAGCCGTTGTACACGACCTTGGAGACGTAGTTCCGGTTGATCGCCGCGCTGAGAGCCTCTCGGACAGCCAGGCTCGTGGTCGGTCCAGACTTCATGTTGGGAACGAGGTAGGCGATGGACAGCGGAATGTCCGACACCGTGAACTTGGAATTCCGGTCCAGGTAGTTCTTCTTGATGTTCGGGATGTAGCTGCCGGCCCAGTCCAGCTGGCCCGACTCGATCGCCAGGTCGGAGCTCGTGTTTCCGCTGAACGACAGGAACCTGATGGTCTTGAACTTTGGCAGACCTGGCATGTAATAGTGTGGGTTTGCCGTAAGCGACATGACGTCACCGGAGACCGACGACACCTCGTAGGCACCGGTACCCACCGGATGCGTGTTCGTGAACGTCTGCGGGTTTTTGATGTTCTTCCAGATGTGCTCCGGAAGGATATAGGTGAGACCTGCGACGTAGTTGAGATCCGCGTACGCCGACTTCGTGAAGTTGACAACCACCTTGTATGGGCCCTCTGTCTTGATCGAGGCGAAGGGGATCCCATTCTGGTTCAGCAGCGGGTGGGTCCGGAGCAGGTTGAAGGTGAAGGCGACGTCAGCGCTCGTAAAGGGCGTGCCGTCGCTCCACTTGACTCCCTGTCGAAGAGTGAACGTGAGAGTTCTTCCACTGTTGGACCAGACATACGTCTGACCGAGCCACGGAGTGACCTTGCCCGCGTCAGCAGTATCGAAGAAAAACAAGGGCTCGTAGATCATTCCCCGTGTGGGATCCTCGGCGTTGGGAGAAAACTGGTTGAAGTCGTCGGCGAAGATACCAGCCGCTCCCGTGGTGATCGTGAGAACGCCACTCGGACCACTGGTGTGTGCGACCGCCTTCGCAGCCTGGCTTGCATTGGCAATTCCTTGACCACCGATTGCAAGCATGCTGCAGGCCGTGACCAGCGATACGCTGGCCACCACGGCCTTGGTGCCCCATTGTCTGTACGACACGTCCACTCCCCTCCTTCTGGCGGTGCGCTGTCTCGACGGCGCACCGTGCTCTCGCGATCGGAGCACCACGGCACGCGGTGCTCCAGGTTGTTGACCTCGGCTCCCCGCCCCCCAGGGCTCAGCCGGCTCCCTGAGCTCGTCGAACCGTCCTGCGGTCGACCCTAAACGACGAACTTGCGCGGTCCGTCAGCCACCTCCTGTCGTCACATTGGCGCCGGCAGCTCTCTTCATTTGAGCGTCGAGCGCCGGAGCGAGCATCTCGACTCGTGGCCCAGGCAACATCTGCCGTCTCCTCGGCTCCCCGTGGCGAGCCAGGAACCGTACGGTCACTCGTATACGAGCAGTACGTCGCTGATCAGAGGCTCGGACGGCAGCCAAGCATGGCTGGCGGTCATCCCGGCCACCATCTCCGAACCAGATCGGCCGCTCGACACCGGCGGCGCGGTGCGCCTTGCGGGCCCGCCCCGACACTCCGACGGAGGAGTCGGAGCGACGGCCTGTCGTCCCCTCCTTCGGTACGACCCGACCAACGGCGACAGGATGCGCGCCGGTGCAGCCCGTCATCTGCGCGACGCACCTGGCGTTGCGTGACGACGTCCTGGCATCGTCACGATGCTCGCCACCTCCCGGAACATCCGGCAACGGCCCCCAACGGACACCTGGCTGACGACGAGCGGCCAGGCCGTTCCCGGAACCTCGCCGAGAGGGAGCCCGGGAAGCTCTCTGAATCGGTCTAGCAATGCCTCGTCGGGCCGCTCCGGCACTGAGACGACGTGCCGCCAGCAACCGACCGATGGGACGACGTCACGTCGCGTTCGCTCAGGCGTCTCGAGGCCCGGGCCAGGGGGGAGCACGCCGGAGTCGAACCGTGTCCCCAAGTCACCCAACCTCGAACAGAAACCGAGGCACACAGGGCACCCTCGCACCATCGACTCGCTCACAGTCGCCCCCCTCCCCCGGCGATCACCGATAGCCCGCATCCGGGCCAAGTCCGGCCCACACAGATTGTCGAACGGGCTTCGGCGATGCCCACGTCCGGTCGTAGTCAACTACTTGCTCGGTTAAGTGTCAAGAGCATGGCACCAGCAAGCCCGAGCACCGTGTGGTCCGCGTCGTCCGTCACGCCACGTCCACGGCCCTCTGCACGCCCGGATGCAGCAGCTGGTTGGCGCTGCGCAGGACCTGCTTACAGACCAGCACATCGCAGTCCACGGCACCGTGTGCGACCACCTCGAACGTCGTCGACTCGCCGTCGAGAAGTGTCACGAGCATCTCGTCGACCGTTGCAGACGGTTCGACTCTGTCCGCGAGAAGGGTGACGTCGCGATGCAGGCCGGATGCACGCACGTGCACAAGACAGCCTCGTGGTGTGGTTTCGACAGTCGCTTCGAGATTCTGTTGACCGAGAGCAAGATCCCTGTCCTCGGCGTAGAACCACAGTGATCGGCCGGCGGATCCGTCGGCAGTGCTCGCGACCAGGAGCTCACCCGTCGGGTTGTCCGTCGAGGCGAGTGATCGAGGCAGGACAATTGGGACGCTCTCGCCTGGCGCGCACTGAACGGCGACCTCCTCCTCCGCCACGACGTCACCGGTGAAGCGCGCCCGCGAGACCCGCACGATCCCTGACCACGGTTCGCCACTGTCGTTGATCGCGACCAGGGCGAGGCTCCCGGCTCGAGGTTGGATCGTCAGGAGCCGTGGTGCGTAGCAACGCCGCAGCGCGTACCAGAGCGGCTTGCGCCTGCCGTCCCCGTCGACTGCCGACCAGGACACTACCGGCCAACAGTCGTTCAACTGCCAGACGATCGTCCCGGAGCAGCGCGGCTCCAGCGAGCGCCAGTGCTCGACGCCGAAGGCCACGGCTCGCGCCTGGTTGAGCGAGGTCGCCCAGTGCCAGTCGTCCATCGACGTCGGGGCCGGGAGGTGCCCGGAAAGACCACGTGCCAGCTTGCCCATCCCGTCAGCGGCCTTCTGGTGGACGAGCAACGCCGATCCGTCGACGGCAAGTGGCTCGTCGTGGACCGCGCGGACAAGCGTCGACCAGGCCGGAGGACCCTGGAAGCCGAACTCCGAGACGAATCGAGGTGCGTATTCCCGATACGCCCTGTAGTCGCGCTCGTTCCAGACGTCCCAGACGTGCATGGTGCCGTTGTACGGGTCGTTCGGGTGGATGTCAGCCGAGAAGGACCACGGGCTGCCCACCGCGTAGGGTCTCGAAGGGTCGAGACGGGCAACGATCTCCGGGAGGACCTCGAGGTAGTAGCCCGCTCCCCATGAACGATCACCCAGGCTCTCCTTCCATCCCCAGTCCTCGTGCCCCCAGAGGTTCTCGTTGCAGCCGTTCCAGAGAGCGAGGCTCGGATGTACCGAGAGCCGCGTGACCGCCTCACTGGCCTCGGCAACGACCTCGCTCCGGAGGGGCTCCTCTTCCGCGTAGCTCGCGCATGCGAAGAGAAAATCCTGCCAGACCAGTAGGCCGAGCTCGTCTGCGACGTCGTAGAAGTCGTCGCTCTCGTAGATCCCACCACCCCATACGCGCAACAGGTTCATGTTTGCCTCGATGGCGTCCGAGAGACGCGCCGCGTAGCGGCCTCGGTCGACCCTCGACACGAAGCAGTCGTCGGGGATCCAGTTCGCACCCCGGACCGCGATCTCGACTCCGTTCACGGCAATCGCGAACCTGTGACCGATGGCATCGACGCCGGTGTCGAGCAGCACCGTGCGAAACCCGACTCGACCGTGCCACCGGTCCAGGAGGGTACCGTCTGCCTCACGAACCTCCACGTCGAGGTCGTAGAGGGGCTGAGCTCCGTAGCCAGCCGGCCACCACAACAAGACGTCCGGCACCTCGATCTCGACGATCCCCGCCGCGCAACCCGGCTCGACGTCGACTCGGGCATCCACACCGCCGACACGGGCATGGACGACCAACTGGCTATCGGCGTCGCCGCGCTCGAGGTCGACGTGGGCGGCGATTCGTCCGTAGGGAGCCTTCGTCGCACCTCGACGTCCAACCCGGTTGTCAAACTCGACGTCGACGATCGGACGTACCGACTCGATGCGGGCGGTGTGCCAGCTCTCGATGCCGATTGGCCTCCAGATGCCGGCAGTAGCGAGATCCGGCCCCCAGTCCCAACCAAAGCTGCTCGCCATCTTGCGAATCGCGTTGAACGGATGCACGTTCACATGAGGACGAGGTCCGATCGCCTTGCTTGCTTGCTCCGCATAGCTGACAGGCGCCTCGAAGACGACGGTGAGGGAGTTCCGTCCTTGCGTGATCCGCTCTCCGATATCGAATCGATAGCTTCGATGCATGTTGAACGTCCTGCCCACCAGCTCGTCGTTCACAAAGATCGCCGCGACCGTATCCAAGCCGAAGCAGACCAAGTCGACTCTCTCGCCCGGAGCACGATCGGCGGAGGACCACCTGAACTCGGTCGCGAACTCCCAGCGAGTGCGTCCTATCCAGGCGCAAGAGCTCTCGTTCTCGTCAATGTACGGGTCCGCGATCATGCCGTGAGCGAGAAGATCGGTCGTGACACAGCCAGGAACAGTGGCCGGTAGACCTACGCCGAGGAGCTCGCTCGGAGGTTCGCCGCCAACGGCCCTGACCGTCCATTCAGTTTGTAAAGGTATGAACACTTCTGCCTCTCCTGGTCGACTGAATTCTCGATACTCGCTGGGTTTTAACTAGAACTTGCCAGACGAAGACCGGGCGCACCGTCTCCGACGTCGTTGTCCACGTGCAGTCGGGGGACGTTCATCTCCGCGCCGCCGATACGGTCGATCGCCTGCCCGTCTCGCCGCCGCCGTCGAAGCGGACCGACCCAGAGCATCTCGCAGCGTGCAAGTGGGCTCCACGGCGCGCTCTCGAAGCGGACGGGCGACGTGCCACGCTCTCCAGCTGACGCGCGCCGCGACCTCGGAGCTCGACCCATCCCGTACGGCATCTCAATGCCTCGGTGGCCGGGCGTTCGTGGACACACAGGCCAGCAGGCAGCATGTCCTCGCATCGTGGATGCGAGAAATCCAGTCCGCTGCACCGACCAGATCGACCTTGAGAGGGAGGCCGCGGAGAGGCCGGAGAACAGGAGGGCGAGTGTTCGAGGTCGAGGTGTCTCGTAGATTCGTTGACTGCTCGTCCTAGGAGATGCACGTCGCCACGCTCGACCGGGCGTGCGTCAACCACGACCTGGACTGCCTCTTTGCCGCTCGTGGCACCACCGCCGACAGGGCCGACGTCCACAACGCTAGGCGTGATCATGTCGACCTCGGATCGGATCTCCGCTTTACCGGCACGAGAGCGAGGGAGGCAAGGACACCGGTACGCACGAACTGACCCGCCCCCCGCCCCGACCAGTCCCGTTCCCGACGCGGGACACCCGAGCACCATCCGACCTCTCCGGCACTCCCTGTCGTCAGTGAACTACTTTATCGGTTAAGTGTCAAGACGGCGCCCACGGCCAGACCGGCGTCCCGTGCTCCCTCGGGGCGTGAGCTGCGCCCGGGCCTCTCCGGCGCTGACGACGCTTCCGTCTTCGATCAGCCCGAGCAGGGCGGCTGCCGCGTGCGCTCCCTGGCCGGGGATGTCCCGGGTGACTGCAGTGAGAGGAGGGTGGACGACCTGGCAGTAGAGCGAGTCGTCCCAGGCGACGAGGGACACGTCCGCGGGGACGTCGAGACCCATCTCGTGGGCGACCCCGAGGCCTGCCACGGCAAGGACGTCGTTGTCGTAGACGATCGCCGTCGGCGGGAGGCGGTCCGTCAGCAGTTGACGGGTAGCCTGCGCTCCGCTCTCGGCCATGTAGTCGGTGACGAGCACCCGGGGCGACAGCGACAGCTCCTCCATCGTCGCGAGAAATGCCGCCGTGCGGACCTCGGTGTGGTGGAAGCCTGAGACTCCCGCGACGCGCGCGATGCGCTCGTGGCCGAGCCGGGCGAGGTAGCGGACGACGTCGACCACAGCGCCTTCGTCGTCACTCCAGATCGCCGGCAGGCTGCCGGTACCGTCGGGACCACCCACAACCACGGCGGGAAGCCCGAGATGCTCGATCTGGGTGATGCGCGGGTCCTGTTCACGGAGGTCGACTACGAGCACGCCGTCGACCCGGCGCTCCGCCCACCAACGCCGGTACACGGCCATCTCGGCCTCGACGTCCTCGACGACCTGGAGGGTGAGCCCGATCGAGCGGGACGAGAGCTCCGCCTCGATGCCGGCGATGAGCTCCATGAAGAACGGTTCGAAAGCGAGGGTCCGGGCGGGACGAGCGAGGACCAGACCGCAGGCGCCGGCCCGCGCGCCCGAGAGCGCGCGGGCTGCGCTGTTGGGATACCAACCGAGGTCGTCGGCGATGTCGAGGATGCGACGGCGCGTGGCCTCGGAGATACCCGGCCGATCGTTCAACGCATAGGACACGGCACCCTTCGAGACGCCGGCACGAAGCGCTATGTCTGCGATGGTGACCCGCCGCTTGACGCTCGAGCTCTCCCTCGATATAACCATCGTCCTCCGACCCGGTGGCCTGCGGCACCAGCGACGTCCAAGCAAGCTACCAGGGGGCGGGGATCCCTCCGAGGAGCCGGTCAGCCGGCGCCGCTTGACGGACAGCGCACGTCGAAGGCACGCAGCACCGCTTCGATCGCCTCGGAGACCACAGCTGGCTGGCATCGTGCGAGTGCGTCTGCGGGGCGGTGTCCAGACCCAGTCGCCTCTTGCAGAGCCGTCGGAGCGTGCCCGGTGCAAGACGAGGACCCGCCAACCGTCGGGCGACTCGGCGAGCACGACAGCCGACGCCCCGTGCGGTGGCTCCCGACTGACTGGCTGTCCGTCCCAGGTCGCGAAGGCCCCCGGACCTCCGCCGAAGTCGTGCTCGTGCTCGTGCTCGTGCTCGTGCTCGACCATCGACGGTCAGAAGGCAGCGGGCACGATCTCGAGTCGCCCCGCGAGCACGGAGGCCACGTCGAAACGCACGGTGACGCCACCACGACCCGCTTCGGCAAGGTAGCGCGCCGCGAGCCTCCGCAGGCGACGCTGCTTGGAGATTCCCACGGCCTCGACCGGAGCGCCGTATCCCAGGCCGCTGCGCGACTTCAC
>CAZAMA010000068.1:0-15521 GCA_964485645.1 uncultured Acidimicrobiaceae bacterium | reverse complement strand
GGCTGAGGAGCCGGGGCTCCGGCCGGGGCCGGGGCCGGGGCCGGGGCCGGGCCGGAGCCGGGGTCGGGGCCGGGGCCTATGGCACCGCGTCCCAGGGCCAACCTTGCTCCAAAAGTGACCGGACACCCCGGCCTTGGGTCAGTTCCGGCTCACAGTACGTCCCGTCGGCTTCCAGGAGGCGCCAGGCGAACGGCTAGGTCCCGACCGCGGACGGGAGCACGTGAGTGACCGTGCCTGAGCCGTCCCTCCAGCCTCGGGCCATCGCCCTTGAGTTGAAGCTCGCGGCAAACGACCCGTCGCCGGCGAGAGCTATCCCGCCGCCGCCGCCACCAAGCCTCGCGACGGCACCGAGCGCCCTGCTCAGCGCCGTGCCGACATCCTGACCGTTACTCATCTCCCAGTCCACACGATGCCCGAAGCCGGCCACGATGAAAGCCTCGCCGGCACCGGTCCCTGAGACCGCGGCCGTGGCGGAATTCGCCCACACGCCCGCTCCGGGGATCGGAGAGTCACCCACCCGGCCCGGCATCTGACCGCTGCGTCCTCCGGTGCTCGTCGCCGCAGCCAGCCGGCCTCCCGCGTCGACAGCCACGGCGCCGACGGTCCCGATCTCGCTGCCCGGGGCGGCAGCTCGGTGCCCAGGTTCGCCCCCACCGCTCGGCGGACTCGACCTTGCCATCTGCTTGCAGCCAGAGCTCTCTGCGAACCCGTCGGCTCCCGCGCCCGCCAGCAGGAGAGGTCCGTCGGGCGCTCCGCCGACCTCGGCCAGCTTCAGAGCGACACGTACCGGGTTGGCCGGCCAGGTGGTGGCGCACACGGCTCCAACCGCGCCCGTCGTTCCGTCCATGACGCCGGCGTCGAGCTCGAAGTTTCCTGCGCTCGTCGGCACCGCTCCGCGGCCAGCGTTGAACAGCCCGCTGTCCTCCATCGCGGCGACGGCCTCCACGACAGCATGCAGGGCTGTGCCGCCCGCGCTCAGCACAGCCCAGCCGGCCGCGAGCGCTGCGGCGAGACTCGCCTCGAGCTGCTCGGCATCGTCTTTTGCGCGAATTCGCTCGAAGGTCCCCGCCCCGCCGTGCACGACGATCGCCGGCAGCGCGAGCCTGCCCAGATCCGCAGTCACCGCGCGCTCCAGTCGGACCATGCTTCTCACCTCCGGCGGCCCCGGGAGTCGAGGTCGACCGACGATACCTGGCGCCGCGACCATTCGATCCTCTCTCCGCCTATCAACCTGGCGGTGAGGCTACGATCCACCTCGTGGTGCCTGAGGAAGGACCTCTAGCTGCTACCCACGCCGGACTGCAGCACGCCCTCGCGACGGATTGGGTGCCTGACGAACCCGTGCCAGGGGCCGGGGACCCAGACGACTCAGAGCTCAAGAAGAGGCTCCTCGCAACCCTGCTCGACAGCTCTTTTGGCATCATCACCGTGTTCGACGCCGATGGGTGCTGGCGGTACTCCAACGCCGCCGCGTTGCGACTCACGGGAGCTCCAGAGGATTTCGATCCTCGCGATGGGGTGCTGAAGCTGATCCATCCCGAGGACGTCGCCGTGGCGGTGGACGCGTTCAGACGTCTCCGTTCTGGCGACCTGCCGCCCGAAGAGACGTTCCGGGTTCGCATACGCGAGGAAAGCGGGCAGTGGCGGTATCTGGAGAGCACGGGAACGAACCTCGTCGAAGACCCGGCCGTCGAAGGAATCGTGATCCACTCGACCGATGTGACCACGGCTCGCGAGGCCCACCTGCGGCTCCTCGAGGCCAACGAGCGCCTCGTCACGCTCGTGGGCTCACTTCATATCGCGGCTCTCGTCGAGGACAGCGAACGCGTCATAGTCCTCACCAACGAAGCCTTCGTAGAGCTGTTTGAGCTGGCCGGTCCTGCACGCGAGCTCATCGGACGCACGCTCGAGGAGCTTGGCCCGGAGCTGACGAGGCGTTTCGGAGACCCGACAAGGGTGCCGGGACCAGACAGGGTCGCCCGGCTCCTGCGGGAGCGTCGGCGAGTGATCGGGGACCGGATCGCGATGCAGGACGGCCGGGTCCTCGAGCGTGACTACGTGCCGATCTTCGTCGACCGCGACTACCGCGGACACCTCTGGCTCTTCCGGGACATCTCTTCCCAGGCGCGGGACGAGGCCGAGTGGTCCAGGCTGCTTGCTCAACAACGTGACGAGAACGAACGACTCGTCGAGCTTGACAGGGTGAAAGCCTCCTTCCTGGCAGAGATCTCCCACGAGCTGAGAACGCCCCTCACCTCCATCCTCAGCTTCACCGAGCTTCTCCACGACGGCGTCGGGCGAGACGATCCGGTCGAGCAGGTGGAGTTCCTCGACGTCATCACCCGCAACGCCCAAAGGCTTCTCGCTCTCGTCGACGACCTGGTTCTCCTCGACCGGGCCGAGACCGGCATCCTGCCTCTCGACTTGGTCCCTTTCGACCTTGCCTCGGTGGTCCAGGATGCGGTCACGACGTTCTCACCTAAGGCAGAGACGAAACAGATCTCCCTCGAATGCAACCTCGAAGAAGGCGCTCCGCTCGTCGGCGACGAGCGGCGGATCGCGCAGCTTCTCGACGTGCTGCTCTCCAACGCCGTCAAATTCACTCCTGAGGGGGGTCGCGTAACCGTGAGCGCTACCTCGAGCGGCGATCACTGGTTCATCTCCGTGACCGACACCGGCATCGGCATACCCCAACCCGAGCGGGACTCGCTCTTCGAGCGGTTCTTCCGAGCTTCGAACGCCCGCGCGGCCCGTATACCTGGATCGGGCCTGGGGCTCTCCGTCGCTCGAGCCATAGCTCGCCTACATGGCGGCAACATCTCCATCGCGAATGCAGCCGCGCGCGGGACGGTCGTCCTCGTGGCGCTCCCGCTCGACTTACCTCGCGGCCAGGACGAGGATCTGGAGACCCAACCGGCCCCGACTGCCAGCGACGACGGCACGTTGTCAAAGGCCGCCGGGCGCGGGACGACGACCAGTGCCTGACGGTGCCGGGTTCGACACAGGTCACGATGTCCACAAGGGGGGTAGAGCCCCACGAGTCCTCGTCCTCGAGGACGACGACGACATTGCGTTGGCGCTGTCGGCCCTCCTCAGCCGTCATGACTACGAGCCCGTCGTGGTCAACGATGGCCTCGAGGGCCTGCGCCGCTTCCATGCGATCAGAGCAGATCTCGTCATCCTCGACGTCGGGCTTCCCTCCCTCGACGGCTGGACCGTGCTCGATCGGATCCGGGAGCTCGGCCACGTCCCGGTTCTCATTCTCACCGCCCTTGACGCCGAAACCGACAAGGTCCGAGGACTGCGCGCCGGCGCTGACGACTACCTCACCAAGCCCTTCGGCAACCAGGAGTTGCTGGCTCGCGTCGCCGCGTTGCTACGGCGCCATGCGCTGAGTGTCGACCGGGCTCCCCGTGCTCTGGCCTACGACGACGGAGATGTGCGCATCGACCTCGATGCGCATCGAATCGAGGTGAAAGGCCAGGTAGTCGATCTCACCCCGATCGAGTTTCGCTTGCTCGAGGTGCTCATTCGCCATGCCGGCAACGTGCTCACGACCGAGCAGATCCTCCATCTCGCGTGGCAGGATCCGACTGCGACAGGGCCCGATCGCGTCAAGTTCGCCGTGCTCCGGCTCCGTCGCAAGCTCGGGTGGTCCGCACCGGGAGCCGGACCGATCGAGACGGTGCGGGGCTTCGGTTACCGGTTCAGCCGCCTGCTCTGAGCTTAAGGCCGGATCCCCGGGGAGATGCCCGTCCTGCAGCCGCACCAGCTGCAACCGGGCTGCAACCCAATGGGAACCATATTCTCGCGAAGGCCTGCCACGATGAGCCCAATGGCAGCGAGGGAAGCGACGCAAGGGCGTGTACTCGTCGTGGAGGACGACGAGTCCACCGCCCTGTTCGTCACCCGGGTGCTCACGCGGAACGGCTTCGAGGCGTCGTGGGTCACAGATGCCGAGCAGGCAAGTGAGCGGCTCGGCCGTGAGGCTTTCGACGTCCTGCTCGCCGATTTCCGCCTGCCGGGACTAAGCGGCATGGATCTCGCCCGGCACACCCGGCAGTCGATGCCGAGCTTGTCGATCGCAGTGATGACCTCGTTCGCTGACAGCCACACCGAGCAGACCGCTCTCTCGAGTGGCGCGGACGACTTCTTCGAGAAACCCCTCCACTCCTCCAACTTCGTCGCCCGCATCCGGGCTCTCGTCACACGCTCGAGAGCCGCAGGCGTGCGGGCAGGTTCTCCACCGGCGCGAGGGACACCACAGGTAGGGCCGGTGGAGTCGGCCCCGGAGGCGTCGCCCCGAAGCGACGCCTCCGGGTCACCTGTCCGCTGCGAGGGCGGGCCGGCCGGTCTCGGCGGGCCGGCCGGTCTCGGCGGGCCGGCGCAAGCTTCCGGCTGCGAGAGGTGGCGGGACGCGTCCCCGCGCGAGGACGGCAGGACTCTCCTCGCGCGGGCAACGCACCCGGCCTCCGGCCACCCGCCCGCACCCGGGGTCGTCACGCGGCGATCGGTCGGCCAGGTGCCAGTCGGCCAGGAGGCAGGCGAGTCCGTCCTCATGTGGGCATCCGCGGCGCCGGCCGTGTCAATCGGATCGGGCGCAGGCCGAGTGTCAGCTCCGCGAACGCGTCCCGGCTGGTCGCCGAGCTGCTGAGAGTCGATCGCCTCGTCACCGAGGCGCGACGTCCGCTGGCTGGCATCGCCGAGAGCGCCCCTCCCCAGGATTTTCCAAAACGTTAACTGAGAAGGCGCCTGCCCCCGCGGACTGCGGGCTGTAATCTTTCTCGGAGGCGGTTACGTCCTGGTGACAATCGCCGTGTACTCTCTTGCCAGATATTTACGATTGTATGACAAAAGGAGTCAGCTGATGGATGAGCGAGACAGAACTGCCGAGACCGAGACGAGGGGATACGACCGTCGTCGTTTCCTGCGCAACGCAGCTCTTGGAGCCGGTGGCCTGACGGCGGGCACGATGCTCGGTGGGCTCGGATCTTCGGCTTCGGCATCTACTCTTCCGAGGTCGATGGAACTGCCGCGGGCTGCGAGGAAGGGCGGAGCGCTGAACGTCATAGCGCTCCCACCGACTTGGGCCAACTATGGCAACATCATCTCGGCCTTCGAGCGCAAGTACGGGATCAAGGTCAACTCGGCCAATCCCAACGGGACCTCGGCAGAAGAGCTGTCCGCGATCACGAGCCTGAAGGGTCAGAGCAACGAGCCCGACGTCGTCGACGTGTCGCCCTCGATCGCGAACACCGGAGTCGGCGACAAGGCGTTTGCTCCCTACAAGGTGTCCACCTGGAGCACCATCCCCGCCAACATGAAGAACCCCCAGGGCCTTTGGTACGGGGACTACTACGGGGTTGTCTCCTTCGGGACCAACCTTTCGGTGCAGAAGACCCCGCCAAAATCCTGGCAGGATCTGCTGAACCCGCGCTACAAGGGACAGGTCGCAATCGACGGTGACCCAAGATCGGCCGGCGACGCCTTCGGGGCGGTCTTTGCCGCCTCGCTCGCCCACGGCGGCAGCCTCGACAACATCATGCCGGGCATCGAGTTCTTCAAGGAGCTGAAGGACCGCGGCAACTTCAACGCGACCGACTGCTACCCGGCGAACATCTCCAAGGGGACGACGCCGGTCGCGATCGTCTGGGACTACCTCAACCTCGGATACAAGACGACGCCGGCGGTCTTCTCCAAGCCGTCCGACTACGCCGTTGGTATTCCGTCCGATGGCAAGTTCGGCAACTACTACTGCCAGGCAATCAGCGCGTACGCACCGCACAAGGCGAACGCCGAGCTGTGGGAGGAGTTCATCTACTCCGACGAGGGCCAGCTCCTGTACCTTGCCGGCTTTGCCCACCCGGCTCGTTACGCCAACCTGGCTGCCGAGCACAAGATCCCCGCGGCGCTCGCGCGCAAGCTCCCGTCCCCGAGCGAGTACAAGGGCGTCGTGTTCCCGAACGAGGCCCAGACCAACAAAGCGGCTGCCGCGCTGGCCGCTCACTGGGGCCCGATAATGGGCGTGGCCTAACCACTCACCAGCCGACCAGATAACAGGGGGAGGGGAGCGCGGCCGTGGCTCGTACAAGCGGCACGCCCGCCGAGTCACAGGACGCTCTCGGCACGAATGCCACGACGGCCCGACCACTAAGGTCGGGCCGTCGGCGGCGCCGGTGGGCCTGGCTCGGGCTGCTCCCGTTCCTCGCCTATATCGCGATCTTCCTCCTCATCCCGACCGGCCAGCTCATTGTGGACGCCTTCCGGACCGGCGCGCCCTCTTCGGTCGCCACGGTGACCCTCAGGGGCGTGCCGACCGGCGGTACCTTCACGGTGACCGTCAACGGCTACACGACCGTGAAGGTGCCTTACGACGCCACGGGAACCACCCTCGGCAACGACCTGTCGAACCTGGACAGCGGCTCCGCCCCCTACTACGCCATAACAGCCTCCGGACCAGCGGGCGGTCCCTACAAGATCGCGGCGCCGGGACTCTCGGCGGTGATCGCCGCGAATGGCTCCCGCCTGACCGGCGGCAACGGCCCGTCGGCTGTGACATCCGGAAATGTCATCACCCCCAGTGGCAGCTTCACGTTCTCGAACCTGAGCGGGATCCTGCACGGCCAGTACCTCTCCGCCTTCCTCATGAGCATCGAGCTATCCGGCCTGAGCGCTCTCATAGGCGGCGTGCTCGGCTTCCTCGTCGCGAACGCGGTCGTCCAGCATGGGATACCACGGTGGTGCCGGCCGGCCCTCGTGTCTTTCTCCGGAATGGCGTCCAATTTCGCCGGCATCCCTCTCGCCTTTGCCTTCGGAGCAACGCTCGGGGCCACGGGCGTGCTCACTGGTCTGTTCGGCCATCTCGGCCTGCACATCTACCCATCGTTCTCGCTCACCAATGTGCTCGGCCTGGCCCTCGTGTACGTCTACTTCCAGTTCCCCCTCATGATCCTGCTGGTCCTGCCGGCTCTCGACGGGCTCCGCAAGGAGTGGAAGGAAGCCGCCGCCAACCTCGGCGCCAGCCCCTTCAAGTTCTGGCGGTACGTGGGCCTGCCCATCGTCGCCCCCTCGGTGCTCGGCATGATGGTGCTGCTGTTCGGAAGCGCCTTCAGCGCGTACGCAACGGCCTCAGCCCTTAGCGGGAACGCCATCAACCTCGTCACGATCGACATAGCCGACTACGTGAACGGCAACATCACCACCGACCCACAGCTCGCCTATGCTCTCGCCTTCGGAATGATCGTGGTCATCGTGACGACCGTCGTGCTCTACACCCTTCTCCAGCGGCGAGCGAGTCGATGGCTACGCTGACGGGCACTCTCGAAGACGCCTCGGCTACCACCGGACGTGCGGGCCCAGGTCGCGCTCGACGACGGCGCAAGCGCCTACCGCTGTGGCATCTCCTCTGGCTCGTAGTCGGTGCCCTCTACTTCTTCGTGCCGATCTACTCGCTGGTGCAGTTCTCCATGGAGGGCGGCGCTCATGGCCTGGCATGGTTCCACTGGTACCGCTACATCTTCGACCAGCCAGAGTTCAGGACGACCTTCTGGCTGTCGATCCAGATATCTCTGGAGACTGTGGCGGTCGGCGTCGTGCTGATGGTGCCGACGGTGTTCTGGGTGCATCTGCGCCTGCCGCGCTTTCGCCCGGCCATGGAGCTGATCGCGGTGCTCCCCTTCGTCGTCCCGCCCATCGTCCTCATCGTGGGGATAATCGCCTTCTTGCACCCGCTCACCTGGTTGATCGGGCGACCCGAGGTGCTCGCGCTCATCTACGTGGTGTTCGCGCTGCCGTTCCTCTTCCGCTCTCTCGACGCCGGCATGAGAGCCATCGACTTGTTGACCCTGACAGAAGCCGCTGAGAGCCTGGGAGCATCCACGTTCCGCACATTGATAACCGTGATCCTCCCGAACCTGCGCGCCGCGATCATCGGCGGGGCGCTTCTCACCGTCGCCATCGCGATGGGCGAGTACACGGTCGCGAGCCTGCTCGGATTCAACACCTTCCCGATCTACATCTATCAGACGGGTGAGAGCCTCGCCTACCCCGCCGCCGCGCTCTCCGTCATCAGCTTCCTTCTGACATGGGGTGCCATGCTCGCGCTGTTCCTCCTCGGCGGGCGCTCGAGAACCGCCGCACAGCCGGTTCTGGCAAAGTAGTCGGCCATGACAACGGTCGAGCTTCGCGGGCTTCACCGACAGTTCGGGGACGTCGTCGCCCTCGAGCACTTGGACATGAGCATTGGTTCGGGAGAGTTCATCTCGATGCTCGGACCGAGCGGATGCGGCAAGACGACGGCGCTTCGGATAGTCGCGGGCTTCGAGTGGCCCGATTCGGGCCAGGTGCTGATAGACGGTCGCAACGTCATCGACCTGCCTGCCAACCGCCGCAACATGGGCATGGTGTTCCAGGCCTACAGCCTCTTTCCCAACATGACGGCACAGAAGAACGTCGAGTTCGGGATGCGGATCCGCGGCCAGAGCGCCGACAAGCGGGCTAAGCGCGCCCGTGAGCTGTTGGAGCTGGTGGGCCTTAGCTCCGCCATGGACCGCTACCCCCGCCAGCTCTCCGGGGGTCAGCAGCAACGCGTGGCGCTCGCGAGGTCTCTTGCGATCGAGCCGGGCGTCCTGCTCCTCGACGAGCCGCTCTCCGCGCTGGACGCCAAGGTACGCGTACAGCTACGCGACGAAGTCCGGCGCATTCAGCTGCAACTCGGCATAACGACCTTGTACGTGACCCACGACCAAGAAGAGGCGCTCTCGGTGTCAGACCGAGTGGCCGTCATGTCGAACGGACGAGTCGAGCAGATCGGGACACCGGCGGAGATCTACGGCCACCCCAAGACTTCCTTCGTCGCGGCCTTCGTCGGGACCATGAACCAGCTGGAGGCGACGGTCGTGTCATCCAGCGACAAGACCGTCTCGTGTATGGGCTTCAACATGACGGTTCACGAGTCGCGTTTCGACTACGGGGTGGGTGAGACCCTGAGAGTCTTCGTGAGGCCCGAGAACCTGAGACTGCAGCCACTGTCCAACGGCGACGTGCCGGCGGCGGGCAGCTTCGCGGGCCGTACCACGAGCTTCACCTTCCTCGGTCCGGTGACGCGGGTGGGCCTCAGCACCGACCTTGGATCCATGATCGCGGACGTCTCGAGCGCGGTAGCCCTCAACCTGACTCCCGATGCTCCGGTCGCCATCGAGCTCCTGCCGGGCTCCGTCCACACCCTGACCGACTGACACGACTGTCCCCGTCACGCAGATGTCGACACCGACGACACTCGAACGGACCCTCGCCGCTGCCGGCGTGGCCCGCGTGGGCACCGAGCTGCCGTACCTGCGCCTGGGCTTCGGTGCCGGCGAAGCGCGCGCCGTGCGGGACGCAACAGCGCCGGGGGGCGAACGCGCCCCGCAAGGGCGCCGCAGCCTGTTGCTCCTCGTGCAGCTGACCGATCTCCAGCTCGCCGACACGGCTTCGCCCGGACGGTTCGAATTCTTCGAGTACCTGAGGGGACTGCCCGGAACAGGCGCCTTCATCCCGGCGCACCGTCCCCAGGAGGCGCTCGCGTTCCATGCCGTCGACGCGATGGCGCGGGCGATCCGAACCTGCGGGGGCAGTCCCGACACCGGCGCGCCGATCGGCCTCGCGCTCTGCACCGGCGACAACATCGACAACGCCCAGCTGAACGAGCTCACTTGGTTCCTCTCGCTCCTGGCGGGCGGGAGGCTCGAGTTCCCAGGTAGAGACAGCCGTTACGAGGGCGTCCAAGCGGCCAGCTGGCCGAGCGACCTCTACTGGCACCCAGACGGGGGAGCTGACCGGTACCGGGAGCGGTGGGGCTTCCCCGACTACCCGGGACTTCTCGACCAGGCCACGGCGAGCTTCGATGCCAAAGGCGTCGGGATGCCTTGGCTGTCGTGCTTCGGCAACCACGAGGGTCTCGCCTTCGGCGAGTCCGTCCCGACGGCCGAGTACCGCCATGTCCTCGGCGGCGCCGTGAAGCCGACTGCCCTTGGCCCCGGGTTCGACCCTATGCACCGAGAGGAGGAGCTCTTCGCCTATCCCGAGCGCTTTCTCACCGGACCAGCGCTCCCGGTTACCCCCGCGGCCACACGCACCATCGTGACGCGGCGTGACTTCGTCGCCGCTCACCTGCGCGCCGCGGGACTGCCGGCCGGGCACGGCTACAGCAAGGCGAACCTCGAGCACGGCACTTGCTACGCCGCCTACGACGGGGTCGATGGCATACGGGTCATACTGCTCGACTCGACGAACCTGAACGGCAGATCCGATGGCAGCTTCGGGCAGCGACAGCTCGCCTGGCTGGAGGAGCGCCTCATCGAAGTGCACGCCCGCCATATAGGCCGCGGCGGTGGCACGACGGTGACGGGCAACGAGAACCGCCTCGTCGTACTTGCCTCCCATCACGGGTTGGCCTCTCTCACCAACGCCCGCGAGACCGTCGAGGGTCCCGAAGAGGACCAGCCCCGCGCGACCGCAGTCGAAGTGGAGGCCCTCCTGCACCGCTTCCCCAACGTCGTGCTCTGGCTGAACGGTCACCGCCACTTGAACGAGGTCAGGTTCCGGCACCCCCCCGGCACGGCAGAGGGCGGCTTCTGGGAAGTCTCGACGGTCTCTCTCGCGGACTGGCCCTCCCAGGCACGCCTCGTCGAGCTCACCGCCAACAGCGACGGATCGCTATCGGTCCTTTGCACGATGCTCGACCACGTTGGCGCACCGGACCCGCGTCAGGCAGACGGCCTCGGTCGTCTTGCGTCCATCCACCGCGAGCTGGCCGCGAATGCTCCCGGTCATGGCCTTTCCTCTCTTGCGCGAGGAGGACTGGAGGACCGCAACGTCGAGCTCGTCATGAGGGCGCCCTTCCCGCTGCATTGAGCGTCAGCCGGCGCGGCCACTGCTCTGCGCAGAAAGGTGTTCTCCTGCCGACCCCGGACCGCCGTCCGAGATGACCCCGTCGCAGATGACGACCGTGCGCGTCCGCACGGCCGGGACACGTGGTCCGCTCACCAGCACGCCGGTGAGATTCAAGGGGTCGGCGGCGCTCAGGCGCACCGTGTGGCCATCGGTTCCGCCAGAGGTGACCGTGCGGAGAGTCTCATAGGCTTCGGGTAGGGCGAACTGCTCGCCGTTGAACCCGGTGACGAAGCGGCCGCCGCGCACGAGTCCCCGGGCTTCGAGGCGGCGCAGGGCTAGGAGAATCGCCCTCCACCCGACGCCGAGGCTCTCGCGGACCACGAGGTCCCTGAAGACAACCCCCCAACGGAGAAGCAGCTGACCCGCCACTGCCTCCGCGAGCTCGTCGGCGTCGTAGGTCGCCCTGTTCAGGCGAGAGAGAGCCGCCGTCTCGCCTTCACGGCTGCCACGGTCGAGGAGAGACCACCGTCCTCCGCTCAGAGCTGGTCGGACGCCGATGCGGGCGCGCTCGCGGGCGCGCCGCGAGACGCCCTGGCGAGTCGGCGTACCCCTCGCACTCGAACCTTTGACACCGCTGGCAGGTCGGAGAGGGCCGACGAGGTGGCCGAGCCGGGATCTGCCACGAAGAAGAGAGCGCACCGCCTGGAAGTCGTCTGCGGTGACGAGACCCCTCGCGATGCCATCCCAGAGAGCGTCGGCCACCTCGACCGGCATGCGACCCGTCACGGCGCAGATGTCCGAGAAGAAGAGGGCCCCTCGGTCGTCGAGCGCGGCGACGACATCAGCGGACGCGCCGAGCAGCACCTCGTCGCGGACGGCCGGCGGGCGGATCGCAGCCAGCAGCCACGCAAGGTCGTCCCGGAGATACAGGCCCACAGGCGTCGCCGGAGAGGGAGTCGCGCCAGGGCGCCGAGGATCGGGAGTCCCGGCAGATCCGGTGCTCTCTGCCACCCGGCTCGCCAACCGGCCGAAACCCACCTCCCCTTTCCCACAAAGCTCGTCGAGCAGGCCCTGTCGGTACTGCGCGATCCTCGCGGGCAAGATGGCGGACTCCCAGGAGTCCACCGGTGCCTCGATCCCCTGCAGCTGTTCGACGACCTCCAGGAGCCCATCTGGGCCGACAAGGCGGTGCGGCGGGCCTACATGCTGCCAGGTGACGAGAAAAGCCATGAACTGGCGGGCAGAGAACGTCTGGACCGAGCGCCGGGAGCGGTCTCGCGCGGCGGCATGGATCCTCATGAGGAGATTGCGGGCCGAGTAGCGCACATCCGGATCGTCGCCGACCTTGCACTCAAGGATCGACCCCTCCCGTTCCAGGCGGGCAATCGCCGAACCGATCTCGGCGCCACGTCGAATACCAAGCCCCATGCGCTCGCCGAGATCCTCACGGCGCAGAGGCTGACTCACCTCCAGATGGCCGCGGACAGCCTCGACCAGGACATCCTCGGCAAGCACGGCCGGGTCGGGCGCCAGCGCGAGCTCGACCTCGGGCATGAAAGTCGCCCCCTTGACGAGAGCCCCGATCGCGGCGCGTCGGGCCGTGGAGGCCCACCTGATCAGCCCACCGGTCCCGGCCCCCCCGGGGAGGTGGACCTCGAGCGCGCGACCTTGGGCGACGAGGAGCGTGAAATGGTCCCGCCAGCTCGCTTCGGGCTCGGTAAGGACGAGCGACTCGAGGAGATCGTGCAGCTCGTCGCCGTCGCGTGGCGAGGGGCGGACCTGCGCGGCAATCCTCGCGACGATCTCAGGATCTAGATAGCCGAGCTCGTGGACCTGGACCTCAGTGCCCCGGCGCCGCTGGACGGCCCGCGTGCGGCGCTCCTCCAACGGAGCGTCGTCCAAGAAGGTGTAAGGGCGGCCGTTCAGTATCTCCTCGGAGAGCACGGACGGGGAGACCGAGTCCACACAGTGGGCCCGTATCTCACCTGTTCGCAGCTGCTCGAGGAAGGTCATGAGCCGCGCCAGATCCATCGCCTCGGTGCAGCAATCGGCGACCGTCTGACGGACGATCGGGTGGTCAGGGATCACGATCGGCCCGGAGACGTTCTCCTGGCACGCGGCGAGCATCGGGAAGATCGCGGCCATGAGGTCGTCCGCCTCCATTGCCTGGATAGCCGGTGGCAGGTGGCGACTCCCGCGAAACCGAGGAGATACGAGCGAGCGCGACAGGTTCCACCGCCACCTGGAGCCGAACATCGGGGTCGGGAGCATCGCTTGCACAAGCGTGTCCGGCACGCCGCCAGGCGCGAGGTAGTGGACGACGTCGGCCAGCGGGAAGGAGTGCTGGGGCCCGAGGGAGAGGACCACGGCATCGTCGCTCGCAGCCGCTTGCAGCTCGAAGTCGAAGGAGCGGCAGAAGCGCTTGCGGAGCACGAGGCCGAGACCTCGGTTGATTCTGGCACCCCGCGGGGAGTGCAGCACCAGCTGCATGCCTCCGGTGTCGTCGAAGAAACGCTCGACGACCAGGCACTGTGCCGTCGGCAGCGCACCCAGCTCCGCCTGGGCGGTGGCGAGGTAGGTGACAACCTGCTCGGCGGCGCAGCCATCGATGCCGGCAGAGCGCGCCAATGCCTCGACGGCGGTCGCTCGAGAGGTCTCGAGCCAGCTCGCAACAGCAGCTCGCAACAGGGACACCGAGCCCGACAGCTCGTCGGTGCGAGCCGGTGCCTCGCCCAGCCAGAACGGCACCGACGGAGAGGCACCTTCGGCGTCGACGACCCTCACGGTGCCAGACTCGATCCGCCGAATCCTCCAGGTATGACTGCCGAGAAGGAACACGTCGCCAGCCATCGACTCGATCGCCCAGTCCTCGTTGACGGTCCCGACGACGGTGTCGTCCGGTTCCAACAGGACTCTGTAGTCGGCCACCTCCGGGATGGCTCCTCCGGAGGTCGTCGCGGTGAGCCGAGCGCCGCGCCGCGGCCGCAGGACGCGGCTCACCCTGTCGTGGTGGACATAGGCGCCGCGGCGGCCCCTACCGGTGACGACGCCATCTGTCACCAGATCGAGGACCTCGCCGAACACCTCGGGGCTGAGCGCCGCGTAGGGTGTCGCGCCCTTGACAAGCTGGAGGAGATCATCCACCTCGATGCCCTCAGGTCCGGCCGCGGCCACCTCCGCGACGATCTGCTGGGCGAGAATATCGAGAGGGGCGACCGGGGGCACCGTAGCGTCGAGCTCCGCGCGACGCACGGCCGTGAACAGGGCGGCGCATTCGACCAGCTCGTCGCGCGTGAGCGGGTACAGCCGACCGACAGGCGTCCCCCCGACGTGATGCTGAGCTCGTCCGACGCGCTGCAGGAACGTCGAGATCGACCGCGGCGAACCGAGCTGGCACACGAGCTCGACCGGGCCGACGTCGATGCCGAGCTCGAGCGAGGCCGTCGCGACGACAGCCCGCAGCTCGCCGGCGCGAAGACGCGCCTCGACCCGCAGCCTCCGTTCCATCGAGAGGCTCCCGTGGTGAGCCACGACGAGGTCGTCGCCCACCATCTCGCCGAGGCGATGGGCCACCCGCTCGGCCATCCTGCGGGTGTTGACGAACACAAGGGTGGTGCGGCATCTCTTCACGTGCTCGGCGATGAGAGCGAGGACCTCGTCCAGCTGCTCGTGGGTCGCCACGGCGCCGAGCTCGTCGTCGGGCAACTCGATGGCGATGTCGATACACCGCTGGTGACCGACGTCCACGACAGCACAAATAGGATTCCCGTCCGGCGAGATGCGATCAGCCGCGGAGCCGACGAGAAGGGATGCGATCCTCGAGATCGGCCGCTGGGTCGCCGACAGCCCGATCCGCACCGGCCTTTCGCGCGCTTCGCAGGGACTCTCCCCCTCGGGCGTTGCCGCGGCCAAGCTCGGCGGTGCCGAGCCCGCATGGTCGCGGCGGTAAGCCGCCACGACGCGGTCGAGTCGCTCCAAGCTGAGCGCGAGGTGCGAGCCACGCTTGTCGCGGGCCAGCGCGTGAATCTCGTCCACGATGACCGTGCGGACGGTGCCGAGCAGCTCGCGCCCCCTTGTCGAGGTCAGCAGCAGGTACAGCGACTCAGGCGTCGTGACGACGATCTCCGGGCGGTCTCGCAGCATGGCCGCGCGCGCCGACTGGGGCGTGTCCCCGTTACGGACAGCCACTCGGACGTCAGGGACACAGTGGCCGAGCTCACGGGCCAGCGCGGCAATCTCGACAAGGGGCCGCTGCAGGTTCTCCGCCACGTCCACGGTGAGCGCCCGAAGGGGTGAGACGTAGACGACGTCGGTGCCACGACGCCCCTCGCCCCAGGCCGCCGCGCGATAGCAGCGGTCGATCGCGACCAGGAATGCCGCGAGAGTCTTGCCGGATCCGGTCGGGGCGGAGATGAGGGCGTCCCGGCCGGCCGCGACCGCGCGCCACCCGAGCGCCTGGGCCTCGGTTGGGCCCGCGGGGTAGGACCGGCGGAACCACGCCGCCACTGCCGGGTGGAACAGCGCCAAGGGATCTGGCGAGCGTGCAGAGGAGGCGGGGAGGTGGGCAGCTGCCACCCTGCAAGTGTACCCGAGCTGTCGACTGCCACGAACAGCTGTTCGAGATACCGGGCAAGGACAGAGCCGCCTAG
>CAZAMA010000067.1:0-15614 GCA_964485645.1 uncultured Acidimicrobiaceae bacterium | reverse complement strand
AGGATCATGGTTGTCACCATCCTCGTTACATCCCTACTCTCCGGGAGACCCTACAAGCCGATCTCGTGTGATTAGTGGATTTCCGGGCGACGCCACACCCCAGAGCGCCCTCCCGTCTTCTCCCAAAGGCAAAGCTCGCCGACCACCATCGAGCGGTCAGCCGACTTGCACATGTCATAGATGGTCAATGCGGCTATGGCACAGGCCGTCAGGGCCTCCATCTCGACTCCGGTGCGGTCGACGGCCTCGACCTCGGTCTCGACCTCCACACTGTCGTCGCCGATCGTGAAGTTGATGACGACGCCGCCTACGAGAAGCGGGTGGCACAGGGGGATAAGCTCCGCGGTCCGTTTCGCGGCCTGGATGCCCGCGATGCGTGCAGCGCCTAGCACATCTCCCTTGTTGATGGCATTAGAGACGATCGCGACCGTGGTCTCGGGCAGCATCTGCACCCTGCAGCGAGCGAGGGCTCGTCGGTGGGTCGTCTCTTTCGGAGTGACATCGACCATACGTGCTCGACCGAGAGGGTCGAGATGTGTGAGGCCACGTTCTGACATGGGCGCAGTGTACGCGGACGCCTGCGACCGTGTCGCTCCGGGCACTCCCACCTGCGACAACTTGCCGCCGCGCGAGCCGGGTCACACGGAACCATCCGCGGCCCAGCTGTCAAGCCGGTCGATGTGGCTTCTCGGTCAGCCGCCGATCTGGCTCATCGAACGGCGAGGCCGGACGAAATCGACCTTCCCGATCCGGTGACCGGCCCACTTGAGTCCGACCGCCGTCGCCGCAAGGTCGGCAAGCTCGTCGTCGCTCGCCCCGCCGCGCATCGCCGTGCGAAAGTCATAGTCGTCCCGTGCGAACAGGCAGGTCATGAAGGATCCCTCGGCCGTGAGCCGCACCCGGTCACAGTCGCCACAAAACGGCTTGGTCACCGACGGGATGACACCGATCTCGCCAGCGCCATCCGCATATCGCCACCGTGACGCGGGCTCGGGTCCATGCGCCACCTCCTCCAAGGGGTAGACGGCATGGATGGCAGCCACGATCTCATCGGCGCCGACGACCTTGTCCATCGACCAGGCACCGTCCGCGTCGAGCGGCATGAACTCGATGAACCGGGGCTGCACGCCGGTGCGCCGCCCGAACTCGGCGAAGTCGACGATCTCGTCGTCGTTCCACCCTCTTACCACGACGACGTTCACCTTCACAGGCTCGAGGCCAGCTCGCACCGCCGCCGTGATCCCGCGCAACACCTCGCCGAGCGAGTCGCGGCGGGTGATCTCGGCGAAACGAGCCGGCTTGAGTGAATCGAGGGAGATGTTGATGCGAGTGAGCCCCGCATCGCGAAGCGGCTGCGCCATGCGCTCCAGCTTCGCCCCATTGGTGGTAAGTGCCACTTCGACGGGTGTGCCGTCGCCGCGACGGATAGCGGACAGGAGGCGGACGAGGACACCGAGGTCGGCTCGGACCGTCGGCTCGCCACCGGTAAGGCGAATGGACTCGACCCCGAGACGTTCGACGAAGAGCCGGGCGATCCGCTCGATCTCTTCGAAGGTGAGAATCTCGGCCCGCGGCAACCACTTGAGGCCCTCTGCCGGCATGCAGTAGACACAGCGAAAGTTACAGCGATCGGTGACCGAGATCCGTAGGTCGCGAACGACCCGCCCGAACGAGTCGGTCAGCAGACGAGCTCCCTCAGCTGGCTCCGGTACGTTCATGCACACCAGCCTAGGGCGACTCGACGCGGCTCAAGTCCGTCGGGCCTCGAAGGGCCCGATCGGGCCGAATGGGATGACCTCGAGCATCTCGCCCTCGGCAACGCCTTCGCCGTCAGGCACGACCGCCAGGCCGTTGGCTCCGGCCATTCCACTCAGCTGATGGGACATCTGGCCGACCGCAGCCCGGGCGACAAGACGGCCGTCGGCTCGCCAGGACAGAGCGACGCGCACGAGGTGAGTCTTGCCATCGGTCCGCCGGCGCAGGCCTGAATCGGCCAGCGCGGGAACAGTTGGCGGCGCGGCCGGCGCGTGACCTGCGAGGACACGGAGCACAGGAAGGGCGATCGCCTCGTAGCTGACAAGCGACGAAACGGGATTACCGGGAAGGCCGAACACGGGAACGAGGCGCGACGCGGCACCGTCTCGGCTCCCCAACCAACCGAGCACCAGGGGCTTGGCGGGTCGGATCGCCACGCTCAGCTCGTGAACTTCGCCACTTACGGCCCCCATCTTGGCCAGAACCGTCTTGACGTAATCGAACTCGCCTTTGCTCACGCCTCCGGTAGTGAGCACGGCATCGCATGTCGCGAGAGCCCTTTCGAGCCCCGCAGTGACCGCTTCCTCGGTGTCGACCGCCAGTCCGAGATCCACTGGGACATAACCGTCACCTCTGAGCGTGGCGAGTAGCGCGTGTCGGTTGGAGTCCCGGATCTGCCCCGGCGAGAGCGGCGGAGCCGACCCGTCGGCTGCCAGCTCCACGAGCTCGTCGCCCGTGCTCATCACCCCGACACGAGGGCGCGGGTGCACTTTGACGAGCCCGGCACCAATGCTTGCGAGGACACCGATGTGAGCGGGCTCCAGCACTGTGCCAGCCGGTACCGCTACCGAGCCCGCGGCGAGATCACTACCCGCCGCCCGGAAGTGGGCTCCGGGCGCCACCGAGTCGAGAATTCGAACCAGGCTCCCCGGCCCCGGTCTTGCACCTCCGCCGGGCGACACTGCTTCTGCCCGCTCGACTATCGCGATCGCATCGGCGCCAGGCGGGATTGGCGCTCCCGTCATTATCTGCACGGCTTCGCCCACTCCGACTGCGACGCGAGGGTAGCTCCCAGCGCCGAGCACGCCGACGACCCTGAGCTCGACCGGCGCCTTTGCTGTGTCGCCAGCTCTCACCGCGTAGCCGTCCATAGCCGTGTTGGCGAAGGGGGGGACGTCCTCGGTGGCTACCGCGTCGTGAGCGAGCACACAGCCGAGGGCGTCATCGAGAGCTATCTCGACTGGTGGCAGGGCATGGACCCGCGAAAGCGCCAGGCGCTGCACCTCATCGAGAGGTACGAGCCTCTCGGCGTCTTGAGCTGGCATGCTGTCCTCCGATCGGGTGCCGCCCTACCGGGCGCCGCCGCCCGTATAGACTTAGCACTCGCGCAGTGAGAGTGCTAGCGCCCTGGAGGAACGAAGGGGAAATGCCGACTTACGAGTACTCATGCAAGGAGTGTGGAGAGCACCTCGAGGTCGTCCAGTCTTTTCACGATGACGCTCTCACCAAGTGCCCGAGCTGTGGGGGCGAGTTGAAGAAGGTCTTCGGGAACATCGGCATCGTGTTCAAGGGCAGCGGTTTCTACAAGACCGACAGCCGCTCGACCTCCTCTGCCGCCAAGACGACACCCTCCTCGGAACCCGCCACCGGTGGCGCCGCGGAATCCAAGGCTGACGGCGCCAAGGAGGCACCCAAGACCGAGCCGAAGAAGGACTCCGCGGCTCCCGCCGCGTCGACGAGCACGCCGGCCGCGGCATCGAGCACCGCTGCGGCCTCCTAAGGAGCGGTCGCGGGACTCTTTCTGGGGCCCTGGCAGCGCGGGAAGCTCCGGGCCTCGCGCAGCAGGCTCAGGAGCCGCTCATAGACATGTCGTCGATCGCGAGGGTGAGGCCGGTCGCACTACCGGGCAACCACTCGATGTCGCGGCCGATGAACGAGACGTGCTGCAACATCTTTTGGATCGTCGAAGCGACAGTCACCTCCCGCACCGGCTCGGCAAGCGAACCGTTTCTGATCATGACCCCCTCGGCGCCCACCGAGAAGTCCCCGCTGACGGCGTTCACCCCGGAGTGGACGCCACTCACGGACTGCACGAGAAGACCGTGGTCTATGCGCCCGACGATCTCCTCCTGGCTTAGCTCCCCCGGCTCGATCGCAAGGGCACGCGCACCGGGACGAGGGGTCGTGCGGTAGCCGCCTCGCACGGCCGACCCGGTCGATGAGGTCCCGGAGACGCGGCCCGAGCGCGTGTCGTAGAGGTAGCCGAGGAGTCTGCCGTCTTCTATGAGACAGTTCCGCCGACATGCCAGACCTTCGGCGTCGACCCGGGAGGCTCCCCAGGCGAGCTTGTTCGTCGGGTCGTCGACGAGGTTGAGCTCGGCCACGGCGACCTGCTCGGCGAGGCGGTTCGCGAACAGGCTGCGACCTTTAACGACCTCCTCACCAGACAGGGTGCTCGCGAGAAGGGCTAGCAGGATCGCCGTTATGCGCCCGTCGAGGACGGTGGTGAGGCGGGAGGAGGCGGGTTTCTTGGCGCCGAGCAGCCGCGTGGCTCGATTGACGGCGTCCGAGGCGGCCTTTTCGACATCGAGGTCGTCGACCTGGCGCCCGGCGGCATAGCCGTAACCGGTCTGGCTGTCGTCGCCCTCGGCTGCGATCGCGTAGACAGAGACCGAGCACGAGGTCCGTCGGTTCGCGACCTCGATCCCCGTCGAGCTCGCGATCGCGCTCTGCGAGGCTGCGTCTGCGTAGTTGGCGTGCACGACCTGGCGGATCCTCGGGTCTCGAGCGAGAGTCAGCTTCTCGAGCTCGAGGGCGATATCGACCTTCCTCGCCGTCGAGGTGCCGGCGAGTTCCTCGCGCCACAGGTCGAGATCTGGAGGCTGGTGTCCGTCTGGGTCAGGCAGACCGCCGAGCTCGTCCGGCGTCGAGTAGCGGGCGTTGTCGCGCGCCTGGGTGAGGGCCTCGACAGCCGAGGCCTCGTCGATCGCAGCCACCCAGGCAAACCCGACCCTCCCGCTCGATACGACCCGAACCCCGAGGCCGGCAGACTCGGCCGAGGAGAGCGACTCGATCTCGTGTTGGAATACTCGGATCGAGGTCTCACGGCCGCTCGCGAGGTACGCCTCTATCTGCTCGTCGCCCTCTGCGCGCGACACGACCCTGCGAGCAAGGCCGAGAAGGTCAGGCAAGGGACGTCCCACCGACCGTCACTCCGGTGATGCGCAACGTCGGTTGGCCGAAGCCCACGGGCACCGACTGGCCATCCTTGCCGCACGTGCCGGCCGAGAGCTCGAAGTCACTGCCGACGGCATCGATCCTCGAGAGCACCTCGGGGCCGTTGCCGATGAGGTTGGCATCGCGGATCGGCTCGGTGACACGACCGTTCTCGATGAGGTAGGCCTCCGTCATGGCGAAGGTGAAGTCGCCCGTCGCGGTGTTCACCTGACCCCCGCCGAGGTGGGCGACGAAGATGCCCCGCGGCGTCTGAGCGACGATCTCGTCGGGGTCGTCCTGTCCAGGCAGCAGGAAGGTGTTCGTCATGCGCACCATCGGCAGGTGGCGGAAGCTCTCCCGCCGGCCGTTGCCCGACGACTGGCGTCCTTCGTGCCGTGCCCGCAGGTAGTCCCACATGTACTCGGTGAGCATGCCGTCGCGGATGAGCACGTTTCGCTGGGCGGGATGGCCCTCGTCGTCGACGGTCATGCAGCCCCACTCTGGGCCTACTGTCCCGTCGTCCACGAGCGTGACGAGCGGGCTGGCGACGAGGTCGCCGAGACGGCCGGTATAGACCGAGGTGTTCTTCACGATGTGGTCGGCTTCGAGCCCGTGGCCGCAGGCCTCGTGGAACAAGACTCCCCCGCTGCCCCTCCGCAGGACTACAGGGACGACCCCCGAGGGAGCGGGACGCGCCCCGAGCTTGGACACCGCACGGCGGGCTGCCGCCTCGGCCACCTCCTCGACGCTGCGCCGCTCGAAGAGCTCGAAGCCGAGCGTCAGGGCGAGGGTCTCGTACCCGGTCTGCATTCCTCCGTCGCCTGATGCCACGCACCTCACGCCAAGACGCGTGCGGATATTCTCCTCGCCGGTGAGCAGCCCGTCGGAGTTGGCGATCTGGGTCCGGCGGCGCGAATCGCCGTAGCCGGCGGTCACCTGCACGATCGCCGAGCTGTTGGCGCGCGCCGCGTCATCGGCGCGCTCGAGCAGCTCTACCTTGGCCGCTTTGGTGACTTCGTGGTGTTTGGCGGCCAAGGGCTGCGGCGGGGCGAAACGCCGCTCGCCGAGCGCCACGGTCCGGGTTCCCCCCCCGCCCTCGCGGGCAACGGCCGAAGCCACCTCCGCAGCGTGCAGAAGTCCTTGCTCGGAAAGGTCGGACGTATGAGCGAAACCCGTCGTCTCGCGCACCACCACCCGGATGCCGGCGCCGCGATCATGGCCCGACGAGAGCTCCTCTACTTTGCGATCGTCGAGAGATATGCCCGACGAGGCACGGTCCTCGACGAAGACCTCGGCAAACTCGCCCCCGGTCCGAAGTGCTTCACCGAGGACGCGTTCGAGGACATCTCGCTCGACTATGTGCTCGGGCATGGAAACTTCCAAGGTCGTGCTGCCTGCTCTCTGTTCGCGGCTCTTGGTGCTTGCCAGCTGCGGCTCAGCTCAACCTCGACATTACGTCGCGGCTCAGCGCAATATGTTCCCGAGTATGCCGCCCGCGGCTCCGGCGCCGACCGCGGTGCTGGTTTGCTCGCCTATGTACGGCCTGAGGCTCGCAGCCAGGATGGGAAGCGGCATCGACTGGAGCCATATCTTGCCGGGACCCGTCATCGCTACCAGGAAGTGGCCGTCCGCTCCGAAGTAGCGATTGGTGATTCCCTGAATCCGGGTGATCGAGAAGTTGACCGTGTCCTGGAACACCCCGACGTGGCCGGGGTGCACGAGCATGCTCTGTCCAGGCGCGAGGTCGTAAGTGGTGATCTCACCAGACAGCTCGACCCAGGCGGTACCGTTGCCCTCCAGCTTTTGCAGGACGAACCCCTCACCTCCGAAGAGCGCTCCTCCGAGACTCTGGTTGAACCCGACCGTCGCCCGGATCTCGGGAGTTCCGCAGATCCAACCGTGGCGGTGGACGAGGTACCCGCCGGCAGGTGTCACCTCGAGGGGAAAGATCCGTCCTGGCATCTTGGCCGCAAAGGCGACCATTCCCTGACCGCCCGTCGCCTCGTAGCGGGTGAGCAGGATGCTCGTGCCCGACATGACGCGCTTCAAACCGCCAAGGAGACCGCCCCCGCCACCCTGTGAGCCGCCCATCTGAGTCGTCTGGGACATCTGCATGTTCGCAGTCATCCACGACAGCTCTCCATGGTCGGAGATGATCGATTCGCCGGGGTCGAGAATCACCTCGAGAACCGGCAACGTCGATCCCTTCACCTCTGCATTCATGGTAGGCAACCCCCTTGTCGTGCGGCGCACTGGACAGCGGTCGCCGCGGCCGAGGGCACCAGTCTCCCGCACCCTGCCGCGGCCGTCGAGCGGACCGAGCATCCACCCCTCTCGGCCTCGCGACGCCTACCATCGCCGGAGAAGCTCGGGTGAGCTCGATTACTTGAGGAACGAGGGCTAAGTCGCAGCGTCGGCCCCGAAACGACCGACCCGATCAGGTGCGCCGCGAAGCGCCAGAGGCAGGCAAATATGGACGAGAGCGAAGCAGTCGAAGAGGAAGTGGTCGCAGCCACACCAATCTTTGGGGTCTACCGGCGTGGCTACGACCCCGAGCAGGTGGACAGGTACGTCGCCGAGCAGCAGCGCCGTCTGGACGACGCGATACACCGCGCGTCGGAGTCGGAGAGAAAGCTTGCGGCTGCGGTCGGCCAGCTACGTGAGCTGCACCGTCGCGTCGCGGTCTACGAGAGCGAAGCGCGCAGTGCCCAACCACCGCAGCTCGACACCCTCGGCGAGCGCGTCCAGAGGATCTTGCAGGAAGCCTGGGAGGGCGCCTACAACCTCCGCCAAGAAGCCGAGCGAGACGTCAACGACCTCCGCCAACAGGCACAGGAAGATGTCGAGGCCATGCGGGTGCAAGCGCGAGCCGAAGTCGGCGAGCTGCGCGAGGTCGCCAGCAGGGAGGCTGCCGAGGTAGTTGACGAGGCCACGCGCCGGGCACTTCACATCCGTGACGAGACGGAGCGCCGGAGGCAGGCGTATCTGGAGCGGGTCGAGCGCGACCGGGAGCAGGCGATCTCGCAGATCACCTACCTCTACGACCAGCGGCAGGGCGCTATCGCAGAGCTCGCGAGGCTGCAGGCAACTGTGCAGGCCACGATCGAGGAGATGGTCCGCAGCCCGCTTGGTCGACCTAGCGGTGGCGTCGCCGAGGCTGCAGCCGAGAGCACCCGGGTCGGCCGTGCCTCGGCTGGCCGTGCCCATCCTGCCGGCGCAGCGCAGCTGTCGATGCCGGGGGTCGGCCCGGGGGATGGCGCCGGCCTCGGGGGCGGCCCCGGCCCCGGCACGGCCTCGGGAACCATCCTCGGTGAGCGCCCGATCGAGGCACGCCCGATCGAGGCACGCCCAGCCGATCTGCGCCCGAGTGAGGGACGCTCCACCGAGACTCTCCAGGGCGACGGTCATCTGCGCAGCGGGCAGGCTGACGAGTGGAAGATGCCAAGCCAGGAGGCGCACCCGGGCGCCCCCAGTGCTGGCAGCGAGCTGCCAATACTAACCGATCACGACGTCGCTCTTGCGGCGGCGTCGTCCGACCCGTCGCTCGGTGCGGACGTGCCTACGGGGCCGATGGAACGTTACGTCCGGCCTGGAGACCGCGACGAGCTGAGGCGCGCGGGAGCCGAGGCAGACGCCATGGAAAGGGCCATCAGAGCTGCCTCACAGGCCCCTGAGATCAAGCAGCGACGCTCCGCACCCCAGGGCGTCTACGACGCGGAGCAGGACGACTAGAGCAGCTCGAGGTACAACTGAGCCGCCCTGGCGTCCAGAACCGGAACCGGAGCGCCAAGTAGCTAGAAGCTCACCGTCACGCTCAGCTCCTCTGCCGCTCTCATGACCGTGAGCTCCAGGGTCTGACCGAGTCCCTCCAGGACTTCGTAGAGGGCATCGACCGACGTGAGCGGGACATCACCGGCACGCAGGAGAACGTCGCCCCGGCGCAGACCGGCACGGTCGGCCGCGCCCTCCTCCTCTACCCCACGCACGAGCAGACCATCGACCTCAGGCAGACCGGCAGCGGCGCGAAGACGGTTCGTCATGTGGGGCGGAGCAATGGCCGTGCCGAGCCGGCGACGCAGTGGAGCTTCGCCCCTCGAGAGCGAGCCGATCCGCGTCCTCAGGTCGTCTGTCGCCGCTATCGCCTGATAGAAACCCTCTTGCAGGCGGTTCGTGTTTATTCCAAGGAGACGGCCCTCGCGGTCGAGTACGGGACCACCGGAGGATCCGCGCGCGAGCGGGGCCGTGTGCTCGATGCTGCCGGCGATACGACGACCCCGGGGACCACGAAACCCCCGCCCCGTCGACGAGACGGTCCCGAGCGTGGCGCGCAAGCCGCGCCCACGAGGATTCGAGAGAGCGACTACCACCTGACCAAGACCGGCTGGCTGGGTCGAGAACTCGACCACAGGAGCACCCGAGGTGTCGACGGCAACGGCCGCTATGTCGCCGTCGAGGTCGACGCCTGCCTGCCGGCCGACTGAAGTCCGGCCGTCGGCGAAGGTCACGTAGGTCTCGTCGCCACGCAGGTTGTGCGCATTGGTCACGACAAAGCCGTCGGCGGTGACGACGCCCGTGCCGTGCCGGTTGATCCCGACAACCGCCGGACCGACTTTGCGAGCGACAGATTCGATCGTCGCGGTGATCTCGTCGAGTGCGTCCATGGGTCCTGCTCCTTCGCTCATAGCTGATTGGATGTCACTGGTGTCTTGCATCTTACAAGTATCTCAGTTCCTTCGAGCGTGCTCTCTGCGTTCAGGCGGCAGGGTCGCCACGGTCCACCGTGCAGGTGTAGATATCTTCTGTGCCCGACACGACCGCAGCGCTCTCGCTCTCTCTCCGGCAAGTAGGTGACCGCTGGACACTCCTCGTCGTCGCAGCACTGCTTGACGGTCCCCTTCGCTATGGCGAGCTACAGGATGCAGTGACGGGCATCGCCACCAACGTGCTCTCGAGTCGGCTCAAAGATCTGGAGCGCGAGGGTCTTGTCCTCGCCCACCCTTACTCTCGCCGGCCTTTGCGGTTCGAGTACGAGCTGACCTCACAAGGATCCGAGCTCGCAGGAGTGGTGATGCTTCTTGCTGCCTGGGGCGCTGGAAGGGCGGGATCCGAGGCCATTTCGCAGCCATCTTCGGGCGACCCGGGCCATCCGACCCACTCTGCCTGTGGTACTCCACTCGAGCTCCGCTACTTCTGCCCTACGTGCCTCGTGATCGTCGAGGACGACGAGGAGCTCTGGGCCTGAGAGCGGTCCGCCGCGAGTCGGCTCGCTCTCAGGCTTCGGCGAGAATCTCTGCGTGCAGGAACGCCAGCCAGGCATCCGGCGACGCCGCCCAGCGCCGCCACCCGTTCGCGATCCGGCTCAGCTCCTCGGAGTCCGACAGTCCAAGCTCGACGGCCCTGGCGGCGAAGGCCGACGCAGTCGTCCGCTCGGCCCACAGGTCGGCCCACCACTCACAAGTCTCAGGCGTGCTGGCCAACCACACGCTGGCCGTCACGCGGACTTTCGCGAAACCCGCCTCCCTCGCCCACGATGCAAGCCGCCTACCTGCATCGGGCTCACCGCCATTGGCGCGGGCGACGTCGGTGTACAGCTCGAGCCAGCGCTCGAGCATCGGCTCCCTCGGCCACCAGGTCTCGCCGTGGTAGTCGCCCTCGCGAGCCGCCACGATCCCGCCGGCTCGACAGATCCGCCCCATCTCCTCTAGCACCGCGACGGGATGCGAGACGTGCTGGAGGACCTGGTGCGCATGCACGACGTCGAAGCTGCCGTCATCGAAGGGAAGCGATCCGGCGTCGGCCTGGTGGAATTCGACGTTGTCGACGCCGCCGTTGCGACATGTCGTGCGCGCCTCGTCAAGTATCCCGGCGGCGGCATCGACGGCGACGACTCGACCGGGCGCCACGAGGCGAGCGAGGTCACGCGTGATCGTGCCCGGGCCGCAGCCCACATCGCACAGGCGGAGGCCAGGCTCGAGCTCGGGGAGCAGGTAGGCGGCCGAGTTCTCAGCGGTCCGCGACCGGTGGGAGCGTAGGACACTGTCGTGGTGCCCGTGTGTGTACAGGTTCGTTTCTCTCCTCAGGCGCCGGCGCGTGCGAGCTCCACGACCGGGATGGTGCGAGTGGTCTTCTCCTGATACTCGGCAAAGCCAGGGTAGAGCCTCGCCTGCTCCCCGTAGATGCGGTCGCGATCGGCGCCTGCAAGAGGAGTGGCCGTGGCTTCGTACCGATCAGTCCCGACCTCGACCGAGACAGTGGGGTTCGCCACGAGGTTGTGGTACCAGTCAGGATGCGTCGGGGCCCCGGCCTTGGACGCAAACACATAGAGACGCCCATCACCTGGCAGGTACATCATGGGCGTCGTGTGCCGCTTGCCAGACTTGGCACCGGTCGTCGTGAGCAGAAGAACCGGTGCTCCCTCGAATTGGCCGCCTACCTTGCCGTCGTTGGCCCTGAACTCCTCGATGATCTGGCTGTTCCAGTCGGTGGTCTCAGACATTGCGGGTCCCATCCTTGGTCGCTCGTTTTGTGCCTGCTGTCTTAGCGCGCCGGAGGCACGGTCCCGACCGCACGCCGTTGCTCTACGCTCGGTGTCACCGGCTGGTGACCATGAAGTCCACCGCCTGTGCCGGGGCCGCTAGCTCATCGGGTAGAGCAGGGGACTTTTAATCCCAAGGTGCAGGGTTCGAGACCCTGGCGGCCCACCATATATTACCTGGTCAAGTGCGGTATTAGACTTGTGCGCTGTTACTTGCTAGGGTTTCACCCAACATTTCACCCAACAAGCTGGAGGGATTGGGATGGCGGGAAGCATGCGACAGGTCGGCGAGAACGTCTGGGAGCTCCGCGTCTTTCTCGGGCGCGACGCCAACGGACGCGTACGCCACCGGTACGCGCGAGTCAGAGGAACCAAGCGCGTCGCCACCCGCGCACTCGAGGATCTCATAGCGGGGGTTCGCAGCGCTGCCGAGCCGGTCGGCGAGGCGAGGTCCCCTTGGGGGAGCGAAACAACGCTCAATGCTGCGTTCGATGCCTGGAAGCAGAACGGTTGGCAGGACCTGTCCCCCTCCACGGTCCGCCGTTACGAGAGCATCTGGAGCGTCCACGTCGCCGATTCGATCGGCAAGACCCGCATCTCCAATCTCGGCAGCTACGAGCTCGAGGCGTACTACCGTCGGCTCAAGACCGCCGGCCTGGCCGAGTCGACTGTCCGCCAGACGAGAGCGATCCTCAACCGCACCTGCAGGCTGGCGCGCAGGTGGAGCGGCGGCGTGCTGCCCAACCCCGTTGCTGACACCGAGCTGCCGACCTGGCACCTCGACGAGAGCGGTGAGGTCCGAGCGCCTGACCACTCCGAGGTGCTCGGGATACTCGCCGCCGCGGAGTACGAGGACGTGCGCGTGGCTGCCTTCATGCGCGTCGTGACAGCGACGGGCATGCGCCGGGGTGAGGCCTGCGCGCTGAGGTGGTCCGATGTGGACTTCGAGCGCGCAACCGTGGTCGTCGACGAGTCGATTGTCGCCGCGGCGGGTGGGGCGGTTGTCAAGGCCCCCAAGACGAGGGCGAGCGTCCGCAGGCTCACCGTCGATGCCGGCACGCTCTCGGCGCTCCGCCGGCTCCGTGGCGAGCAGGTAACGCTCGCAGGTGCGTGCGATACGGAGGTGGGCGCGGCAGCGTTCGTCTTCTCCTTCGCGCCGGGCGGGGAGATTCCGCCGTACCCCGACGTGATGAGCCATGCGTTCGACCGCATCCGGAAGCGTGCCGGCGTCTCCGGGGAGGTGCATTTGCACTCCCTCCGACATTTCCAGGCGACCGCCATCGATGGCGTCGTGTCGGCGCGTCAGAAGCAGGCCCGGCTCGGATGGGCCACAGTACAAATGGCCCGTCACTACACCGACGCGGTCGGCGAGGAAGACCGCAAGGCGTCCGATCACGTGGGACGCTTGCTCGATGTCGCGAGCGCGCCGCAGGATGGGCAAACGACCGGCGGGACAACATGAATCTCGTCATGGCCGGCGGTCCGGACAGCCGGGACATCGCTTCCATCCAGAATGCGCTCCACCGCCGCCAGAGGCACTCGCCATTGGCGCCCGATCCGTAACACCGGAACAGACGAATGGCCCGAGCGGATGGCGGCATAAAGCGTGGAGCGACCGGTCCCGAGCAGCCTCGCGGCTTCGCCAACGGTGAGCAACAGTGGAAGGCTGGCCGCGCGTCGCGGCCTCTGCATCGGGGCGAGACTCATTGCACTCGCTCTCGCTGAGCCACAGTCGTCGCGTGGTCGACACCCGAGCGCCTATTCACAGGGTCGACCATTGCGAGTCTGCGCTGCGCGCCACAGACGAGGTCCCGGACAGGCATGGGACTCCTCTCTGCTGCGGCCGACCTGACCGCTCCTTAGGGCTCACCGAGAGTCTGATTGCGCAATCGTGTAGTTCCAGTCCCCGTGGAACTCGTGCGGGCGAAGCGGCACGGTAGCAAGCTCTGCGTCGCTCACCTTGATGCCCTTCTCGTAGACGTTCGGGTCCACCTCTGCTCGGATCCTGAGGCCCTTCTCGGTTGTCGTCGCGGAGATGAGCTCGATGATCGTGCGGTAGGAGACGAGCGGGCGTCCTCGCCAGTTCATCGAGATGAAGCTGAACATCTTGTGCTCGATCCAGTTCCACTTCGAGGTGCCGGGCGGGTAGTGACAGACCGTGATCGTTAGACCGGTCTCCGCGGCGAGCTTCGCGAGCTCGACCTTCCAAAGACGCACCCGATGGCCGTTCGAGCCTCCGCCGTCCGCGGTGACAAGGAGCTCGGTGGCCTCAGGGAAACGGACCTTTCCCATCTGGTGCCACCACCGCCGGATGGCCTCGACCGCAAAGCTCGCGGTGTCGGCTGAGTCACCGACACTCACCCAGCCCTCGTCGTTCATGATGTCGTAGACGCCGTAAGGGACGGCCCGCCCGAGCTCTTTGTCGACGAAGTCATGAGTCTTCACTCTCGTGGGCTTGCCCGACAGGTGGTACTCGCGCCCGCCGTTGGCGTACTCGCCGACGAGCTCCTTTTTCTTCGTGTCGACGCTGATCACCGGCTGGTTCGCCGCGACGAAGCTCCCGACCTTCTCGTTCAGGTAGACGAACTGGGCGTTGCGGTCGGGGTGCGCGGTCCCTTCCTTCTCCTTGGCCGGCGCCTGGAGGGAGTAGCCGAGGGACTTCAAGATCCTTCCCACGGTGTCGTCGGTGATCTTGAACCCCTGGCGCACCAGATCGTTCGCGAGCTTCGCGGTCGACTTCGACGTCCAGCGCAGGAACGACATCGGGTTGCCCCGCGTGTCAGGGTTCACGAGCTCGTCGAGGGCCTCCAGCAATCCGAGCTGCTTCACCTCGGCGGGGATGTCACCACCTCCCGGTGCACGCAGGCGGTCAGACGGCTCGATACCGGAGCGCACCTCCCGCTCGGCCTTGATCACCGTGTTGCGACTCATACCCGACGCCCCGGCGACCGCGGACTTCCCGCCTCGCCCGAGCTCGACCGCCATTGCGCCGGCGACGACCCGGCGCTGGAGCTCGTTCAGGTGCGGGAGCACCGTCGTGAAGAACCGCGCGAGCTCGTCATGGCTGGCCTCCACCAGGCCATGGTACTACGCGCGTACTACCATTCGGTGGACCCTAACGTGCTCCGATGGTCCGTCGTCTAGCATTACACCACTCTGAGGCTCGGCTCGGCTCTCGGTCCCGGTGGCCCTCTGAATCGCCTCGAAGACGAAGGATTTGTGCTCGCTGGCGTGCTCGCAAACGAGAGCCGTGAGCTCTCCGCTCACGAGACGCTTGCTCTTGTTCAGCGCCAGTCGGACGACATCGCGACACTCGCGGCCGAGTACAAGGCGATCGCCCGCGTCGCCCAGCAGGAGCGCTGGGATGCACTCCTCGATCGGTGCAGTCTCGGTCCTCGCCGTGCCGAGGAAGTGAAGCGAAGCGACGCCTATGGGCCGCTGATCGCTGCCCTGCGTCGGGCTGAAGCATCTGGGCTTGACGTGGACCGTGGCCTTCGCGATCTCGTCGCCAACCGAGCGCTGGTCGGCGTAGACGACGCTGCCGCAGTGCTGCACCACCGAGTCGAGATGTGGCTAGGAGCCGCCGGCTCAAAGAAGGTCCCCAGCGCCGGCATGGTTGCTGGGCTGATCCCACGAGCTGTCGGAGTCACGGATCCTGACCTAGCGCGGGCGCTCGTCGAGAGAGAGCGCGCCATGGAGGGCGCATGGTCTGCTAGACGTGCAAGTAGCAACGACGCCTGCGAGGTCGATTCCTCGCGTCAACGCCACGAGCTGGGTGTCGGACGAGCTGCACTCCCGCGACCTCGGAGTCGAGCCAGGCGCCACTCCCTTCCTGAGCAAGCGCGTCGGTCATCGCTGGCTGTTCCCCGCGCAAGTGGCTACGAAGGCAGACGGCCGCTGCCCGGGACTCAAGTGACTAGGCTGCCCCAGGGCCCTGGTCATGCCCGCGGCACACCCTTGCGGCATGATGGAGCTGTGGCACCGACCGTTCTTGAGCGCGAGCTGTACGACGAGACCCTCGCTGCTGAGGTGCTCGGCGTCCCGCGCGCAACTCTCCACTACTGGCTGGAGGGCGGCGAACGGCGGGGGCGGACCTACGCGCCGGTCC
>CAZAMA010000066.1:7695-15625 GCA_964485645.1 uncultured Acidimicrobiaceae bacterium | reverse complement strand
GAGCGATGGGCGATTTCTCACTCGATCTGAACGAGGACCAGCAGCAGGTGATCGAATGGGTGCACGAGTTCGCGCGAAGCGTCGTGCGGCCAGCGGCGCACGAGTGGGACGAGCGAGAAGAGACACCCTGGCCGATCATCGAGGAGGCCGCCAAGATCGGCCTGTACTCGTTCGACTTCGTCGCGAGCTGCTTTGCCGATAGCACCGGGCAGCTACTGCCGGCGGTGAACGAGGAGATGTTCTGGGGTGACGCCGGCATCGGGCTGTCCATTCTCGGCTCGACTCTCGGCCTTGCCGGGATCGTCGCCAACGGGACTCCGGCGCAGGTCGGTGAGTGGGCACCGCAGTGCTTCGGCGTTCCGGGCGAGCTCAAGCTGGCTGCCTTCTGCGTGTCGGAGCCCGATGCCGGGTCGGACGTAAGCCAGCTCAAGACGACAGCCGTCTACGAGGAGGCGTCGGACAGCTGGACGTTGAACGGCACCAAGACCTGGATCACGAACGGCGGGATTGCCGACGTCCACGTCGTCGTGGCCAGCGTCGATCACACGCTCGGATCGAGGGGACAGGCCAGCTTCGTCGTCCCGCCGAAGACGGTCGGCCTCGAGATGGGTCGCAAGTTCGAGAAGATGGGCATCCGGGCCTCTCACACCGCAGAGGTGTTGCTTAGCGACGTGAAGGTTCCGGGGTCGTGCCTGCTGGGCGGAAAGGACAAGCTGGACGAGCGCCTGGCTCGCGCCCGCGAGGGGAAGTCCGCGAAGACGCAGGCGGCGATGGCGACCTTTGAGACGACTCGCCCGGCTGTCGCCGCCCAGGCCGTGGGCATAGCTCGCGCCGCCTATGAGTACGCTCTCGACTACGCGAAAGGGCGTTCGACATTCGGCAAGCCGATCATCGAGCACCAGGCGATCGCGTTCAAGCTCGCGGACATGGCGACGAGGATCGATGCCGCCCGCCTCCTCTACCAGCGCGCAGCCTGGATGGGCGCCACCGGGAGGCCCTTTCGCGCCGGTGAGGGCTCTATGTCGAAGCTCTTTGCTGGTGAGATGGCGGTCTGGGTCACCGAGCAGGCGATCCAGGTACTCGGCGGGTACGGCTATGTGCGCGACCACCCGGTCGAGCGGTGGCACCGGGACGCGAAGATCTTCACGATCTTCGAGGGCACCTCCGAGATCCAGCGCCTGATCGTCGCCCGCGCGATCTCCGGCGTGCACATCAGCTGAGCCGAGACACCGTCGATCAGCTCCAAATACAGTGCCGGCTTCGACGAGAGGAAGCGAGCTCGCCCGCCGCTCCAATTGTCATAGCTGTCATCTCGCTGCCAGCCTACTTGCCGGTGACGAGCGCTCTCAGGCGCTGGGGGAGGTCGGCTGCAGAGAAGCGCTCCTTGGCGACACGTTCGTTGCGATCCAGCATCGGGCTGTCCCCGTCGGTGAGCACCCGCGCCACGGCCAGGGCGGCGGCGGCTGGATCGCCGATGTCGAACCACGAGAACCCGAAGCGCCGCAGCTCGAAGGCGACGGGATAGCTCCCGATGACGAGCGGGCGTCGGTGGAGGGCCGACTCAACGCTCGGGTTGCCGAAGCCCTCGAACGTCGAAGGGAGAACGACGACGTCGCAGGCGGCGTAGGCGTCCGCGATCGAGCAGCCATCCGGCAGGCCGCGCAGCACGCGGACCCCCGCCCGATCGAGGATGCGCTCGAGCTCGGGTCCGTAGTTGTCCTCCGCTGGTCCAAGGAGCCAGTAGGTAGCACGGAGCGCGCGAGCAAAGAGCACGCCGCCGGGGACGTTCTTTCGCGGTATGGCACGGGTGGGTTGCAAGGCGACCACCTCGCCGTCTGCCACCTCGAGGGCGCGCCGGGTTGCGCCCCGGTCGCCCGGGACGACGACGGGGTCGAAGCAGTTGTAGAACGTCGTGGCGTGGATGCCCCGAGCTGCCATCTCCAGGCGGGAGCGCTCGTTTATCGTGACGTGCCACCAGGCGCCGTCGTCAGGGGGCACAGGGGCGTCACGGTACGCGAGTCGTTGCCACGGCAGGTCATGGTGGCGCAAGATCGCCGGCCGCCCTTCCAGCACCGCTTCCAGCGCCTCGCATACTCTCGCGTTTACTGGCAGCGAGCAGCAGTTCTCGACGACGACGAGGTTGCTGGCTTCGAGCGCCGAGGACAGGCTGTCGGTATCGACCCGTTCCTCACTGTCGGCAGCCAGACTGCCAATGATCTGGTCGGCGCTTCCCGCCCCGGCCACCGTGACGACTTCGCTCCCAAGCGCCGAGAACGCCCGTGCCCACTTGGCAGCTTCGATGGAGACGCCGTCGGTGCCCCCGAGTCGGTAGGAGACGACACAGACGCGCTGAGGAAGCGAGATGGTGGGAGTGGCCATAGCGGGGAAGATAACCTGCGCGCCGTGACCGATGACGTGGTTGTAGAGCTCCGGGGTTCAGTCGCACGCCTTACCATCAACCGGCCTGAGCGCCGCAATGCCCTCAATGCCTCGGTCCTGGTGGGACTGCGCACGGCTTTAGCGCAGGTGAAGAGCGACGATGCGATCCGGGTGGTCGTGTTGAGCGGAGCAGGCGACAAGGCGTTCTCAGCCGGGGCCGACCTGGTCGATCCACGCTCGCCGGCCGCGCCCGGGGCGCGGCAAGGCTCTCCGGAGGGGCCCAGCTCCGCGGAGCTGCACGAGTCGCGAGGTGAGCTCGCGGCGCTCTTTCAGGATCTCCGCGACCTGGGGAAGCCCTCGATCGCACGTGTGAGGGGATATGCCCTCGCCGGGGGAATGGGGCTGGCGCTCGCGTGCGACATCGTCATAGCCGCCGACGACGCCGTGTTCGGCACCCCCGAGATCGACATCGGAATCTGGCCCTACATGGTGACCGTGGCGCTGCTCCAGTCGACGTCGCCACGCCACGCGCTCGAGCTCATGATGACCGGGCGGAGGCTCGGGGCGAGCGAGGCCGAGCGGCTGGGCCTCTTGAACCGGGTGGTCCCTGTCGGCGAGCTGGACCGCACCGTCGACGAGCTGGCGGAGCTGCTCGCAAAGAAACCCCCCCGCGCGCTCTCGGCCGGCCGCTCGTCCTTCTACCGGGTCCTGCATCTCTCGGCTGGCGATGCCCTTGCATACCTTCACCCGCTGCTCAGCGTCGCCACAGAGACGCCCGAGGCCGCGGAGGGTCGAGCGGCCTTCGCCGCGCGGAGGTCGCCGAGCTGGGAATGAGGCGGGAACGGTAGTAGAAAAGCCGCATGACGCGGCGTGCCCTGATCACTGGCATCACTGGCCAGGACGGCTCCTACCTGGCAGAGCTCCTCCTGTCGGAGGGCTATGAGGTCATAGGGATGCTCCGGCGCTCGAGCACGGTCAACTTCGAGCGCATCGCCCACATCCAGGACGCTCTCACTCTCGTGGCGGGCGATGTGCTCGACGAGGTCTCGATGGTGGAGGTGCTCCGCCGGCACCGGCCGTCCGAGGTATACAACCTCGCTGCGCAGTCCTTCGTGCCGACGTCTTGGAGTCAGCCGGTCCTGACAGGGGAGGTCACGGCTCTCGGGGTCACGCGCATCCTCGACGCGATCCGCTTGACCGACAAGGACATCCGCTTCTACCAGGCGAGCTCGTCCGAGATGTTCGGCAAGGTGCGCGAGGTGCCCCAGAGCGAGCTCACGCCGTTCTATCCGCGAAGCCCCTACGGCGTCGCGAAGGTCTATGGCCATTGGATCACGGTCAACTACCGCGAGAGCTACGGTCTGCATGCGTCCTCGGGCATACTCTTCAACCACGAGAGCCCTCGCCGCGGGATGGAGTTCCTCCCTCGCAAAGTGAGCCACGGCGTCGCCCGGATCAAGCTCGGCCTCGATCGTGAGCTTCGGCTCGGGAACCTCGAGGGCAAGCGCGACTGGGGGTATGCCGGTGACTACGTGCGCGCGATGTGGCAGATGCTCGGTCAGGATTCCCCCGGCGATTATGTGATCGCGACCGGGGAGACGCACTCTGTCCGCGAGCTGTGCGAAGTGGCTTTCGACAGAGCCGGGCTCAGGTGGGAGGACCACGTCGTCGTCGACGAGGCGTTCCTCCGACCGGCCGAGGTGGATCTGCTCGTCGGCGATCCTGCCAAGGCACGGGAGGTGCTGGGATGGAAGACCGAGGTCAGCTTCGCCGATCTGGTGTCGAAGATGGTGGACAGCGACATCGACTGGTTGCGGTCGCACAAGCACTGAGATGCCCGCTTGGTAACCGGCCGCGTTTCCACCCTACGATTGCGCGATTCCAATGGCCCCCGCCGTAAGCCTTCGTGATGCAGTCGCCCTCGCCGGGTCGTTCCCGCTCCTTTCGGGCGTGACGCTCGACGTCGGCGAGGGAGAGATCGTTCACCTCTCCGGGCCTAACGGCGCCGGTAAGAGCAGCCTGCTGCGGCTCTGCTGTGGTCTGGTCGCGCTGCGCTCCGGCACCGCCGTGGTGCTCGGGCACGACCTCGCCCTTGATCGCCGCGCCGTGCGCCTTCTCGTTGGCTACCTCGGTCACGAGACCTTTCTCTACGAGGAGCTGACGGTAGAGGAGAACCTCCTCTTTGCCCTGCGCGCGTCGGGATCGTCCGCGTCGGAGGCCAGGACCGACGCAAAGAGCGCGATGGCGAGGCTGGATCTGACCGGGCGGCTGCCGAGGACCCAAGTCGGCAAGCTCTCGGCTGGCCAGCGGCGCCGGACTGCGATAGCCGTGGTCGTAGGCAGGCGACCGAAGCTCTGGTTGCTGGACGAGCCGCATGCCGGACTTGACCATGACGCCAGGGTCCTGCTCGATGAGATAGTCGTCGAGGCGCGTGCGGGTGGTGCCACGGTCCTGCTCTCCTCCCACGAGCTCGGCGAGCCGGGAGCCCAGCAGCTCGCTGACCGCGTCGTGCACCTCGCCGGCGGGCGAGTTGTCGGCGCGCCGGCAGCGCTCAAGAGCGAGACGGCCCATGTTGCATGACGCCGTCCTTGTGTGCCGGAAGGATCTTCGCATCGAGCTTCGCTCGAAGATCGGTCTCAACCAGGTGGCCCCCTTTGCCGGTGCCGTTCTGCTGCTGTTCGGACTGGCACTCGGTCCGAGCCGCCAAGCACTCGAACCGGCGGCGGCCGGGCTCTTTTGGATCGCGGTGCTGCTTTCGGCCGTTCTGGCGGTGCAGCGGAGCTTTGCGGTTGAGTCGGCCGACGCCGCCCGCGACGGCCTTCGCCTGTCCGGTCTCGACCCCGCGGGCATCTTCCTCGGAAAGGGAGCTGCCATCGTTGCCCAGCTGCTCGTTCTCGAGGCGCTTCTCACCGCCGGCGTGGCCCTGCTCTTCGGGGCGAGACTGGCGGGAGGCATCGTGCTTGCGTCGTCGTGCCTGGCGGCGTCGATCGGGCTCGCGGCTGTCGGGGTGGTCTACGGCGTGCTCTCCTCTGGAGCTCGTGTCAAGGAGACTCTTCTCCCGCTCCTGTTCCTCCCCGTCGCGGCTCCGGTGCTGCTCGGTGCCACCAAGGCTTGGGACGACGCGCTCGCCGGCAAAGCGGGCAGCTCGGGTGTCTGGATGTCGCTGCTGGCGGTGTTCGCCGTTCTCTATGTCGCGGTCGGAACCGTCGCATTTGGCCCGCTCTTGGAGGACACGTGATGTGGCGCTGGATCAAGCCTGACAGCGCTCTTCGAGTGCTCGGCACCGCTGCACTCCTGGGGATGATCGCGACTGTGTGGCTCGGGCTCTTTGTCACTCCGAACGCGGTCGGCTACGCGGACGGCACCGTCCGCCTCCTCTATATCCACCCGCCCCTCGCCTGGGTCATGTTCGTCGCTTACGGCATGGCGACTCTTTCGAGCTTGCTGTATATCTGGCCTAGGACGCGCCACCCGCGTTTCGACCACCTGGCCGGCGCCTCAGCCGAGGTCGGCGTCGTCTTCACGGGGCTGACGCTCGTGTCCGGCTCCATATGGGGGCGCACGACGTGGGGCGTATGGTGGGCGTGGGATCCTCTTCTCACCACAACTGCGCTTCTCTTCGTTCTCTACCTCGGCTATCTGGCTATTCGTAATGTCCCCGGAGATCCCGAGACGGTCGCGCGCCGTTCCGCGGTCGCGGGACTGATCGCCTTTTTGGACGTGCCGGTCGTCTTCTTCGCGGTCTCGTGGTGGCGGAGCCTCCACCAGGGCCCTACGGTCAATCTCGCTACCGGCAAGAGCTACGTCCATGGCTCGATGGCATGGACGCTGATGCTCGGCTTCGTGTCGTTCACTCTCACCTACATCTGGCTCATGGCACACCGCTACCGCCTGGCTGTGCTGCGGGACCGCGAGGGTGACGAGGGGCTGGAGGCCGCTCTGGCCGAGCGTTGGGCCGAGGCCGTCCGGTGAGCGGCTACACCGAAGCAGGCTATGCGATCGTTCTTTGCACGCTCGTGAGCTATGCCGTGAGTCTCGTGACACGAGAGCGGGCGACCAGGCGACGGTTGCCCCCGCCAGGCTCGACAGGGGTCGATGTCCAACCACCTCGGGGTCCCTCGAGCCTGGAGCGCCCGTGACGCTCGACACCAGCCGCGAGCTGCCCGTGGAGGACTTCGACGACGAGTCACCCGATGCGATCACCGAGACCCAGTCCGTCACTCCGCGCCCGCCGCGTCGCCGGCCGCGAGCCGGTCGGTCCAAGAGCCGGCGACTGGCCGTCGTCGGTGCGGTGATAGCCGCAGCCATCGGCTTTCTCGTCTTCAAGGGCCTCACCTCCGCCATCGTCTTCTTCAAGACCGCAAACGAGGCAGTTGCCGAGCGCGCCCAGTTGGGCAACGCCGACTTCCAGATCGAGGGGACGGTGGTTCACGGCAGCGTCCGCCACCTGAGGACCGACGTCTACCGATTCGCGATCGCGTCCTCGGGCGTCACCGTCACCATCGAGAACACGGGCAATCCACCCCAGATGTTCAGGCCCGGGATCCCCGTCGTGCTCGTAGGGCACTTCGTCGGCTCGGGCAACCTGTTTGCCTCGAACGAGATCATGGTGAAGCACTCGGCCGCCTACATCGCGGCTCACCCCGGGCGCGTGCGAGCCTCGCCGGCCAAGAGCTCGTGAACGCGATTCTCGGGCAGATCGGCGTGGCCCTGGGCCTCGTGTCGGCAGTATGCGGTGTCCTTGTCATCTCGGTGGGCATCTTCACGCATCGCCCCACTTGGCTCTCGACCGCCCCGCGGGCGGCTTGGGGCGTGCTCGGCGGTGCAGTGATCGCGACCGCGGCGATGGAGCATGCGCTCCTCACCCATGACTTCACGCTTGCATATGTCGCGAACAACAACGCCCGCGTCACACCCGTGCTCTACTCGATCACCGGCATGTGGTCCGCGCTGCAAGGGTCGATCCTCCTGTGGGCGCTCGTGCTGGCCGGCTACATCGCCGTCGTAGCTCGAAGGTTCCGGAGCCGAGCAACAGATCCGCTCGTCGCCTGGGCGCTTCTTGTATGCCTCGTGGTGGCCGCGTTCTTCTTCGGGCTCATGGCGGGACCGGCGAACCCGTTCGTACAGGTCGCAGGAGCGGCGCCCCTTCATGGGCAGGGACCGAATGCGCTCCTCCAGGACAACGTCCTCGTTGCCTTTCATCCGGTGTTCCTCTACCTCGGCTTCGTCGGCTTCACGATCCCGTTCGCCTTCGCCGTCGGGGCCCTGATCACCGGCCGTCTCGGTGAGGGCTGGCTCGTCGCGACGCGGCGCTACACCCTTTTTGCCTGGGCTTTCCTCACGGTCGGCGTCGTTCTCGGCGCGTGGTGGTCCTACCAGGTGCTCGGGTGGGGTGGCTTTTGGGCATGGGATCCGGTCGAGAACGCCGCCTTGCTGCCGTGGCTTTGCGGCACGGCATACCTGCACTCCGTCATGGTGCAGGAACGGCGCGGCCTGCTCCGAGTGTGGAACCTCTCGCTTCTGATCGCTGCCTTCTCGCTCACCATCCTCG
>CAZAMA010000066.1:0-7685 GCA_964485645.1 uncultured Acidimicrobiaceae bacterium | reverse complement strand
CTCTCGTTGCTCGTCGCGACTTACGCCCTCACGATCCTTGGCACCTTCCTCACGCGCTCGGGGGTGCTCGTCTCGGTGCATGCCTTTACCGACTCGACGTCTATCGGCCCGGCGCTGCTGGGGTTCTTCGGTGCTGTCGTGGCGACCGGAGTGGGTCTCATCTTCTGGCGAGGCGACCGGCTCCGCTCTAAGGGCTCGATTGACTCGCCTTTGTCGCGCGAAGGCGCATTCCTCGTCAGCAAGCCTTCAATCCGCTAGGGGCCATCTGCGGCGTTCTCATCGGCACGGTGTTCCCCCTGTTCGTGCAGGCGATCAACCAGCAGCAGCTCACCATCGGCACGCCGTACTACGACTCGATGGTCGTCCCGATCGGGTTCGCCCTCCTGTTCTTCATGGCGGTAGGCCCCGTCCTGCCCTGGCGCAAGGCCGCGTCGGGGGTAGTGCGATCTCGCCTCGCCGTCCCGGCGTGGACAGGAGTCGCGGTCGTGGCTCTTTGCGTAGCCTTCGGTGTCCGTGGACTGACTCCGCTTGCTGCTTTCGGCATGGCGGCTGTAGCCGGAGCGTCGGCACTGCGCCAGCTGGTCCTCGCTTCGCGTGCAGCTCATCGGGGCGGAACGCCCTGGTGGCGGGCGTTCGTCGGTCGTTCCAACGGAGGCATGATCGTCCACCTCGGCGTCGTGATAGTTGCCGTCGGTATGGCGGCTGCGACGAGTTACGGTCACCGGACGACGTTCCAGCTGGCAGTCGGCCAGAGCGTCACATATGAGGGCCAGAAGATCACCTACGGCGGGGCAAAGCGCTTCAGCCAGCCGAACCGGAGCGGCCTTGTCGGTCTCGTCTATGTCGACGGCGCGCCTTTCCATCCGGCGATCAGCGACTACACCGGCTATGACGGAGTCGCGACTCCGGCGATCGACTCGTCTTGGCGCCGCGACATCTACCTCACGATCAGCGCCGTCTCGGCCTCGGGCAAAGGGCCAGCCTCGATCGGAGTAATCGATCAGCCAATGGTCATGTGGCTCTGGATCGGTGGAGTGACGACGGGCTTTGGTGCGCTTCTGGCCGCCGTGCCGTCGGGCAAGCGCCGTCGCGCCGGCGTCAGGGTCAAGTCCGGTGGTATGCCCGGCGCCGACACCGTCACCGACGACGCCGTGGGGGAGGAGCCTGTGCTTGGAGGTGGCGAAGGCTCGGGCGAGGAGGTGCCCCACGAGCGCGCTCGGACACAGTCCCCGACGCGCCTGCCGGTAGGGGTGCGCGAGTGACGAGTCGCCGCTTCAAGGTGGCGCGGTGGTCGGCGGCCGGAGTAGCGGTAGCGGCCCTTGCTCTCGTGGCCGTGCTCGCGACGCGGCCGCCTGCCACGATGGTGATGGCCGACAGCCCACTTGTGGGCAAGACGGCACCGCCGATCGTCGCGAAGAGCTTCTCGGGATCGGTGATATCGCTCGAGTCGCTGCGTGGACGGTGGGTGATCGTCAACTTCTTCGCCTCCTGGTGCACCGTATGCGCGCAGGAGGACCCTCAGCTCGAGCAGTTTCTCTACGCGCGCCCGGGCGGAGCTCGCACCGACGTGCTCGGCGTGCTTTACGGTGACAGCGAAGGCAACGGCAGAGCCTTTCAGACTGCCGAGGGTGCGACCTGGCCATCTGTGGTGGACGGAAGCGGCCTCATCGCGGAGGCCTACGGCGTCGGGTCGCTGCCTCGGTCCTATCTAGTCGACCCTTCGGGGAAGGTGGTCGCCTCGATAGAAGGAGCAGTGACTTCGAGCGATGTCGTGGCGTGGATAGAGCAGGAGCAGTCGAGCGGGCTGTGACCAAGATCCTGAGCTCCCGGATCTCATGGGCAGTTCTGCTCGTAGTCGCTGCCGGCCTCCTCCTGCTCGGCAGCATCAACCCACCCGTCAGCTCAGCGGCCGCGCGCATCTCTCGTCTCGACAGCATCATCAAATGCCCCGCATGCGAGGATCTTTCGATCGCGCAGTCAGCCGCGCCATCGGCGGTGACGCTACGTAACCAGGTCGCCGGCTGGGTCCACCAAGGGTGGAGCAACGCACGGGTCGAGCAGGCGGTCGTGGCTGACTACGGGCCAGGTGGCCTCTTGTTGCCGCCGGCGGGCGGTATCGACGGTGCCCTGTACCTCGTCCCACTCGGAGCCATTGGTGCAGCTGCGGCAGCCCTCGGCTGGTTCTTCTGGCGCCGGCAACGCCGTGGCGTCTTCTCCCCCCCGGACGCGCTCGGGTGAAGACGCGGCCTCCAGTGGTGGCTCGAAAGCTCGAGGAGCTGGCGGACGAGGCGGTCCACGTCCGCCAGTCCCTGGAGGATCTGGACAGCGAGCTCGCGGCTGGAGATCTCGACGGCACCGACTACGCAAGCTTGCGAGCCCGCTACGAGGAGAGGGCTGCCCTCATCGAGATCGCTCTCGCAAAGGCCGCCGTGCGCGGCGACGGTCGAGGAGACGAAGACGGTCGAGGAGACGAAGATGGTCGAGGAGACGAAGCGGTGCCGGCCCTCGAGGGGAGAGCTCGCGCGCGAAGCTTCCTCGCTCGCCGCAAGCACCGCCTCGTTCTCGGATGGTCGGCGGTGGCCTGCTTCTTGGTCGCGGGGACGCTCGCGGGTCTGGCCCTCGCCGGAGTAGCGCCGTTTGCCGGGAGTCGCTCCGGCACGCTCGCGCGCTCGACCGAGATACGGGTGGGGCTCGCGGAGGCCGGCGTGCTCGCGTCCAACAAGGATCTTCTGCAGGCCGTAGCCGTCTACGACCGGGTGCTCGAGCTCGCGCCGCAGCAGCCGCAAGCTCTGGCCGACGCAGGCTGGCTCGTCCGCCTGGCCGGTCTCTCGTCGAAGAACCGGCGAGTCGTGGCCGGAGGTGATGCCGAGATCCTGGCCGCGGTGAAGGTGGCGCCGGGGTACGCGCTCGCGCGTGCATACGACGGAGTCGCCCTGTACGAAGACGACCACTCCGCTCGATCCGCCGTGGCCGAGTTCGCTGCCATGCTGGCCGACCGGCCCTCACCGGCGCTGTTGGCATCCGTGCGCTCGGTGGCCGTGGCGGCATATCGCGCGGCTCGGGACCGTGTCCCGATCGTGTTGCGGACGCGAGCAGCCTCGCGAGCGGTCGCCGGACCGTCCCGAAGCTGAATTGCGGACGCCTACGGACGAGACGGGGTCGCGGTGCGGTCACCAGGAGCTGGGGCCGGCCCCGCGAGCGACCGCAGGCGCTCGACGGTGTCCCCGAAGACCCGCGCGAACGCCGAGACGTCCTCGTCGGTGGTGGTCCACCCGACTGACAGCCGCAGGGACCGATCCGCGGGAGCGCCGATGGCGGCCAGAACCGGTGAGGGCTCGAAGATCTCCGATGAGCACGCCGAGCCCGAGTGGGCGGCGACACCGGCCCGGTCGAGGGCTAAAAGCACCGCTTCGGCGACAACACCACCGATCGCAAGGCATAGCACGTGGGGGAGGCAGCGGGCGGCATCTCCGATGACTCCGACATCGCGCACCGAGGTGGCGGCCGCTCGGAGCTTCCCGAGCTGTCTTCTGGCCGACCCAGCCTCCAGCGCAAGCCTCTCGGCCGTGAGTGTCGAGCATGCGGCGGCGAAGCCGACGATACCGAGCACGTTCTCGGCCCCCGCTCGCCGGGCGCGCTCCTCCGAGCCTCCGACGATGAAGGGCGCCACTCGTAGCCCGCGCCGTATGAGAAGGGCGCCGACGCCAGGCGGGCCACCGAGCTTGTGCGAGCTGACCGAAAGCAGGTCCACCCCGAGGTCGCGAAACGACACCGGCACGTGCCCGGCCGCCGCGGCTGCATCGCAGTGCACGGGCACCCGGGCCTGCCTGCACAGTGCCACCACCTCTGCGACGGGCTGCACGGTGCCGACCTCGTGGTTCGCGAGCTGGCAGTTGACGATGGCCGGCGGCCGACCATGGTCAGGTCCGCGCTCGAGGAGGTCGCGAAGCTCGTCGACGATCAGACAGCCGGCGTCGTCGACCGGAACCGGTACGACCGGGCCGGCCCGACGGCACGCCTCACGCACACAGGAGTGCTCGACGGGCGCGCACAGAAGTGTCGCCCCTGGCTGCAGCGCGGCCGCGCCGAAGATCGCCGCGTTGGCAGCCTCGGTCGCGCTGGAGGTGAAGACCACTCGAGACGGCTCGGCACCGAGGAACTCGGCGACTTTCTCGCGGGCTGTCTCTACCTCGGCGCGGGCGCGCTGTCCCTCGGCGTGCAGGCGGCCAGGATCCCCGACGCCGTCGCGCTGGCCCGCCCGGGCAAGCCACGCTGCCATCGCTTGCGCGGCCTCCGGCCTGAGCGGCGTGGTAGAAGCGTGGTCGAGGTAGTGGCGCCGTGCCGGCACCTCAGCCGGCGACGGTGACGCAGTCGTCGTCGCCATTGGCGCGCGAGGAGAGCTGCACAGATACGGCGTCTCCGCAGAGCACCGAGAGCAGCCCTTCGACCAGGCCGCGGTCCGCCGCGCACAGCACGGGGTTCTCGAGAGCGGCGGTGCCGAACGGGCAGTGGTGCCGGACTACTGTGCTGACCTCCTCCTTGCTCGAGATATGCGCGGCAAAGCCGTGAGCGGTAAGGGCGTCAGCGACCGCTCCCATGGCCGAGCGCACCGAGCGAGAGGCATCGCCCGGAGCCATCTGAACGCCCAGTGTCCGGCCGTACTCGGCCCCGACCGCATGGGCTACCTGCTCGGCCGTCACAGGGTCGACCAGGGGGAGCAACCTCGCAAGCAGCAATACGAGAAGGTCGTCGCGGTGTGCCGGGACGGCAGATTGATCCTCGAGGCGGGCCCGGTACCGCTTGGAAGGCCTTCCGACGGCTGCGCCCCCGTGGTCGAAGAAGACCTGGAGGTGGCCCCCGCCCGCGAGCTTGTCCAGGTGGTGGCGGGCGACGTTGGGGTGCAGGGAGAAGTGCTCGGCAACCTCGCCCGCCGAGACTCCTTCGTGATCTCGCACGAAGAGGTAGATGCCGCGCCGCGTCGAATCTCCGAAAGCCGAGGTGATCGCTTCCACCGCGGCAGAGAAACCCTCTTCGTCCACCATCCCGGCGCGTCCTGCCACGCCGATAGCGTACCGGGGCGGCCGTGCCTTCACCCCGAGCGGCCGGTACGCACCGAGATGCGAAAGTGAGCAGGCAGATGGTAGGCAGGAACGAAGCCGACGCCGGTGGCCTCGCCGCCATCGTTTCGCGTATCGAGGATCCCAGGCTCTTCCATACTCTCGGCGAGCTCGGACTCCTCCGGGGAGTCGAGCAGGGCCGTCGGAGCACCAAAGTCACAGTGGCGGTTCCGCGTGCTGGACACCCGGGCCGAGACGAGCTCGCAGCCCGTATCACCACCGCGCTCGATCGATCGGGCGCGCCGCGGGCCGACTTGCGTTTCGTCGACATGACGGCCGAGGAGGAGTCCGAGCTGGCCGGGCGCCTGCAGGCCCTCGGGATCAGGGGAAGGCCCGCAGCCGGCGCGGTTGCGGGCGCCGGGGAGGGCCCCGGCGGGCGCCACGGCGCAGCTGGTCCGACACCGCGCCCGAACCCTTTTTCTGACAAGGCGTCCACGACAAGGGTGCTGGCGATCGGGTCTGGCAAAGGCGGTGTCGGAAAGTCGAGCGTTACGGTCAACCTGGCGGTGTCGCTCGCGCGCGCCGGACACTCCGTGGCCCTCCTCGATGCAGACGTCTATGGCTTCTCGATCCCCTCGATGCTCGGCCTGACCGAGGCGCCGGCGATGCTCGGGCCTTTGCTCGTCCCGCCGGTGGCCTTTGGCGTGAGGTGCATCTCGATGGGTTTCTTCGTGCCCGAGGACCAGGCCGTCATATGGCGGGGGCCGATGCTGCACAAAGCTCTGGAGCAGTTCCTGGTCGACGTCCACTGGGGGGCCCCGGAGTTCCTCCTCGTCGACCTGCCACCTGGAACCGGTGACGTCTCTTTGTCCATCTCCCAGTTCCTGCCTAGAGCCGAGCTGATCGTGGTCACCACTCCGCAGGCCGCCGCGGGACGAGTCGCGCAGCGCGCGGCCGTCATGGCTCGTCAGCTTCGCTTACCGGTACGCGGCGTGGTCGAGAACATGTCGGTCTTTGTGGCCGACGACGGCTCGCGCTACGAGCTGTTCGGCTCCGGCGGTGGCCGCCAGCTGGCCGACGACCTCGGCGTCGGCCTCCTCGCCCAGATCCCGCTCGAGGTCGCGCTCAGGCGGGGTGGTGACATCGGAGTGCCTATCGTCGTAGCAGAGCCTGACGGACCGGTTGCAGCTGAGTTTCGCGCGTTGGCAGAAAAGGTCGTCGACCTAGGGCCGGCAAGGGTGTACCGATCCGAGCTGTCAGTACGCTGAGCGGGGGAGCCCAGGTAATCGTGACACAGCCGTCACCTATCTTCGAGCCATGAACCGCGACGACTCTCACATCCTGCTCACCAACCGGGCGCTCGGTTGGGCTTCCACGATGGAAGGGATCCGGGGTGCGCGAGACGGCGTGCGCCTAGCGCACGCTGGCGCGGCATCTCTCGGTCCCACCGCGGTGTTCGGCCGAGAGGAGCGTGAGCAGTTCGAGGATGCCTTCCTCGCATCCGGCGCTTCACGGTCTAAAGGGGCCGGCACGAGGTCGTTGGCGGAGGAGCCGGACGAGCTGCGGACGTGCTTCGAGCGCGATCGGGATCGGATCCTCCATTCGGCCGCGTTCCGGCGGCTCGCCGGCAAGACGCAGGTCTTCGTGTTCCCTGCCGACCACCAGCGCACCCGGCTGACCCATGCCCTCGAGGTTGCCCAGGTCGCGACCGCCATCGCGTCGGCCCTCAGGTTGAACGTGGCGCTGTGCGAGGCCATAGCCCTCGGGCACGACTGCGGTCACGGCCCCGGCGGCCATGCGAGTGAGGACGCGTTGTCTCCCTTTGTCGAGGGCGGCTTTGACCACGCCGTCTGGGGGGCCGACGTCACCGCTCTGCCCCTCAATCTCTGCGCCGAGACCCTGGACGGGATCCGCAATCACTCTTGGTCGCGCCCGGCACCCTCGACCCCGGAGGGCGAGGTTGTGGCGCTCGCGGATCGGATCGCCTATACCGCCCATGACCTCGAGGACGCGGCGCGTTGCGCGGTAGTCGACCTGGCCGAGCTTCCGGAGGTGGTCGCGGAGCGGTGCGGTAGGACGAGGAGCTCTCAGCTGCGAGCTTTCATCGAGGACACGGTGAAAGTCTCCTCCTGTACGGGTCGCGTCGCTCTGAGTGACGAGATGGGCGGGGCGCTGTCGGAGCTGCGCCTGTTCAATTACGAGCGCATCTACTTGAGACCGGCATCCCTCGACCAGTCGGAGCGGGTGGTGAAGATGCTCAGGAGCCTTGTCGAGCACTATGCCGCTCATCCGGCGGAGATGCGCTCCGAGGGAGGTGGCTCCATGGTGCACCTCGGGTCCGGTTCCCCAGGTGCGCTGCGTCATGCGGTCGGCTATGTGGCGGGCATGACGGACCGATTTGCTTGCACGCAGGCTGCAGCGAGGCTCGGCTGGGCAGCTGATCGGCTACCGAGGGGCTCAGGCTCGCTTTGAGCGGGCCCGGTCCTGTCAGGTCCGCCCTACGATGGCGCCCACGGCGCACGGGTGCCCGATCGCTATCGAGTATCCCCCGATCCCAGTCACAACACCCAAAGGGGCGGAGCCGCCACGGTCGGAGAGACTGGCCGAGGGAGACATTTACAAGGAGGG
>CAZAMA010000065.1:0-15774 GCA_964485645.1 uncultured Acidimicrobiaceae bacterium | reverse complement strand
ATCTCTATAGTATTCGTATACTGACTGACTGTTCAGACATAGGTGGTGGCGCATGGCAGAGGAATTGCAATCCACGACGCTCTATTTCGGTCCCTGGTACAGGCGGTCGCCGTTCTTCGAAGCGACGCTCCGCCACGGGTGCAAGGCCTACGACATCTACAACCACATGTACCTGCCAGCGTTCTACGACGATCCGAACACGGAGTACTGGGCACTTGTAAACGGCGTGACGCTCTGGGATGTCGGGGTAGCGCGAGTAGTCGAGATAAGCGGGCCGGACGGTTTCGAGCTGGCGAACATGATCACTTGCCGGGATCTCACCAAGTGCGCGGTCGGGCAGGGGAAGTACGCGCTCATCACGGCTCCGGACGGGGGGATCGTGAACGACCCCGTGCTGCTGCGTCGTGGTGAGAACACTTTCTGGCTCTGCCTGGCCGACGGTGATGCGCACCTCTACGCGCTGGGTGTCGCAGAGGGTAGGGGGCTCGATGCGACGGTCTCGCTCCCGGAGGTGTACGCGCTGCAGGTGCAGGGCCCCAAGGCCAAGGACGTGCTCGGTGCCCTGCTTGCAGGAATCGAGGAGTTGGCGCGGCTGCGCTACTACTGGACGCTCGACACCGAGATTGCCGGCGTCCCTGTCGTCATCAGCAGGACGGGCTGGACTGCGGAGGTCGGCTACGAGGTATATCTGACGGATCCATCTCGTGGCGACGACCTGTGGGAGGCCATCGTGGACGCGGGCCGGCCGTATGGGATTCGCCCAATTGCGCCCTGCGAGGCGCGCCGGATCGAGGCCGGCATATTCAACTACAACTCCGACCTGACGCTCGCGAACAACCCTTTCGAGATCTCTGGCCTCGAACGCCTCGTAGAGGAGCAGGACGCCGACTACATAGGAAAGGCCGCCCTCGAGGCGATCCGCACGAGAGGGGTGACGAACAAGCTCGTCGGCATAGAGGTTCCCGGTGAGCCGCTCGCCTTCGAGATCTCACAGTTCCGCCCAGCCCTCCACCAAGGAGCAAAGGTAGGGCACGTCACCGACCTCGTCTGGTCACCGCGCCTCGAGCGCAACATCGGCTACGTCTTTCTGCCGATCGAGCTCTCCCGCCCGGGAACGCCAATCGACGTCGTAGGCCCCCTCGGCGAGCTGGCTCATGGGACCACCGCCGCGATCCCATTCGTCGACCCGACCAAGTCCATTCCCGCTCAGTTGGGATCGAGGGACTCGAGCCAGCGCGCCACTACCTGAGCCGTCAGCTCGAGGGGGTGTGCGAGAGAGTCGTGATCGCCGAAGCGCTCGCTCAGGCTGACGACGGACAGGTCCCGCGCGGCCGCGGCACGGGCTCCGGCCGGGCTCACTCGCCCTGCGACACAGAGCGTCGGTCGGTTCCCCGACCGGGCGGCGACCTCGCCTACGACCTTGCCGAGGAAGGTCTGATCGTCGAGCGTCCCCTCTCCTGTGACGACCGCATCGGCTCCGCGCAGGTGCACGTCGAAGTCGACGAGGTCGGCGACGAGCGCGAAACCCGACACGAGTGTGCCACCGAGCGCCGCGAGCCCACCGGCCAGGCCGCCCGCAGCCCCAGCGCCCTCGAGGAGCCGCACGTCTCTGCCCAGCTTGTCTGCATAGCAGTCCGCGAGCACGCCGAGTCGTCTCTCGAGGACCTCCACCTGCCTGGGCGAGGCACCCTTTTGCGGAGCAAACCGGCGGGCCGCCTCGATGAAACCCACTCGGACGTCGCATGCGACGCTGAGGTCCACACCCCTCAGGGTCCCTAAGGCACCAGGCAGCTTGGTGGCGTCGAAGGACTCCGTGCCGCAGAGACCAGCGAGCGCTCCCGCGCCGCCATCGGTCGTAGCCGAGCCGCCGCAGCCGACGATGATGCGCTTGGCTCCTTTCTCGACAGCAACGGCGATCAGCTCTCCGACCCCTCTCGTCGTGGCCGCGACGGCATCGTTGTGCTCGCGACCACCGGCGAGCACGAGGCCCGCTGCCTGGGACATCTCTATGACTGCAGTCGTCGTGCAGGCCCCACCAGAGAGCGCTCGCTCCAGCCTCCATGCGGCCTCGACGGGCACTCCGAGGGGCCCTGTCACGAGGGCTGTCATGTTCGGGCCCCCCGCGACGTCGAGGAGACCCTCGCCACCGTCGCACATCGGCAGCAGGTCGGCTGTCCACCCGTTCTCGATGGCGGCTCCGGCGATGGCGCGGGATAGAGCCGCAGCGCTCGCGGTGCCCTTGAACTTGTCAGGCGCGGAAAGAAGGTGCGGCATGGTCCGACCTGCTGTCGTAAGGACAGGGTCAGCCACGCAGCGGTCCGGCTACGTCCTCGAGCAACATCGCCATCGTCTCGAGGCGCTCGCCGAGACTTGTTCCGAGGGTGCGGTCGCGCACTACGAACTCGTCGACACCGAGCCGGTCATAGGAGGCGAGGCTCTCGGCCATCTCCGAGGGTGTGCCGATCAAGGTAGGCATAGAAGTTGGGCTTTCTCGCAACTTGGCGAGCTTTGTCCTGTCATCTGAGATGAGCAGGAGCGCCTGGGCCGAGCGCCCGAGCGAAGCAGGATCGCGTGACACTGCCTCGCAGTGGGAGTCGAGCACGGCAATCTTGCGCCCGATCGTCTCCGGGGTGCCCCAGCAGTTCCAGATGTCTGCGCGGCGGGCAGCGACCGCCATCCCTATGTGCTCGCCGGAAGTTCCGAGAAGGATCGGCAGGTGGCTCTGGATGGGTTTCGGCTCGCAGGGCGCGTCCGAAAGGTGGTAGTACCGGCCGTCGAAGCTGCTGCGCTCCTCCTCCAGCAGCAGCCTGACGACCTCGCAGGCCTCCTCGAGTCGGGCGAGACGCTCAGGGATCTCGCACAGCTCGATCCCATAGGCGAGGTGCTCGTTCGCCTCCCATCCAGCCCCGAGACCGAGGACGAGGCGACCGTTGCTGATTCGGTCGGCAGTCGCCGCCATGTTCGCAACGATCGCGGGGTGGAGGTAGGTATTGCTGCTCACAAGGACGCCGAGACGGGCGCGCGTAGTGAGCACTCCGAGCGCGGCGAGAGCCGTCCAGGCCTCGAGCCTCGGACCGAGGCCTCGCGGTTGTTCGTTGGCCATGAAGTGGTCGGCCAGGTATATCCCGTCCCAGCCGGTCTCGTCGGCCACACGAGCAGTCTCGGCGACCTCGTGCCAGGGATGCTCAGTTCCGATCCAGATGACGAAGCGCACGGCCAGTCAGCCTACTTCGGGCTCTCGCGGGACTGCCGGAGTCGCCCACGCCGTCTGCGTCTTTGCTCGAGGCTGGCGGCCGCGACTCCTGCGCACACGAGGCACCCCGCGCCGGTGAGCACGAGCCCGAGCTCGACTCGGGCGGGGTGGTACTCCCATGTGACGCGGTAGCGCCCTGAGGGGATCTCGACACCCTGGAGAAGACCGACGGGACGAACCGCATCGAGCCGAGGCGGTCCAAGGAGCCCACGAGCGCCTACCGGCTGCACTTCGGCGGACCAGCCGGGCGAGTACTGCTCGCTGCGAACGAGCAAGGCGGGTCGCGAAGCATCGACCACCGTCACCGGAGCCTGCCAGCGAGCCCGCCGGAGCTGTCTCACCGAGCCGCGCACCGACGGCGCCGAGGCAGTCCGGGCACTGGCTGGCTCGAGCCAGGCCTCGCCGCGAGCCTCGGTGTTCCGGTACAGCACGAGAGGACCCACTCGCCCGGCATAGATCCAGTGCGGAGGAGTCAGAAGTCCCTGGAGGGGGCCGTTCAGCGCGTAGCGGACGACGCTCGCGGACGGCTGGTGGAGGGCAAGAGGCGCTCCTGCGGCATCTGCTCGTACCACGACGGCTCCGACGACGCCGTCGCGACGGCCACTGGAGGGTTCCCTCACGCTCAGCCCCAGAGCTCCGCCACCCTTTCTCACGCTCGCCAGCGGGATCGGCACTGTCACCTGGGTGCCGCGAGGCTGTGCCCGCAGCTCGAGGCGGGTGCCGTCGGCAAGCTCCACGGATATGTCGAGCACGGCGGTCGGCAGCGCTCCGTGGCTCGAGTCGAACGCGAGGGTGAGCTCCGAGACGGCCGTGGGAGCCGGGAGTTGCCATGTCACTGGGCGCGGACCGAGACGCCAGGGACCGGCCGGAGGGTAGGGAGCTCGGGCCACGCCGCCGGGTTGGCGGTCGGCGGCGCTCTGTCCCAGACCAAGCGGCGGCCCTCTTGGAATCGGGATGGCTGCCCCGTTGCCAATGACCGTCCCGAATTGCTCGGGCACGACCGCGAGGAGACCGAGGTCGAGCTCGTCGTAGGTCGGCCCGACGAGAGAGGCGGGCAGAAGGTTCTCGACCGCGTGGGTCCCCGTGGCCGCCTCGTAGCCGGCCGGCACAGCTGACCCGTAACCCTGGATCGAGTCGAAGCTGCGGAGGAGCACGAGGTCGTTGACCCCGAGATCGTCGACGAGGTACGGGGGATAGCTGAGAGCCAGCTGGTTGGGGTCGTCGATGGCGACACGGGTACCAGGGGGCAGGCGCGCTTCGAGCTGGTGCAGCGGCGCGTTGGCCCCCTGCAGGACCGAGAGCGGAACCGCCTGGTAGGAAGCCATCGTCACGAAGAGCAGCACATCGGCGACGACGACGGCGGCGGCTCCTCGCTGCCGGCGCTGCGTGGAGGGCCAGCGGTTCCAGGCGACCACGACCAGGCCAAGAATGGCTATGGCGAGGGCAGCCGCGTAGTACGGAGACATCTTCGAAGCGAGGTCTGCTCGGAGCGGCCTCACTCCGAGCCACCGTTCCATCGGCAGCTGCCAGATGAACATTGCCGCCGTGAGACCGGTGACAGCGACGACCGGCGCGGCACCGAGGAGACAGTGCGCCTGTCGCCACCTGTACTTCGCCTCGCCGACGGCCGTCTCGGCGGTTCCTCGCAAGATCCGGGAGCGGTCCAGCCTGTCCACGAAAAATGCCAGTAATGCGCAAAGAGCGAAGTCGGAGATCGCTGAGTTGCGGTTCTGATCTCGCTGGCCCCCATAGAGCGGGATGTGCACGAGCAGGTGGCCAAGCGGCGTGCTCGTCCCGGTTGTCAGCACGAGGCCGATAAGGAACATCGCGTACCAGATACCGAGCCCTCTAGCTGTGGACGACCGCAGCGCGGTGGTCCGCGCTCGACGCAATCTGGAGCTGAGCGGCGCGAGGAATTCCGGGAGAAGGGCAAAGAGCGCGATGAGCGGCAGGATGCCGACGGCGTAGGTCACCTCGGGCAGGTTGAGCGGCCCTTTGTAGACCGGCAGCGAGAGGTTGCCGTTGCCGCCTATTAGGTATGGGACGAACAGGAGGGGGAGGCTGTTCCAGCTGAGGGAGTAGTAGCCGAACAGGCTGAGCGTCGATGCGGAGCGCTGCGACGAGTGCAGGTAGGCAAGTCCCGGCAACCACTGCACGGCGCCGATGGCGACCGCTATCACCGTTGCGGTGGCGAGATTTGCGAGCCATGCAAGGATCCGATGTCTTGCCCGCCAGCCCACACCGGCCAGGTAGATACCGGCAGTGATCGCATCGCTCGACACGGCGCGGGGATCCCCCGCGAGCAAGGCCAGGCCGCCGCACGCTCCGAAGAGGGCAATCCACATTCCGGAGCCGCTGAGCTGCCTCGACGCTCGGAAAGCACCGTCGATCCCGAGCAGGAGCCAAGGGACGAGCGCGGTGCCCTGCACGAGGCCGAGATGCACCGCCTGGCCGCTCATGAAGCCTGTCTCGCTGAAGGTGAGGGCGCCGAGGAAAGACGCGAGGGGGGAGCATCCCGACCGCCGCATGAACAGGTGGAAGCCGACTCCGCAGGCAATGCCTGTAGCCACCACGTTGACCTCATATGCGGCGACGGGCGGCATGACGCCAAAGAGCCAGGTGCCGGGAAACATCGCTCCCGCGTTCCATCCCGCGAGCAGGGGCACGCCACTCCAGATACCGGGGTCCCATAGGGGGAGGCGGCCATGGGCGACGAACTGTCCGGCAAGGACACGCAGAGGGTAGTTCTGTGTGAGGTTGTCCCCGTCGAGCACTGGATGACCCGCGAGCGCCCACGGGACGTTGATGATCATGGGAACGACGGTCAGGATCGCGAGCGACCAACGGTCTGCACGGGTCACCCGATGTCGCAGCACCGCCCGACGTTAGGGCGCCGGTGAGCCTGTCGCGTGACGGCGCCGCTCCGGGGTTCTAACGTGCCGTTCATGAGATACGGCGTGTTCGTGCCGCTCGTGGGCGACTTCGCGGAGCCCGCGCGTGCTGTCGAGATAGCAGTCAGGGCGGAAAACGCGGGCTGGGACGGCCTGTTCGTCTCCGACCTCGTCGAATTCCCGGAGGGATCGACCGAGTCGGACGCTTGCATAACACTGGCTGCGATCGCGGCTACTACCTCCAGGATGTCCCTTGGTCTGGTCACTCCTGTCGCGGACAGGCGTCGGCCATGGGTGCTCGCCCGGCAGTCGGCGATGCTCGATCATCTGAGCGGTGGACGGTTGATATTCCAGACCGGCGTCGGTTACGCGAGCTGGCACGAAGGCCTGAGCGTCCCTGCTCAGGCAAACCGCGGCGAGGAGGAGGATGCGCGCCTCTCGCTGTTCGAGGAGTCGCTGGCGGTGCTTCAGCTCTGCTGGTCCGGTGAGCCGGTTCGTCATGAGGGGCGCTGGATGCATGTCGACTCGCCGCCGTTCCTCCCCACGCCTTTGCAGCGGCCGCGGATCCCCGTCTGGGTGAGCGCGAGCTGGCCCCGGCGCAGCCCGCTACGCCGGGCAGCCCACCTCGACGGCATCTGTCCGATCTTCACTTCGGCACGGGATCCCCACGTGCCTCCCAGCGCCGAGGATGTTCGCCGGATCCGCTCCGAGCTGCAGCAATTGGGAGCTCCTCCCGGTCATGAGCTCGCTCTGAGAGGCGTGCTCGGACCGAGGTGGCCCGAGGAGTCGATCGACCAGATACGCGCGCTGGAGAGGGCCGGAGCCACCTGGTGGTTCGAGACCATCACACAGGACGAGCCGGTGTCTTCCGTCGTCGAGCGCGTGTCGGCCGGGCCGCCCCAAGGAGTCTGAGGGGCGGTCGTCAGGGCAACATGTGCCCGGACAGCGTGAGCGCGCTCATGAGGACGAACATGACCGTCTCGGCACCGAGGAACAGCCGCCAACGTGGTGGCGGGAGACGCCTTGCCCAGACGAGCACCGCCGGCGACGCGACGAGCAGCATCCTCGCGTTCGGAAGGGTCATCACCGACCATAGGGCGAGGAAGGCAACACCGGCGACGTAGAGAAACGTCTCGCCACCTACCTCGTGGCGGACGTGCCAGAGGGCGAGGAGGGAGAAGACGAGGAAGACGCCGCCGGCGACGCCGTTCCACGGGTTCCACGTGAGGACGTACCTCATGAGCGTCCCAAGGTGGGAGAGCAGGTGCCGAGTGATCGGCAGCGAGAGAATGCCGAGCGGCTCGCTTGGATGGTGCCATCCGTAGTGCTGCGCCTCGAGGGTGGCAAATGGCGTGCCGGTCCAGGTCCAGAGGAACACGGCGAAGGCACCGAGCCCGAGAGGGGACAGAAGCGGGGCAACGAGGCTCCGACGGGCGGCGGGGCTGCGCCAGCCCTGCAGGCGTAGCTGGCGCGCTGCCGCGAACAGGCATACCGGTACGAGCGCGAGCGCGGCAGGCTCGACCGCGCTCGCGACACCGGCGAGCAGGCCGGCGAGCAGCCAGCGTCTCGAGCGAAGTGCGAGCAGGCATCCGAGAGCGAGCGGAATGGTGAGGCATTCTGAGTAGGCCATGGAGAACACGATCGAGCCGGGGAAAAGCGCAAGTGCCAGAGCTGCCCTCCGGCCGCTGTGCTCGCCCCACCAGCTGGTGGCGAGCCGCTGGGCGAGCACAACGGCCACGAGGCCGCCGACCGACGAGATGATCAGGGCTGCGGCGACGTAGGACAGCGAGAACATCCAGCCTACGGTCCGGATGGCGAGCGGGTACAGCGGCAAAAAGCCGAGCACGGACTGGACGTGGGAGCTATGGGCGGGGTATCCGAAGCGTGCGAGACGCAGGTACCACTGCCCGTCGAACAAGGTGAGCTCGGAGACGAGCGAGCGGTGCTGGGATAGGGCCACGGCGGTGGCGACTACAAGAAGCACGAGGCGGGAGGCGAGGTAGACCGCAGCGGGCCACGTCCAGGAGTACCGGGCGCCGAAGCGCTCCAGGCCGGCGAGCCTGCCGGGCTTGGCTACCTCTGGTTCGGCTGGCTTGGGAGCGACGGACGGCGCCGTGTCGGGCGCTCGTGAGGGTGCGCTCCAGCGGACTTGCTCGCTCATGGTCTTTCTGTGTCAGGAGCCGCGGCGCGGCTGTCGGGAGCCAGCTGATGGGCGACCCGAGGTCGCACGGAGGAAGCGTACTCGGGCCAAAGGCTCGTCGGGCGGCGGGCACCGTTCCTGGGGTCCCGGAGAGCGTGCAAGGAATGGCGTGCCTGGGGAGTCCCCTAGGGTAGAACGGAACGAACTCGGAAGGAGCCTGAGCTGTGGACGCGAAGGACCATGTGTCCCGCAGCTCGCGCCTGCGACCAGACCTCGGGATGTCACTGCTCGAGATCCTGCGGCGATTCAGGCCGAGCGGCCCGTGGGCGGCGCTGATCGTGATCGCATGTGTGCTGATCGCAGGTGGCACCGGGCTGAGACTCGAGCTGGTTCACCCCGCTGACGCCTCGCAGGTCAGCAACTCAAGGACAGCATGTCCCTCCCCCGAGCTGCCGCCTCTCGGGGTCACAGCCGACCGCGGGGCGACTCGAGGCTTCGACCTGCTTGCGGCAGGTGCTTTCGGATCGATGGTTGCATCTGGCCCGACTTTTTATGCCTTGCAGGCCTGCGGGCTGCAGGAGACCCAGCTGCGCGTAGTCGAGATGAGTGAGACGGGAACGGTGCTTGCGGTGTCGACCGGCATCCCCAGGGCTGCGCTTTTGACGAGCAGCCTCGCGGTTGTCAACGGGTCGGTCTTTGTGGCGGCAGCCCGCCTAAATCTCTCGGGACCCGCGAACGCTGGCCCCTATATCCTCACTCTCTACCGCATGCGCGCCTCGAACCTGCACTTGACCGGCTCACGCGAGCTCGGTCGGGGTTACGGGTTGTCGGTCGCGACATCCGATAGCGGGGCGTCCGGTGCCACGCTCGTCGCGTCTACGGGTCGCTCGTTGCTTGCGGTCTCGCCGGGGTCGCTCTCGCTTCGTAGGGTTGCCTCATTCGGTGCCGAGGTGGGCCAGCACATCGCAACCAGCGCTTCGTCCCATTACGTCGCGGTAAGCCTCTTCTTTCCCGCAGCGGTCCTTGGCAGAACCGACGCAAAGGTCGAGCTGTTCAACGTCGACGGGGCCAAGCTGGTGTCGAGCTTTCCGCTCGGCCCCGGAGGCGTAGTGGAGTCGATGACCGTCGCCGGCGACGCGCTGTTCGTCGCCGCAGGCAGCGGTCCGGAGTCGAGCACCGAGGTGCTCAGATTGTCCGTGCCATCACTCCGTCGATCCTCTGGGCGGTCAGTGGTGGGGCGACGGGCCGGCACTGGCTTTCCGGCGACGCTCGAGTCGGTCGGACTCCAGGACGGCGGGAGTGCCGTATGGGCCACGGAGACGTCGAGTCTCTCCTGTATCGACCCAGCTACGGGGCGCGAGCTCGCCTCTGTGGTCTCCCCGTCACCTGTAAGCGACGTGGTCATCCTTGCCGGAAAGACCTATGTCGTGACGGCTGAGGGCATCGGCACCCTCGCCACTCCGTCGCGGTGTCGCGGAGCCTCCTAGGTGTCACAAGCCGAGCTGAGCCGAGCACGAAGGCCACGGCCCCCAGCCGGACTCGGCTTGTAGCGCCTGCGCGGCCCTGTCCTGGGTCGCCGGTGCCGCCTGGTTCGGTAGGCCCGTGAAGCCTAAGCCGTACCAGGTGGAGAGCGAGAACTGGTACGCACCGTAGTAGCCATTGCCCGAGTTCTCGGCGTAGTTGCCACCGGACTCACAAAGGCGCAGCTCGTACCAAACCCCGCCGGCTGGTGCCGGCGTCTGGCTCACGAGTGCGGTCACGCCCGATCTCGACGGCGCCGGCTCCGTCGAGGTGGTGGTAGTAGTAGTGGTGGTCAGCGGTAGAGGCGCAGGTGTCGGTGCCGTCGTGGTCGTCGTCGAGATGGCAGAGCTCGCAGTGCTCGCAGTGCTCCGCTCGAGGTGAGCGAGGAGGCGTGCGCTGTGGTGGCGAACTGCCAAGTGACGGCGGTGTGTTGCCTCGTGCACGACGAGTGGAAGGCCGGTGAGGTCATTCACGCGGATCCAAGGAAGGCGGCCGGGATCGTTCGGCCGCAGCGGGCTGGCGCCGAGATGGCCGAACTTGTCGGCCATCGTGGCTGCTCCGACGCTGTGGTAGGCCACGGGGCCGAGGTCGCTCGGCTGCTGGTGCGCCCGGGCGGTTGTGAAGCTTGAGTTTGACTCGAAAGATCCGGAGCTCGCTCCGGCAACGGCACTTGCGGTCAGTGCAGTGAACGCGGTCAGCGCGATCAGGGGGTGCTTGCGCATCTGTGCTCCTCCTGGCGGAGATCGGAAACCCGTTGGGCTCCAGGTGGGGTGCTTTGATGCGGGCATCCCGTCTTCGTTGCATGCGACTCGTGGCGCGACGCCGGAAGGGCAGTCGAGCCGGGAGGCCACTTGGTCTCCATGCGAGGTGCAGACGGGGACGGCCCTGTGGTGAGTGCTGTGTGCGGCTCCTTCTCGGCCTCTTGGGCGGTACGAACTCAGGACGGCCGTGCATGTCGGCGCGCTATCGCGACGGCCGTCAGCATACGACTCGTGACTTCAGCCTCCGAAGGATCGAGCCTGTCGTGCTTGGTGGCTCGATACCGGGACGCGTCACACGGTCCGTCTTTGACAGTGGTTGTGACTCAAGACCATAGCCACACCCGCTGGCGACGGGCAAGAAGAGTCAGGCAATTGTCACAAATCTGTCGGTCGAAACCCCGCTGAGCAGGGATAATGCGGCGAAATATTTGTGTTCAACATCAACCCCAAAAATATCGTTAGCAACACGAGCAACAGTAGTAACACCAGTAACGAACGTCCGCGCTGCGCGCGAGCCCGAAGACCGACGCTTCATTACGGGCGGTGCCTGCCTAGGCGACGGCTGAGCGCTCGGGTCGTTGGGTCATCTCTCGCGCCGTCTCAGGTCCGAGCAGCTGCCCCGAGCGCGGCAGAGGTCTCGGCGATGGTGCGCTCCAAGGATTCAGAGACATCCGGACGAATATCCTCTGCGACGCTCGCGAGTGGCGTCACGGTGACGTACCCGAGAGCGCATAGCGCCTCGTCGGTTACATCACCCTCCTCGGGGTGATCGAAGCCCAGCTCCAGTTGCATCCGAGTCGCCGAGATTGCATCGAGGCGAGCTGACCTGATCAGCCCGGAGCGGGCGAGATGGGCCCGACGTATCCCCCGCAGGGCTCCGATGGGCAGGTTCGGCACGTTGCAGTTGATCACCGTGCGGACGGGAGCAAGGGCTATGCGCTCTGCGAGGGCAGCTCCCACCGCGGCGGCGGTGGCGAAATGTACGGGGCTCTCGCCGGCGGACTCGAATGACGAGAAAGGTCCCGACTGGATGCTCATGGCGAGGCCGCGCTTGTCGAAGTGAACGGCGGTGAGCGCAGCGCCAACCGTTCCCGAGTGGAGGGTCGAGCGCCCGACGTTGCGACCCGGGTTGATGCCGGCGACGACGAGGTCGGGGGCTCGCCCGAAGGCCCCGAGGCAGCCCGAGATGACTATTAGGGCCGGCAAGCCGGCTACGGCGAAGGTAGGAATGCCTTCGAGCCCGGCGAGCTCCAGCTGCTCGACTGGGACTCCTTCGCCCATGGTGTGCACGGGTCCGACACCGGCGCCGGCGCCGCTCGCCTCGGCCAAGGGGGCAGCGATGGTGATGTCCCAGCCGCGGCCGTGCAACGCCTGAGCGAGATGAGCCAGACCAGGTGCTCTCACGCCGTCGTCATTTGTCAGCAGGACCCGCACGCTTCCTCCTCGTCGAGATGCTCGGCGAAATGCCCGGGGCGGAGACCGGCGCGCCCCTACGATAGCGATCCATGGTTGGTGCTCCCGGGGGGCCGCTCGCAGGAATTGCACCGACAGGGCGGCAGCTTGTCGTAAAGAGCGGTGACATAGAGGCCGTTGTAACCGAAGTCGGCGCAGGGCTGCGTGCGCTGAGCTTCGACGGGGTGCCCGTCGTCTGGGGCTACGAGGAATCGTCGATGGCGAGCGGCGGGCGTGGTCAGCTGCTTGCGCCGTGGCCGAATCGCTTGGAGGATGGCAGGTACGAATTTGAGACGACCGCGGCGGTCGCTCCCCTCGATGAACCAGGGCGACACAACGCCATTCACGGTCTAGTGCGGTGGCTCCTTTGGGACGTGGAGGAGCACACCGAGGACCGCGCCACGCTCTCGTGCGAGCTGGCTCCCCAGCCTGGGTATCCCTGGCGCCTTCGACTCGAAGCGGAGTACACAGTGGGACCCGGTGGTCTCGTCGTCGTATTGAGAGCTCATAACCGCTCCGAGAGTCGGGCGCCCTTCGGGATAGGAGCTCACCCCTACCTCGCAGCTGGACCGTCGGGCCTCGACGCCTGCACCATCAGGCTCGGGGCCGGGCGGCGTCTGGTCCTCGACAGCCGCGGGCTTCCCCGACGCTGGAAAGCCGCCGGGACTCTCGGGCGAGACCTCGCAGGAGGTCGCTCGTTATCGGGGCTTTATCTTGACGACTGCTTCGGCGACCTTGGTGCGACTGCAGACGGGGAGATGCCCAGCGGCGCCGCTTGGCAGGCCGTGCTCACGCGCGACGACGGTCTCGTCGTCGGACTGTGGGCAGACTCGAGCTGGCCGTATGTGATGTGCTACACGGGAGATACCCTTGGTGCAAGCGAGCGTCGTCGGGCCGTCGCGATAGAACCGATGACTTGCCCGCCGAATGCCTTGCGCACGGGCGAGTCGATCATCGTCCTCGAGCCGGGGGTGATTTGGTCCGGCCGGTTCGGGATCTGGTCGAGCAGCGGACCGTGAGTCCCCTCGACAGAGGTCGAGTCAGCACCTCACAGGATCGTCACAAGGGTTCCGATCGGTGTCCACGGGTAGATGGCGCCGGCGGACGCGAAAGGCATCTCCACACACCCAAGGCTCTGGGGGAAGCCGTACTGCGACCGGAGAAAGCCGTGTAGCGCATCGCCGCCGTTGAAGTAACTCACCCAGGGTATTCCCGAGTCGTCGTACGGCGTACCGTTCGGGTTGATGCCGCTCATCGTCGTTGTGACGTAGCGCAGGTAAACCGGCCAGGTACCGATTGCGGTCGGTGATACCGGAATGCCTGTGTTGCAAAGCGTCCGGAACACCACCTTCCCGTCAACCCAGAGGCTCAAAGTTTCAGGAGCAGACATTGAGACATAGACGTAGGTATAGGGCGCCTTGTCCAAGCGGCGGTGAGCAAAGGCATGCAGTAGCGCCCTCCAGACATCGGCACTGGCGGTGCCGTCGGTGGGAAGGCTGTGAGCTGCCTCGAACTGCATGAGCGCCCCTGTCGTGATGACGTTCGGCCGGCCCTTGGACCAGAGAGCTGCGAGCGAGCGGGGAATGTGGGGAAATCGCCAACTGAACTTGCCGCTAACCGGGTTGAGGGGTATCTCGTCTGCCACCGTCGGCCCCTCGACCTTTGTCGGCCCCGGCTTGGGGACTCTGAGTGACGAAGATCCTCTCGCAACCCCCTGACCGCGTGAGCTTCGTGGCACGAGGCGATGCGCGCGCTCGGTCGACAGAGTCCCGGCTGATCCGGCTGGTACGAAACGAAGCGGGAGATAGCCGAGCTCAGCCAGCAGCTGCTGGAGTCGTAGCAGGGATCCTGGCGCGACCGTGAACGTCGCCTTCACGGTCGCGGCGAGCGTTGCCCCGTCGAGGGCTTTGGTGCCATGGCGTCCTCCGGGTACAACCAGCCTCTCTGTCGCCAACGGAACCGAATTGCCACGCGGGTGGAAGGCGAGGACGTCTGTTCCGGTACCGGTCCACGCGCCCGCGATGGGCGGCACAAAGCGTGGCAGGCGGGAGTTGGCCGCAATGGGGTCGGAGAAGCGCACGGCGAAGGCTGCCATGTAGCCGATGGAGCGGGACCCTGGAGAGGGGGTTATCGACCGCACGCGCAGGCGCCGCGCATGCTCTGGCGCGATCGCTGCCTTCGATCGCCCCGCCGACTCGGCGCGAACCACAGCCACGGTGATGCTCGGTGCCCTGGAGCTGGAAAGAGGATGTCGTGCGGCCTCCTTTGTGGCACCGAGGGCCGGGTGGCTTCCAGTGACGATGGCTAGCGCGATGACGGCGACGGCGAGAGCCGAGGATGCCGCGGTGCGCCATGGATCTCTGCGTCTGACCACTTTTCGAGGCAATCTGTCTCCAGGTCGATGTCTACTGCCGATTGGTGAGTCGGAATTTTAGATGAGTCAGCGGCCGTAGGTGACGCGCCGGCTGCGAGCACCGCGGGCGGAGTGGACGCGACCGCATACGCTCGGTCGACTGGGGCGGCTACGGTGCAGGTCAGGAGGAACCGAGATGCTCGAACCCCGAAAGAGATCCGGCGGCGTGAGCCTTGCTCGCGGGGCCAGGATCGCCGGCGTGGTGCTCGTCGTCGCGATCGTCGCGTATGTGACATTCGGCTTCGTGGTGGGCCTTGTCGTCAAGCTGATCGAGCTCGCGATCGTCGTCGCGCTGGTCGTCGCGGCTATCGCCGTCGTACGCCGGGGCCGCCGTAAGACCTGACAGCCGGGCCGCAGTAGGTCAGGGCACAGGTGAGAAGATGAGGTGGTCGATCTGTCCGCTCTGCTGCGCGGTTCGTTCCGCCTGCTCTTTCGGCTAGGAAATTAACTGTGCTGGCTCTGCTCTCTCCCACCGGCTTCATCAGCTCGTTCGGTTACGTGGCGATCTTCCTTTTGTGCGTGGCGCAGTCCTGCTGCATCCCGACGTCCTCCGAGCTGACCATGGGCTTTGCCGGTGTTCTCGCCGCGACCGGGCACATGAGCCTCGCCGGCGCGATCGCCGTCGGAGCCGGTGGAGAAGTCGTCGGCGCCTATATTGCGTGGGCGGTTGGGAGGAGCGCGGGACGGGCGATAGTCGACCGGTACGGCAAGTACGTCCTGCTCGGTCATCACGACCTTGACCGTGCAGAGGCGTGGTACGGGCGCCACGAGCGCTGGGGTGTGTTCGGCGGCCGGCTCATCCCCGTCATTCGTAACTTCGTCGCGTTGCCCGCGGGCGTGGCCGAAGTCCCGGCGGTGCGCTTCGGGCTCCTCACTGCCGGCGGCAGCCTGCTCTGGGACGGTGTGATGGCCGGTATCGGCTATGGGGTCGGTAGTCGCTGGCACCAGGTAGTGAGCGGTTTCAGCGACGCCGGATATGTACTGGCGGTTGTCGCTGTCGGGTTGATCACAACGTTCTTCGTCCACCGCTGGCGCTCGTACCACCGTCAGCTGGCAACCGCGGCGTCTTCGGCGGGGGTCGGCGCGACAGCGGTGCAGGCGGCTCCCATGGACGAGCTCAGGGGTCTGGTCGTGCGCCTTGCGGCGACCGGAGTGGAAGCATCCGACCGCACTCCTTCTGCCTCGAACGAGCGTCTTACGGCTGTCGCCGCCGCGGTCTTGTTCGTGCTGTTGTTCCTCGAGGGACTGACCCTCCCGCGCATAGGCAGCTTCGTGGCTCTGCACGTCATCATCGGGCTCGTCCTCATCCCGCCGGTGCTCGTCAAGGTGACCAGCACCACCTG